>JABMNV010000086.1 GCA_013203475.1 Acidobacteriota bacterium
CGTCCCGAATGGACGGGCTCCCCGTGAGCAGCATGACGAGTCGATCAATGCCGATGCCTTCCCCGCCGGTCGGGGGCAGGCCATATTCGAGGGCACGCACGTAGTCTTCATCCATCTGGTGGGCCTCGGCATCACCAGCCGCACGATCCTTGAGTTGGTCTTCGAATCGGCGGCGTTGCTCACCGGGATCGTTCAGCTCACTGAACCCGTTGGCCACTTCGAATCCGCCGGCATACATCTCAAACCGCTCCACCGTGTCCGGGTCGTCGGGCTTCTGCTTCGAGAGCGGCGACACTTCGGTCGGAAAGTCATACACAAACGTCGGTTGAATGAGGCGGTCTTCCCATAGCCCTTCAAATATTGTGGTCGCGATCTTCCCCGCGCCGTGCCCCTTCTTCACATCGAAGCCGAGTGCCTTGGCAATTTCGGCGGCTGTGTCACGGTCACGCAAGTCAGGCTCAGACACCGGCCGTCCCAATCGCTCGGTGGCCGCCTCTGCCGCCGCATGGCGCAAAGACAACCGCCTGAATGGAGCCGCGAACGAGATCTCGTGACCGTTAAAGCTCACGTCGAGGCCCCCGGTCGCCTCGCGAGCCACCTCGGCCAGCATGGCCTCGGTCATCTGCATCAGATGCTGATAGTCGACATAGGCCTCGTAGAACTCGAGCATCGTGAATTCAGGGTTGTGCTGGGTCGAGATGCCCTCGTTACGGAAATTGCGGTTAATTTCATAGACCTTCTCAAAGCCGCCCACAGTCAGACGTTTGAGATACAGCTCAGGCGCAATCCGTAAGAACAACTGCATATCAAGAGCGTTGTGATGCGTCGTAAACGGGCGAGCCAGCGCCCCACCAGCCATCGGCTGCATCATTGGTGTCTCCACCTCCAGAAAACCCCGCGCGTTGAGGAATCCCCGGATGCCCGAGATAATCTTCGCCCGTGTCTGAAAGACCTGGCGCGACTCAACGTTGACGATCAAGTCCAGATACCGTTGGCGATACCGCGTCTCCACGTCTGACAAGCCATGCCACTTCTCAGGCAGCGGCAGCAGGCACTTGGCCAGGAACGTGATCGACGCCGACCACACCGTCAATTCATTCGTCTTGGTCCGGAACAGGCGCCCTGAGACGCCGATGTGATCACCGAAATCGAGCCGCTTGAAGATCTCAAAATCCCGCTCGGACATCGAGTCAGCACGCACATAGACCTGCAGCCGGTTCAGACCGTCGGAGATCATCAGAAAATTCGCTTTTCCGAAACTGCGAATCGACAGGATGCGTCCCGCGAGTGTGGCCTCGGGCCGGTCGTCCTCCAGGGCCGGGCCTTCGGTCTCGCCATACGTCGCGACGATGTGCGAAATGGTCGCCGACCGCTCGAAGCGCACCGGATACGGCGGCACGCCCAGGGCGACCAGTTCATCAAGCTTCGCCCGGCGTTGCGCCACCTGTTCCACTTCGTTCGACATACGGCGTTCCCTATTCCTTCGATTCCTGTACGGTGTCTGCCAACGTACGGCGGATGCCGTCGAGTACGCCGTTGACAAACTTCACCGACTCGTCCGTGCTGAACGTCCGCGCCAATTCCAGCGCCTCGTTGACGACGACCGCGGGCGGAGTCTCTGGGTGATGCTGCAGCTCCCACACCGCGAGACGAAGAATCAACTTATCGACAACGGCCAGACGCTCGAGTCGCCAGTGATTGGCCTGCCTCTGTATCAGTCCATCGATCTGCTGATGCTCGGCCACTGCGCCGCGCATCAGGCGTTCCGCAAACACCCGAACGCTCTCAGGCGCCTCGGGCAGATGTTCATCAAAGACGTGCTCAAGCGCCTCGTCTGGAGCAGACCCGCCCACTTCCCAGAAGTACAACGCCTGGAGCGCGGCCTCGCGCGACTGTCGGCGTGGCGTACGCGTCATCGGGCCAACCTCCGATACAACTCCACCATCGCCAGCGCGGCCTCGGCACACTCGCGTCCTTTGTTGGCAGGACCGTCGACCGCCCGTGCCATCGCCTCATCGGCGGTGTTGGTCGTCAGCACTCCGAACGCGATCGGCACACCGGTGGCTTGAGCGGCGCGCATGATGCCCTCTGCAGTGGCCGACGCAATCAAATCAAAGTGCGACGTCTCCCCTCGAATCAGACATCCCACACACACCACCGCGTCCCATCCGCCGGCGGCCGCAATTTTGTGCGCCGCCTGTGCCAATTCGTACGCGCCAGGCACGTGAAAGGTGACGATGTCGGGTTCGGACACACCGGCGTCGCGCAAGACGGCTCGAGCACCGGACTCAAGTCGGCTCGTCACGAATTCGTGATACCGGGAAACGACAAGGGCCACACGAAGCGTCGAGGCCGGCGCTGAAGACAAAGACATCAGAGGTTTGGCCTGTCCTATTTCCCGGTGAAGGTCGCCTTGCGTTTCTCCAGAAACGCCCGCGTCCCTTCCCGCATGTCGTCGGTGGTCGACACCAGCCCGAACAACGTCGCCTCGTGATCTTCAGCATCTGCGAACGCCATGTCGGCACCAGACGCGACGGCGTCGAGGATGTATCGCACCGCCACCGGGGCCTTCGACGCCAGCGTCTGCGCCAGCGTACGGGCTTCGGCCATCAGGTCAGCGGCCGGCACGACACGATTGACGAGACCGATTCGGTACGCCTCAGCAGCGCTGATCATGTCGCCGGTCAGCAGCAGTTCCTGCGCCCGGCCTCGTCCGACCAGTCGCGGGAGCCGCTGCGACCCCCCATAGCCGGGAATAATCCCCAAGTTGATTTCGGGCTGCCCGAATCGGGCCGAGTCTGCCGCGAGGCGGATCGTGCAGCACATGGCCAACTCACAGCCGCCGCCCAGCGCAAAGCCATTGACGGCAGCAATGACCGGTTTGCCCAGGCGCTCAATGCGGTCGAACAATCGCTGGCCTTTGCGGGCATGGTCGCGACCACCCACTGGAGTCTGAACGGCCAACTCATTGATATCGGCGCCGGCCACAAACGACTTGTCGCCCGAACCGGTCACGACGACGGCCCGCGTCTCGGGGTCCGAAGCAATAGCCTCAAACGCGACGCTGAGTTCATCAAGCGTCTGACCATTCAGCGCGTTCAGCACTTTCGGGCGATTGAGCGTGATGATGGTGACGGCGCCGTCGCGCTCGACCAGAATGTTTTCAAAGGACATCCCCACGATTATACCGCCGCATTAGTGCGCCAATCAGCGCGGCGGCACTGGCTCCGACCAGAGAGCCGACTCCATCGGCGACCAGGTCGCTGACCGACGCTGTCCGCCCCGGCACAAACCACTGGTGCAATTCGTCGCTCAGGCCGTATGCCGTGCCAATCACAACCGCCGACAAGATCAGATGCGTCTGCATAGAGCGGAGCGACCCGCCAGCCAGGGCGCGAAGGAGCAACGCGCCAAGAATGGCATAGCTTGTAGCGTGCGCGACGTAGTCGGGGGCCCCGAACGGGATCTCGATGACCGGCTGGTGCGACGCCACAAACGTGACGCCCATCCACAGGACCGCCGGTCCCCAGCTCCAGAGGTGTGTTTTAGCCAAAGACGAGATACAGCCCCCAGCTCATGAGAACGGCGCCGCCGACCAGACTGCCGAACAATCGCCAGGTGAACTGCACACCGGACGCCCAGTCATCACGATGCAACGCGGCAAAGGCCGGTGACACGAGCGCAGCAAACAGCACCATCAATCCGAGGTGGCTGGTCATGACCGGACTCCGCCCTTGCGTCCCCGAGCGACATCTGCAGCATCGAACATCACCAAAACATTCATGAGACCCGCAACGATCAGAAACGTGTTGCCATATTCGTAGGACGCCGCGACGACGTCGCCGGCGCCATAGCCGGCCCACCCCGTCACAAGACGGGTGGCGCCCAGCATCCACTGGGCGACCGAGGCGAGCAACACCAGCGGTTCGGCGACCTGCACTGGAAACAACCGCCCGCCAAACGCCAATCCAAGGACGTACATCGGCAGCAACGTGACGCCAAACACCAACGCCTTGCCAGCCTGGCCCTGCAGCATATGGCCCGCCCCAGGGAACAGCCAAGCCAAACTGCAGGTCAGGGCAGTCCCCGGGCGTTTGAAGGCAGGCATCGAAGTCGTGCTGAGGGGCTTTTTACGCGGCGGAGCCATGACGGGTCAGTGTATCTGATCGGCTGACGCGGACCAGCACGAAGGCGACAGCCGCGCCGAGCGGCAATGCCGTCGTGAACCGCCAGAGATTCGAAGGCGTGCCCAAGCCGCCCCACTCCCAGAACAACGTCAGTGCCGTCGGAATCGCGGCGAGTACCACGAGGCGCCCAAGGGCAACCCCCGACACGTCAACGGCGCGCTCAGCGCGCTTCGGCCTCCTCCAGAACGCCACGAGGGCGGCGAAAGGCGCCGCAACATACAGGCCCGTGCATCTGGCGCACACGGGCCAGCTCACGCCTCCACTTTCGAATGATCGCTCCGGCCGCTGGTGGCAGATTTGCCCGGCGGCAAGGAACACCACGCTCACCCACGGGGACGCCGAGGCCTCCTGATGTGAGACCCGATGCCACAGCGCCCCTCCCGCCACCGCTGGCCAGGCGAGCGCCGCCACCACCAGAGCCCGCGCCAACATGTCACAGCTCCACTGTGAGCGCACCAAAGTGCTGCTCGTACCGTCCCGTGAACTCGGCCAGCGTGTACGAGTGACTCGACCCACCAAGGTGTTCCAGCACATACGTCGCGGCCACACTCCCCAACTGTGCGCAGATGTCGTACGACGCGCCTTGGGCCAACCCCTTCATGAACCCACCCCGATAGGCATCGCCCACGCCAGTCGGATCGGCGATGTTCGCCGGCGCAACTGCGGGCACGTCCGTCTGGCGTCCGTGCTCAAGAATCGAAGAGCCGTTCTCGCCCTTGGTCACGATCAGTACACCGGACTGTTTGACGACGTCGGCCTCACTCATGCCCGTCTTCTGACGAATCAACTCAAACTCGTAGTCATTGCAGATCACCATCGTCGCGCCCACGATGCCATCTTTGAGTTCGTCGCCAGACATGCGGGCACACTGCTGGCCGGGGTCAAACAGGTAGCTAATCCCCATCGTCCGACACTCTTGGGCGTACTGCACCATCGCGGCCGGATCGTTCGGCGAAATGATCACCAGGTCGGGGCGGTCCACCGTTCGAAACGACAGCGTGGATGCGTCAGCCATCGCGCCGGTGTAGAACGACGCAATCTGGTTGTTTGCCTGGTCGGTGTTGCAGAAAAACGACGCGGTGAACTTGCCCTCAACGTCTTTGACGAGCGACGTGTCCACACCCGCGGCGTCAAGCCACTTGCGATAGTCGCCGAAGTCCTGCCCCGCCGTGGCCATCAGCCTCGGTCGCTCACCCAACAACGCCAGGGTATAGGCAATATTCGGCGCACACCCGCCGCGACGCTTGTCCATGGTGTCCACCAGAAAACTGAGGCTCACGCGAGAGAAATGCTCGGGCAGCAAGTGCTCGGTGAACTTGCCTGGAAACGACATCAAGTAGTCAAACGCGATAGAGCCAGTAACGATCAGTTTCATGACAGATATTTTCCAATCAGTGGTTGAAGGGCAATTTTTCGGTCCGTGGGAATAGCGTCGGACCGCGTAATCAGGGCGGAGGCAAGCGCGCGGGCGCACTCGCAGGTGCGATCGATCGGCAACTGTTCCACTGCGGCGGCAATCACCAACTGCGCCGTCCTTACGTTCTGAGTCAGGTTGGCGACAATCATCTCAACAGTGACCGAGTCGTGGTCGGGATGCCAGCAGTCGTAGTCAGTCACAAGCGCGAGTGTGCTGTAACAGATCTCCGCCTCCCGCGCGAGTTTCGCTTCCTGCAAGTTCGTCATCCCGATGATGTCCCAGCCCTGCGCGCGATAAAAATTCGACTCCGCCTTGGTGGAAAATTGCGGTCCCTCCATGCAGACGTAGGTCCCACCCTCGTGAACAGTCGCATCAGCCGACCGAGCCGCTGAAGTCAGAATCGCGCTGAGCCGACTGCAGAACGGATGAGCAAATCCCACATGAGCGACGACGCCGCCGCCAAAGAACGTGCTGATCCTTCCTCGCGTGCGGTCAAAGAACTGGTCTGGCACAACCAGGTCCATCGGTTTGAAGTCTTCGCGCAGACTGCCGACCGCACTGGCCGAGAGAATCCACTCCACGCCGAGCACTTTGAAGCCGTAGATATTCGCCCGATAGTTCAGTTCCGACGGCGCGTAGCGATGCCCTTCACCATGGCGCGCCAGGAAGGCCACGCGTCGACCACGCAAGGTCGCCAGAACATAGGGCCCCGAGGGTGCCCCGAACGGGGTCTCAATCACGCGTGTCTCACGGTCTGACAATTCGGCCATGTCATACAGGCCGGAGCCACCGATGATGCCAATGCGAGGAATGGACTCTGACATCATCTAACTCCAGGCCGACATGTCGGCGTCGATGAATCGGCGACCATCGCGCTCGCGAATGACTCCGGCAGGAATCGTCGGATCGTGTTCGAAGAACACCACGTATTCTCCATCGATCGCTTCGCGCAGAAAGCGCTGTTTGTAATAAAACGTATCCATTGGGTAGAGATCGTAGCCCATGATCCACGGCTCATCGAGGTGCGCGGTCGTGGGAATCAAGTCCGCCACAAATGCAGCGGTTCGACCTTCAGACTCAATGCGGATCCACTGATGATGCTTGCAGTGCCCGCCAGTCTGCCACACGCTGATGCCGGGCAAGACGTCCCCATCTTCCTCGATAAAGTCGACCACGCCGGCTTCGAGCAGCGGAAGAAAATCGTCTGGAAGATAGCTGGCGCGGTTCCGATCATGCGTGTGCGTCGCGTCATGCCATTCGTCGCGACGAATCAAATAACGCGCGTTCTTGAATCGCGGCCGCAGGCGGTCACCCTCGCGCATCGTCGACCCACCAAAGTGGTCAAAGTGCAGGTGGGTGGCCAGGACGACGGTGATGTCGTCGGAGGTCAGCCCCGCGTCGGCGAGGGAGTGATCAAGGTGCCGCGAGCGGTCGAGCGCATAGATGTCTGCCAGTTTGGGTGACATCTTGTCGCCAACCCCGGTATCAATGAGAACCGTCTGGTCAGGGGTTCGCACAAGCAGCGGTCGCAGGCCGAGCGGAATCCGGTTCTTCTCATCCGGTTGAGTCCGCCTTTGCCAAAGCGTCTTGGGCACGACGCCAAACATCGCGCCGCCATCAAGACGGAACGTGCCATCCGACAGCGACACCAACTCGAACTCACCCAATCGCATCTCAGGCCACCTCTGCAGGGGACTTGGGTTGCTTGAGCTCTACCAGGACGCCGTGGGTGTCACCCGGATGCACAAACGCGATCAGCGACCCGTGCGCTCCCCGACGCGGCACCTGATCGATCATTCGAACACCGGCCTTGACCACACGGGCCATCGCCTCGTGAATATCGCTCACCCGTAACGCCACATGATGAAGCCCTGGCCCTCGAGCGGCGATAAACTTGCCGATCGGAGAGTCCGGAGCCAGCGACTCGACCAATTCCAGCTTTGCGTCGCCGGTATTCACGAAGCGGACGCGCGTGTTCTGTCCTTTGACGTCCTGCGGCTCGTCAGCCACCAGTCCCAACACACCGGTGAAGAATTTCAGCGAGGCTTCTACGTCGGCGACGGCGATTCCCACGTGATCGACAGTGAGGGGTGGAGTCGACACCCGCTCCCCCAGCGCGCGCCCCATCACCGTGGCGGCCGCAGCGTAGGGATCAATCTCGCGGGCGGCAATTCGGTCGAGCCAGTCGCCAAATTCGCTCGGCGCCAGCACATGCTGCTCCAGATGCTGCATGAACCGGCGGCCCAGAATCTCGCGCAGACGCCACTCGGCTCGCGCCCGGCGTCGGGCCCCAAGGGTGTCGGCCGACTGCTCACGGAAGCGATCGATCATGTCGATGAGCTCGGCGACTCCACGTCCAGTCGTGGCTTCGGTCCGCATCACGGGCGCGCGCCATCCCTCACTCATCGCATCGTCCAACGAGAGCATCATTTCGATGGAAGCGGCGGCTCGGTCTGCTCCCTCCCGATCGGCTTTGTTGACCACGAAAATGTCCGCGATTTCCATGATGCCCGCCTTGAGCGCCTGCACTTCGTCACCCGTCCCTGGGACCATCGTGACCACAGACACATCAGCGGTGCGAACGATGTCGACTTCGTCCTGACCGACGCCGACCGTTTCAATAATGACGAAGTCGTAGCCAGCGGCGTCCAGAATGATGGCGGCCTCCGCGGTCGTGCGCGCCAGTCCTCCGAGATGCCCGCGAGTGGCCATGCTGCGAATGAACACGCCCGGGTCTTCTGCGTGTGTCTGCATCCGCACCCGGTCACCGAGAATCGCGCCCCCGCTGAACGGGCTCGTGGGGTCCACGGCAAGGACACCGACGGTTCTTCCCGCCTTTCTCAGCTCGGTAATCACCCGGTCAACCAACGTGCTCTTGCCGGCGCCGGGCGGACCCGTGATGCCCACCAGGTACGCACGCCCGGTCTGGGGAAAAATCTGGCCGATGAGCGCCGCGCCGTCGGGTGACTCGTCTTCAACCAGCGAAATCGCCCGGGCGATGGCGCGCGGGTCGCCCGACAACAACCGTTCGGAGAGTGAGGCCCCCACGGTCACCGCCCCAGCAACTGACGCGCAATCACGAGGCGCTGAATCTCACTGGTGCCTTCGCCAATTGTGCATAACTTCACGTCGCGGAAAAATTTCTCAACCGGGTAGTCCTTGGTGAACCCATAGCCGCCGTGAATCTGGACCGACTCTTCGGCCGCTCGCACGGCAATTTCACTCGAATACAACTTGGCGATCGACGACTCGCGGCCAGTCCTGGCGACGCCCTGGTCCTTGAGCCAGGCCGCACGATAGGTGAGCAGTCGGGCCGCCTCGATGCGAGTGGCCATATCAGCCACTTTCCATTGGATTGCCTGGAATTTGGCTATCGGTTGACCGAACTGCCGACGTTCTTTGGCGTAGCGCAGCGCCGCCTCATAGGCCCCTTGCGCCAGGCCGACGGCCAACGCCGCGATCCCGATACGCCCCGCATCGAGCACCTGCAGCGTGTTGATGAACCCTTGTCCCTCTTCGCCCACGAGCGCCTCGGCGGGCACCCGACAGTCTTCGAACAACACTTCACTCGTGTCACTGGCGCGCATCCCCAGCTTGTGTTCTTTCTTGCCGGCCGTCATGCCCTCAGTGCCGCGCGGCACCACGAAGGCTGAAATACCTCGATGGCCTTTCGACCGATCGGTGACGGCCATCGCCACGATGGCGCCGCCAACAGAGCCGTGGGTAATGAACTGTTTGGAGCCGTTGATGACCCAGTCCGTGCCGTCTCGCCGTGCGAACGTCCGCATCGCGGCGGCATCACTGCCTGCCCCACTTTCAGTCAACCCCCAGGCACCGAGATAGTCGCCCCGGATGAGCGGCACGACGTATTCCTGCCGTTGCGCGTCAGTGCCGAACATGAAGAGGTGAGAGGCACACAGGCCGTTATGAGCCGCCACCGAGAGGGAGACCGACGGACACACCCGGGCCAGTTCCTCGATGCAGATGCAGTACTCGATGGCCGACATCCCGGCGCCGCCGAGCGCTTCCGGAAACTGGATGCCCATCAGGCCGAGATCAGCCATCTGCGCCACCAGTGCCTCGGGAAAGGCCTCGGCCTCGTCCCACTCCATCACGTGGGGACCAATTTCGGCCTCGGCGAAGTCCCGTACGGTACGGCGGAGAATGACCTGTTCACTGGTGGGACGTAAATCCATTCCAAGAAAAATATCACGTCGGTCGCCGTGCCCCTGTGCATGATTCGACGACTGGGGCCGATACACAGGACCTATGAGAACCCAGAATCTGCTCGGACGCCGTTTACAGACGCTCGCGATCGGCCTATTTGCGGCCGGAACGCTCCTCGCTGCACCTGCAGCCGCCTATGCAGATATCACGGTCTTTTTTGGCGCCGGGCACAAACCTGAAACCCGAACGGCCAAGGGGGCCGCGTTCGGACTGACCCTCCTGGCGGTCGGCTTTGAGCTGGAGTATTCGGACATCTCCGAGAAAGACTCTGCCGCGGCGCCGCGCCTCCGGACCGCGATGGCGAACGCCATCGTTCAGACGCCGACGGCGGGTGCGCAACTGTATGCCACGGCCGGCGTCGGGATGTATCGCGAGAACCTGCGGGGCGAGTTTCGGGAAACCAATACGGGCCTGAACATCGGAGGCGGCCTGAAGTTGAACCTCTTGGGCCCGATGAAGATGCGCGTCGACTATCGACTCTTTCGCCTCCGAGGAAACGCACTCTATTCGACCGTACACCGTGTCTATGCGGGTGTCTCGACCAGTTTCTGACGGCCGAGCATCGCGTCGCCAGAAGTTCAGCGAATCTTCGTCAGCCCCATCCGCTCGGTTTTGATCACGGCAGCCTTGAGACGCTCGTAGAGCGGCTGCACCTCACCGGGCAGCACCTCTGCGAGCAGAAGGAGCGGATCGTAGCTGGCGGTCGTGAGTGCCGGATCGAACGCGAACACATAGACCGTGGCACCCGTCGTCGCTTCGTCTGACTTATAGATTTTCCAGTTCAGGGCCTGCTGTTTGCGTTGGGGCGATTCGGCCTTGGCCAAGGCCTCGCGTATCCGCCCAAGGATCAGCTCGAAGTCAGCAGACAGGGCTGGCGTCACATAATAAAACAGCAGACCAGCGCCCGAGGCAAAGGTGTAGTCGACAGGCGTGCCGAGAGGGACCACGGCCGCGGCCGCAGCAGTGGCGAGAGGAGTGGTCACAGGCACCTGCGCAGGTCCCTCATGCGCGGCGAGCACGCCCGCAAATAACCCCGCCAAGGTAATGGCCAAACCGTTGTTCATGATCTCCTAAAACGAACGGGACGCCTTCGCCATCGCGATGACGTCCCGTTCATCCGAAACGATGGACTCCGATGGCGGAGCGCTACTTCTTGACGATCGGCCAGATATTGCGGCTCTCAAGCGAGGTGGTGAACTTGGCGTAGATGTCATCCACCTTCTTGCGTGCTTCCGGCGTCTCCACATTGAAGGCGCCACCATAGTAGAAAATCTGGGTGAAGTCGTAGCTCACGCCAACAACCGGGGAGTCAAGGAACATGATGTAGAGCGCGGGCTGTCCGACCGGCGGCGACGCGTCTACTTTCATGAGCTGAAGCGACCGACTCTGCTCCTGAAACTCCGGCTTCGTCGCGGCAGCAAGGCCCGCCTTCATCTGGCCAAAACCGGACTCAAACACCGCCTCCTGGCCCTGCTTGATCGACAGCAGCACCATCACGGGTGAGGCTGCGCTGAACTTGAAAGGATCCGGCGCCTCAGGCTGTGCCGTCTGCCCGGCCGCAGCGGCGTCCTGCGCCAGAGCCGGGTGGCTCACCATTAACATTCCGACTACACCAATCGCGACCACTACACGCCGGCCCATTCCCGGCAGAAAACCTGACAACCGCATGAAACATCCTCCTACGCCACTGGGGCGCCTCGCTCAAAAGAGCCTTACTTTACCGTACCGGCATGAATTGCAAGAGTTGTTTTAAACGAACACGGAAAGAATGCTGTTCGCCACCAACATCCCCTCCCTGGTCAGACCTAGCCGATTGTCGCGATGCCACACGTGGCCAGCCTCGACAAACGGGCCCAACTCTCGGCCGTAGCGCTCCCACGGATCAGTGCCAAATTTGGTTTGGCACCACGTCCGGTCGACGCCCTCATTCATTCGCAGCCCCATAAAGAGGGCTTCTTCGAATTGGGCTTGGGGCGTCAGAGCCTCGCGCTCGACAGCCGGAGACTGGCCTGCGGCCATCCGCGCCACGTAATCCTGGGTGCTCGACACATTCCGCCACCGCTCCCCCCCCACGGTCCCGTGGGCCCCGCATCCGAAGCCGAACCACTCGCCCGCCTGCCAGTATTTGACGTTGTGCCGGCACCGATGGCCGGACCTGGCGACATTGGAAATTTCATACTGCTCCAACCCATTCCCATCGAGCAGCGCCAACGCGTCCAAATACATCTCTGCCGCATCATCGTCTGGAGCGAGCGACCAGCCTGCCCGCGCCATGTCCTCCTTGAGGGGGGCGTTCGGATACAACTCAAGCAGATACAGCGACAGGTGATCGGGTGCCAGCTGGATGGCCTGCTCCACCGTTTGTCGCCAGGTCGCCCGAGACTGTGCCGGGAGCCAGAGCATCAGGTCAAAGGACACACTGGAGAATCCAATCGCCTGCGCGGCCCGGATAGCCTCCTTGGCACGATCGGACGAGTGGATACGCCCCAGACGCGCCAGCTCCTCGTCGTCAAACGATTGGACGCCAAAACTGATGCGATTGACCCCGGCATCCCGAAACGCGGCCAGACGATCGGGCGTTGCGGTTTCTGGGTTGGTCTCCAAGGTGATTTCGGCGTCGGGCGCGACGTCGAACGTCTGCCGACAGGCCTTGATCAGCCGGCCGACTTCGTCGGCCTCGAGCAACGACGGCGTGCCTCCACCGAAGAAGATCGTGTCGGCCGTCCCTCCTGGTGCGCCTTGAATTTCTTGCTCCAATGCAGAGACGTAACGCCGCTTCAACGGCCCGTCGAGCAGACCACGATTGAAGTTG
Organism: Acidobacteriota bacterium; assembly: GCA_013203475.1. Taxonomy (GTDB): domain Bacteria; phylum Acidobacteriota; class Vicinamibacteria; order Vicinamibacterales; family SCN-69-37; genus SYFT01. The sequence continues at coordinate 12,644 of JABMNV010000086.1, forward strand.
CAATAGGAACAGATGGCCTGACAGAAGGGAATGTGCAGGTACAGGCCGAAGGGTTCAGCGCTCAGCCCCGACCTGCTTTGCCGCCGGGCCAGTTCAGCTCGCGGGCTTCCCGGGGCTGCTTGAGTGACCGAAGCGGATCGTTGTCGCGCAATTGCGCCCGGGCCTGCCCGCGCGACCTGGGGGGCAATGCGACACTCTTGCGGCCGCCCTTCCAGAGAATTCCCAGTTCTTCAGCAGAAGGGTCAGGACCCAACATCCGGAAATCGGGCCCCTCGTATTGCAGGAACTCGCACATTTCGTGGAGCCTGGAATGCATCCGGAACCCCACACGGACCTTGAGAGAGTCTAGATTGCTGTCGTCGGGCGTGTCGTCGTAATTGGTCGTGATAATCGTCGGTCGCCGCTCGTTGTACCGAGTATTGACGATCAAGTTCATGGTCTCTTCGACCCATTCAGACGGCTTTTCTGCTCCCACATCATCGAGAACGAGCAGTTCAGCCTCCATCACTGGTCGTAGCACATCCATTTCGGCGGTCCGCACCACTGGGTTGTACGTGGATCGAATCGTTTTCAGCAGTTCCCGCACGTCGTAGAACAATCCGCGCGCGCCGGTTTTCAGAATCGTTTGCCGCAAGGCACCAACGGCGATGTGGGTCTTGCCAATGCCGGGCGGCCCCACCAGGCACAGCCCCTTGGTGACGGCCGGAAAATCATCGATGAACTTCGCCGCGCGCGCCAACGTCACTTGCAACTTTTCGTTGGGGTACCGAAGAAAATTCGAGAGATCGCATTTGGCGTAGCGAGGAGGAATCCGCGCGTCCTGCATCAGCCGGGCGGAGGCCTGTGCACGCCAGCAGGCACAACGCTCCACACGCCGGACGCCTTCAGCGTCAATCGGCTTCCAGCCAGTTCCATTGCAGAGGGCACACTCAGACACGGGTCTATTACATTACCAGCAATAGGGCAGGACCAGAACAGGTTTGTGAGTCAGGATGGAGGACCGTCGTCGGTTTCAGGCACCGAGTCGTCGCTGACGTCTCCACTTGGCACAAGCGCGGTATTGAGTCGCTGTTCCCAGTCATCGAGGCCGCGCGCAAGTTCCTTCTTGACGTACGCCATGAACTCGTTGACTTCGCTCTGCATCCGTTCCATTTTCTGGCGCATGTTGAGCACGATTTCCACGCCGGCCAGATTGACCCCGAGGTCGCGAGTTAAAGCCAGAATCGTTTCGAGTCGCTGCAGGTCTTCGTCCGAATAGACCCGGGTATTGCCATCGGTGCGCGACGGGGCGATCAGGCCCTCCCGCTCGTAAAGGCGCAGCGTCTGGGGATGGACGTTGTACTTGGTCGCCACCGCGCTGATCATGTAGTAACCCTTGCCTGTACCTGTACGTTTAGTCATCGCGATCCGCCTCCACCGAGTGTCAAGATCCAACTTTTACCTGAACAAATGTGCCCGGACGTCAACGGGATTCAACTGCGCGAATTCCCGGAGCAGGGCCTTCGACCGTTCATCGGCCACGGCGGGCAGCACCAGTTGCGTTTCGACGATCAAATCGCCCGCCACATCGTGTCCGTGCGTCGGCGGCACGCCTCGCCCCCGCACACGCAGACGGGCACCTGACGAGGTGCCCGGCGGCACTCAAACCTTGCCCGTCCCATCCCACGTCGGCACCTCAATCTTTGCGCCCAGCGCAGCTTCGTGGATCGCCAGAGGCACAACCACGTGCAAGTCCTGGCCTTCACGCCTGAACACGGGGTGCGGCAACACATCGATCGTCACGTAGAGATCGCCCGACGCGCCTCCGCGCGCACCCACATGGCCACGCCCCGGCACCACCAATCGAGCCTGTCCTGCGATGCCGGCGGGAATGTGCACGGTGACCACCTCACTGCGCGCTTGCACCCCGGTTGTTGCACAAGCCCGACACGCCACACTGGTCAGACGTCCTGTGCCGTCACACGGCTCACACGCCTTAGTGAAGACCATGTGCCCCCGAGCCCACCGGATGGCACCTTCGCCTCCGCATGCCGAGCATGGGACGGGCGTGATTGGTGCCGCGCCTGCACCGCCGCAGGCCTGACAGCGCTCTTGTCTCACGACCGAGACGGGAACGGGACCGCCGCTCAGCGCCTCCTCCAGCGACACCTGCATCGTCAATTCAAGTGCCGCGCCGCGGTCCGGTGCTGACACGCGCCGCGCCGCATCCTGAAATACGTCGGCAAACATCTCAGAAAACGTCGCCGCATCCCCTCCCTCGGCCTGCGACGAAAAATCGAAGCCTTCGAACGAAATCGCCGCCTCGACTGATGTGCCCTGACGGCCTGGTCGGCGCTGGTCGTACTGCCGCCGACGGACCGGATCGCCGAGCACCTGATACGCCTCCTGCACGCGCAGGAAACGTTCGGCCGAGAGGCGGTCACCCGGGTTGATCCCCGGATGATACCGCCGCGCGAGCCGGAGATACGCCCGCTCGACTTCGGCCGGCGTCGCCGCCAGCGTCACATCGAGAACGGAGTACAGATCCATCTATTTCTTCTCTTCGACCTTCTCGTCTTCGATCACTTCCGCATCGATCACATCGCCGTCAGCCGACGCGCTCTCCGCGGCCTGACCGTCAGCCGCTGCCTCGGCACCCGGTGCGCCACCCTCAGGTGCGGCCTGCTTGTACAACTCCTGCGCCGCCTTGGCCTGCGCCTGCATCAACGCATCGAGTGTGCGAGTAATCGCCTCGGCCTCGTTCGCCTCAAGCGCCTGCTTCACATCATTGACCGCTGACTCGATCGCCATCCGATCCTCAGCTGGCACTTTTTCGCCCGACTCCTTCAAGAACGTGGACGCCGCGTGCACGGACTGGTCCGCGCGATTACGCGTTTCCACTTCCCCCTTGCGCTTCGTGTCCTCTTCTGCGTGCGCCTCGGCATCTTTCACCATGCGATCGACCTCATCTTTCGACAGGCCGCTCGATGCGGTGATCGTGATCTTCTGCTCCTTGCCGGTGCCCTTATCCTTGGCCTGGACGTTGACGATACCGTTCGCATCAATGTCGAAGGTCACTTCCACCTGGGGTA
>JABMNV010000087.1 GCA_013203475.1 Acidobacteriota bacterium
AATCGATTCACGTCGTACAGCTCGCGCGCGAGTGCGCTCGCCAGATCGAAGCGGAATCCGTCGACGTGCATTTCGAGCACCCAGTACCGGAGGCTGTCCATGATGAGCTGCAGGACGTGGGGGTGCTGGGCGTTCAGGGTGTTACCGCAGCCCGTGAAGTCCACATAGTGGTTGAGGTCCTCGCTCGAGAGCCGATAGTACGCGTGATTGTCGATGCCGCGCATCGACAGCGTGGGCCCGAAGTGGTTGCCCTCGGCGGTGTGGTTGTACACCACGTCCAGGATGACCTCGATGCCTGCCGCATGCAGCGCTCGCACCATCATCTTGAACTCACGTACCGCGTCGCCCACGCCGGGTGATGAGGCGTAGCGCAGGTCCGGCGAAAAGAACGTGAGCGTGTTGTAGCCCCAGTAGTTGGACTGCCCGCGCTCGACCAGGTGGCGGTCGTACGAGTGATGATGAACCGGCATCAGCTCCACGGCGGTGACGCCGAGCTTCTGGAAGTGATCGATAATCGGTGACATCGCCACCGCGCTGTACGTGCCTCGCAAGTGGGCAGGGATTTCGGGATGGAGGTTCGTCAAGCCCTTCACGTGCGCCTCGTAGATGACCGTTTCGTGCCAAGGCGTACGGAGCCGGCGGTCGTCGCCCCACTCGAACGACTGATCCACCACCGCCGCGAGCGGGGCGAACGGGGCGCTGTCTCGGCTGTCGGGCACCTGCGTGCCGGACCGGCCGATTTGGTACCCGAAGAGGGCATCATTCCAGCGCACGGTGCGGGCGACAGTCTTCGCGTACGGATCGATCAAGACTTTGGCCGGGTTGAAGCGGTGACCCTGCTCGGGTTCGTAGGGGCCCTCGACGCGGTAGCCGTAGAGCTGCCCTGGCCGCACGTCGCGCAGATACCCGTGCCAGACGAGATCGGTCTGCATGGTCAGGCGCACCCGGCGCGACTCCACCTGCGCGTCGACCGAGTCGAACAGGCACAGTTCGACGCCCGTGGCATGTTCCGAGAACAAGGCGAAGTTCACCCCAAGGCCGTCCCACGTGGCCCCGAGCGGATACGGATTGCCCGGCATTACTCTCACCACATGTGTCCCCCTTCGAATGCGTCAATGCCCGGGCGGGCCGAGCCGTCACAGTCTGCCACGACTGGAAGAGGGTGGGTCGCGCGCGCGCAGACTGTTGCCAACCCAGCAAATGTGCGCCGGAACCAAAAAAGATTGGAGCGGGCTACGGGAATCGAACCCGTCTGACTGGCTTGGGAAGCCAGGACATTACCACTATGCTAAGCCCGCGTTTACGAACTCAAAGACGATATCACGCCCGGATGATGGCCAGCACTTCGTCGCGCTTCTGTTCCATCAGCGCCTGCGTGGTGCCCTCGAGGTTGAGCCGGAGCAACGGCTCAGTGTTCGACGCTCGCACGTTGAAGTGCCAGTAGGGGAACTCGGCCGAAAATCCATCGATGGTGTAGGTGTGGCCGTCGGCGTACCGTTCGGCCAGCGCCTTGATTCGCCCGTCGATCAGGTCCATGCTGGCGACTGTGGTGTTGATTTCACCCGAGATGAAGTACTTCGCACGCAGCGGTGCCAGCAACTCCGCGAGTGTCTGGCCCTTGCGTGACATCAACTCCAGAATGAGCAACGCTGGAATAAAGCCGTTGTCGGCATAGAAATAATCGCGGAAGTAGTAGTGACCGGTGACCTCGCCTCCGAAGATCGCGTCTTCGTCCCGCATGCGACGTTTGATGAAGGCGTGCCCGACGCGATTCATGAGCGCTGTGCCGCCATACTGCGCCACGATGTCCTTGACCGCATAACTGGCGCGCACGTCATAAATGACCTTCTCGCCAGCTGATTTCATCAGGAACGCTTCGGCTAGCAGGGCCGTGATGAAGTCACCCCCAATGAACTCGCCGGCACCATCGATGAAGAAACAACGGTCGGCATCGCCGTCCCAGGCGATCCCGATGTCAGCCTTGTCGGCGATGACCCGTTCGACGATGTCTTGACGGTTTTCTTCGATGAGTGGATTGGCTTCGTGATTGGGAAAGGTGCCGTCCACATCGAAACAGAGTCGAGTAGTCTGGCAGGGCAGTCGGTCGAACAGGCGAGGCGCCACCAACCCGGCCATGCCGCTCCCGGCGTCGAGGACCACCTTGAATGGGCGAATCGCCGCCGGATCAATAAATCCCATCACGCACTCGATGTAGGGGTCGAGCATTTCGCGCGTGGCGTAGGTCCCCTGTGGTCGCGTGGCATCGGGGATCCGCTCGCCGACCACCATCTCGCGAATGTCGCTGATGCCCGCATCACCCGAGAGCGGGACCGCGTCGCGGCGCACCATCTTCATGCCGTTGTATTGCTTCGGATTGTGGGATGCGGTGACCTGCACGCCTCCGTCAAACCCATTGCGCCCGACCGCGAAATACAACATGTCGGTGCCGGCCATGCCGAAGTCGATGATATTGGCCCCCTGGTCGCGCGCGCCTTCGACGAAGGCGGTGGCCAGCGACGGAGACGAAAGTCGCATGTCACGTGAAACCGCGATGCGCAGAGGCGCCGACGATGGGGTGCCCTCTGCCGCTAGCGACGACTCGAGGTAGGCGACATACGCGCGACCGATGAGGTACGCCGCCTTCTCATCGAGCTCTGATGGATAGAGCGCACGAACGTCGTAGGCCTTGAAAATCGATGGTGAAATATTCATAGTCGTGAAAAATCCGTAACAACCGAATTGTCGCCCAACACGGTCGAGCCGCCTACCTCAACGTGACGACCGAACTGGCAGTGACGTCCGGCCACCAGCGGTCCCAGTGTCGCGTTCCGGTCCACCCACGTGTGCGGCCACAAGATGGCGCCGTTGACCTGGGCGTCTTCCCCGATATGGCAGTGGGCGCCAATGACGCTGTTCGGACCGATGCGGGCGCCTGACTTGATGACCACCTCGGCGTCGATGAAGCAGGGCCCTTCGATCACGGCCCCAGGATCGACCCGTGCGTCTGGTGAAATCACGGCCGTCCCCGAAGCCTCGTGAAACGGCGGCGCATTGAAGCGACCCGACATGATGTCGTGATGCACCTGCTGATACTTTTCGCGAGTGCCGATGTCGATCCAATAGCCCCGGTAGGTGTAGGCGACAAACGTCTCGGCGTGTTCAATCAGCGACGGAAAATAGCCCCGCTCGATGGAAAACGCCGTGTCGGGCGGGATTCGATCGAGGGTGTCACCTTCAAGGATGTAGATCCCCGCGTTGATGGTGTTGCAGGAAATCTGATCGGCTGAAGGCTTTTCGAGGAAGGCCTTGACGTTGGCGTCCGGGTCGGCCTCCACCAGGCCATACGCGGAAGGGTTGTCGACCGGCGTCAGGACGATGGTGGCCCGCGCCTGGCGCTCGCGATGCAGTGCGATGACGCCCGGCAAGTCGACCGATGTCAGAACGTCGCCGTTAAAGACCACGACTGGCCCCGAGGGCTTGGGACCCGCGGCGAACTTGATTGCCCCACCCGTACCCAGAGGATTGGGTTCCACCACATATCGAATCGTGACGCCCAGATCGCCTCCGTCTCCAAACACCTCCTCGATGCGTTTGGGCTGGTAGTTCAAGCTCAGCACGATTTCGTCGATGTCCGGCACCTGCTTGAGCAGCTCGATCTGATAGCGGAGAAATGGTCGATCAAAAATCGGAACGATGGGTTTGGGGGTGTTGAGGGTGAGGGGGCGCAGGCGCGAGCCCTGGCCGCCTGCAAGCAGGATGGCTTTCATGACAACCCCAGACTGTACCAAGAATGGGGAGATGGGGAAATGGGGAAGTGGGGAGATGGGGAATGGGGAAGTGGGCCACGGGCTGCTAGAATAGGTCCGCCCGTGAACCTTCCAAATACGCTCACCGTTGGTCGGATCTTTCTAGTGCCGCTGCTGGTTGTGGTGTTACTGACCAAGTTTGACGGGTTGCAGCTGTTTGGCGTGAGCAAGGAAATCCTCGGCGCCACTATTTTTGCGGTGGCGTCGCTGACCGACTGGCTGGATGGCTTTCTGGCGCGTCGCCGTGGGCAGGTGACGGAGTTTGGCCAGTGGATGGACCCTCTGGCGGACAAACTGCTGGTGACCGCCGCCTTGGTCTCTCTGGTGCAGATGGGTCTGGCGCCAGCGTGGATGGTGGCCATCATTCTTAGGCGGGAATTTGCCGTGACCGTGCTGCGGAGCATCATCCATGCCCGCGGTCAGTCGCTGCCGGCGTCACCCCTTGGGAAGGTCAAACTGGTCGCCCAGGTCGTGGCGATTCTTCTGCTGATTTTGGGCCGCAGTCACATCGGTGAGCTGTTCGTCCTGGGTCAGGTTGCGCTCTGGGTAGCCACGATTGCGGCCTTGGTCTCAGCGTACGACTACTATCGCCGGTTTCCGACGGCGCCGAGGATCGGGGCGAAGGCATCTGAGAATTGAGGAATGCCGCCCTTTAGCTCGTCGATCCGCTTCTGAGCTTTTTCCAGGTACTCACTCTTCTCGAACTCCAGTTTCAGACGCTCGTACCATGGCAGCGCCTCGGCTGGCGCCCCCATCTTCACAAGGCATTCGCCCATCTGGAAATACACCGCGTCCCGGTTCGTGAACCCAGGGTCGGCTACCAGTACGCTGCGAAAACGATCCACGGCGCCCTTGCAAATGCCAAACCGTGCGTAAAAGAAGCCGATTTCATACTCCGATTGCGACAGCCGATCGCGGGCGGTCCGTTCCAGTGCCTCGGCCTCGGATTTGAGCGCGCTGTCTGGATAGCGCTGCAGGAAGACCTCCAACTCGCGAATCGTGTCGCGCGTGGCCGTCTGGTCTCGCTGGGGAGCCAACATCTGCCGCGAGTAGGCGAGAGCAATGCCGTATTGGGCGTAATCGGCCCGGGGCGAGACCGGGAAGAACGTGAGAAATTCCTGAAACTCGTTGATCGCGAGGATATTACTTCCGATGGAATTGTCGCCAATGTACGTGTCCCCGATACCCAGTTTGGCATCTTCCCGGTGCACACTCTGCGGATATCCGTCCACCAACCGCCGGAAGTATTCACGCGCCGCGTACCATTTTCGGTCGGCGAGAGATTCTGTGCCTCGTTCGAACAGCCATTGGTCCGCGTCCATCAGCCCAGCCGGAGGCAGGCGGGTCGCGGCAGAGCCACAGGCCCCAGTCGCCAACGCGGCCAGCGCGACCAGCAACACCGCCACACTGGCGCGCGACGTAACACGAAAGAAGGGGAACCGAATCTGCATGCAGGGTCTTAATCTTACTGGATAGGGGGCCTGAGTGGGGTGTTCAGCATCGCCGCCAGCCACTCCGCTTCGGCCCGCAACCCGCGTTCAAGAGATGTAGACGGAGCAAACCCCAGTTCAGCCTTGGCTCGAGCGGTATCGGCAAACGTGTCACGCATATCGCCCTTTTGGGCAGGTTCATGTCGAACCTCAATGGCGCACCCGGTCACGCGTTCCACCAACGCGAGGACCTGATTGATGGATACCCGGCTCCCACCCCCGATGTTATAAACCCCCCCCGAGCGTCCCTGCTCGCCCGCCGCAATCAGGGCCGCGACGATGTCGTCGACATAGGTGAAGTCGCGCGTCTGTTCCCCGTCTCCATAGAGCGTGATGGGCTGCCCGGTTAGTGCGGCGCGCAGAAACCGGTGGAACCCCATGTCGGGGCGCTGTTTCGGCCCGTAGACCGTGAAAAACCGAAGCGACACCGTTGGTAGCGCGTAGTTGGCCGTGTAGAGCAGACACAGGTGCTCGGCCGCCAGTTTGGTGACGCCGTACGGCGACAGCGGCCGCACCATGGCGTCTTCACGCATGGGAATCGCGACCGCATCGCCATACACCGACGAGCTGGAGGCATACACGAACCGCTCCAGCGCACGGTCCTTGACGGCCTCAAGCAGGCGCTGCGTGGCATCAACGTTGTGCGTCGTGTACGTCAGGAAATCGTGCCCCCAACTCTTGCGCACACCCGCTTGAGCCGACAGGTGAAACACATGGGTGACCCCGCCGAGGATTCGATCGAGCGAGACGTGCTGCAGCGTGTCTTCGACGAACGAAAAGCCGGGCCGTTGCCTCAGCGGGGCGAGATTGGATTCCTTGATGTCCCGAGCGTAGTAGTCGGTAAAACAATCCAGTCCAATCACTTCGGTGCCGCGCGCGGTGAGCGCGGCTGCCAGCGTGGATCCGATAAAGCCGGCCGCGCCGGTCACAAGTGCTTTCACGCGAAGGCCTTTCGAATGCGATCGGGCAGCCGACATGGCCGTCCCTCGCTGGTCAGAGCCGCGTGGCGAGTGATGCCCACGGCGGCGATGCCGGCGTCATGCGCCAGCACGACTTCATACCTAAACTCCATTCGTACGCCCGACACGAGTCGACCCGTCGTGCGCACCTCAATCTCATCATCGTAACGCGCCGGCCGCCGATATTCACACTGCACGTCGATGACCGGCAGCATCACCCCGCCATCTTCCATCTCGCGATAGGTCCACCCCTGTTGCCGGAGCAAGTCGGTTCGACCCACTTCGAACCAGATCAGGTAGTTGGCGTGATACACCACACCCATCCGATCGGTTTCGGCGTAGCGCACGCGAAGGAGCGACGACGACGAGAGCATCAGCTGCCGAGCAGGCGTCCAGCCTTGGCGGCTCGGAGCAACGCGACAGTGGCGGCGGCAGGGTCAGGCTGGCCAAAGACCGACGCGCCGGCCACCAGAATCGTGGCGCCGGCCTCGACAAGGGCGCCCGCGTTGGACAGGTCCACGCCTCCGTCCACTTCAATATCGACCCCCTGAAGCAGCGGGGCCGTCAGCGCCGTCACCTCGCGCACTTTGTCCACGCTGCGTGCGATGAACGACTGTCCGCCAAAGCCCGGGTTCACGGACATCACGATCACCTGGTCCAGTGAGTCCAGCACGTCGCGCAGGACACCGGCCGGCGTGCCGGGATTGATCGCCGCGCCCGCGCGGGCGCCAAGTTCGCGGATGCGCGTGAGCGTCCGATGCAGGTGGGGCGCGGCCTCGACGTGAACCGTGATCGTGGACGCTCCCGCCTGGGCGAATGCGTCCAGATACCGATCCGGTTCGCTGATCATCAAATGGACATCGAGAGGCAGCGTCGTGATGCGCTTGAGCGCCGCCACCACGAGCGGGCCCATCGTGAGGTTGGGCACGAAGTGGCCGTCCATCACATCCACGTGAATCAGGCCAGCCCCGGCCGCTTCGACGATCTGAACCTGCTCGCCCAGTCGCGCGAAGTCAGCCGAGAGAATGGACGGAGCAATGCGCACGTTCATCGACTGACCTCAAGGGTGATCGGATCTCCGAGCGCCATCTGGAAGCCGGCCTGGGGTGATTGCCGCACCACCGTGCCTGACGGTAAACCAGGGTACGGCACCTCGGCGACAATCGTGACCCGAAACAAGCGGCGGCGCAGGATCTCTGACACGCGAACGCCGGACGTGCCAATCAGGTCGGGCATCACGAAGGTCACCGCATCCTCGCCGCGATTGACCAGCAGTGACACGCTGGGAGCCAGACTCTTTGCTGGGGGATCCTGTGCCACCACGACGCCCTGTGGATACTCGGCACTGTAGATCTCTGCCGTCTGTGTAATCGTCACACGATCCTGGGTCAGCAATATCTCGGCGGCGCGTTCTGATTCACCGGTCACCGCCGGTACCGGGGCTGCGTGAAAGCCGGCGCTGACTCGAATCCGCACCGGCCGCTGACGTCTGATCACCGACCCGGCCTCAGGCTCCTGAGACAGCACGTGGTCGGCGGGCACGTCGGCGTCGGGTCGTCGAAGCGGGTCGAGCACCATCGCCAATCCGACCGCCGCGAACGACTGCGTGGCCGCCTCGACAGATTGGCCCTGCACATTCGGCACCTTCACCTCGCGCGCCTTGATCGCGATTTGGAGCGAAGTGAGCAGGAACACACCGTAAGTAATGGCCAGGCCGATCAGCAATACGGCCCATCGCCCCACGCTCCACACACGCGTGCGCAGTGAGCCGACTGAGGCTGAACGGGGCCGCTTGGAAACAGGCATGGCGCAGAAAAAGTGTACTACGCGTCCACGCACCGCACCAATCGGGCGGCAAAGAAGGCATCGAGTCGGTCGCGTGGTGGCATCGTGCGAAGCCGCCCGCGGGTATCCGTGCCAGGCCCGCTCAGGGGGCGCTCGGTAAATGAGGCCGAATCCGCGAGAAACGCCTCCACGACTTCGTCATTTTCGTCGGGCTCACTGGAGCACGTGGCGTAGACGAGCGTGCCCCCTGGGCGAACCACCCGTGCCGCCTCGGCCAAAATACGACGCTGGGTGCCGACCAACTCAGGCAACGACTCGAGTGTGACCGCCCACCTCACGTCGGGGTCACGGCGCAGGGTGCCGAGGCCAGAGCACGGGACATCGACCATGACTCGATCAAAAACCGCGTCGAACGGCAGCGGTCGGCTGGCATCAAGTGTCACGATGCGATGCGGCACCTGGGCGTCTGTCAATGTCTCGCGAAGGACACGGACGCGGGATGGGCGGATATCGCTGGCCACCAGGCAGCCGTGGCTGTTCATGTCCGACCACATCACGGCCGTCTTTCCGCCGGGGGCTGCGCACAGATCGAGCACCCGCTCCCCAGGGTGGGCGTCCGCTACGTGGGCCACCAGCACCGACCCTTCATCCTGTACGACCAACTCGCGTCGCAGGTCGGCGGACAGACTGCCCAACGTGCCGGGGGCGAGGCGGGCAACCTCCGGAGCAAATGCCCCTCTTGTCGCGGAGATGTTGGCATCTTGCAGCAGGGTCACGGCGTCGACGTGTGGCGCACGCCCACGCACGGTGATGTCAGGGGACGCGTTGTTAAACAGGCACCAGCGCTCCGTCTCCTCAAAACCGTATCGATCGAGCCATCGAGCGACCAGCCACTTGGGATGTGAGAGGGTGATGCTCAGATAGGCCAGTCGCTGTCGACGAGTGGCGTCGGGCGCCGGACGGGCAGGCAGGGTGATGGTGGCTTGTGCGCGCAGATAGCCGCGCAGGACGCCGTTGACAAACCCCGCGGCGTGCGGCGACCCCAATTCGCGAGCCGCCTCCACGGATTCGTGTACCACAGCGTGCGGGGGAATGCGATCGAGGTAGCGGAGTTGATAGATCGCCAGTCGGAGGGTGGCGACGACCGCGGGGTCGATTTCAGATACCGGCCTCGGGGTGCAGGCTTGCAGGCACGCGTCGAGTGCCGCACGCCATCGATAGACGCCGGTCGTGAGTTCAAGCAACAGGGCCCGATCCCGCTCGTCGGTGACGCCGCGCCTGGCGCGGTCCACTTCGCTGCCGAGCGTGGCTCGGCCGCTGTCGACCACCTGCAGAACCCGTGCGGCCAGCACGCGCACGGACGTCACGATGGAGCTTTGCTCATTCCCGGCAGGGGGAGCGGGCTGAAAGACGTGCCAGGCGCGATCGGGAGGCCGTTCAGAAAGGCGCCCGCGGTCATCGCACGCTTGCCCGCCGGTCGCACCTCGGTGATGCGCACGGCACCTCTGCCGCAGGCGACAAGGAGGCCGCGTGGTCCCGCGTCAAGCACCGTGCCCGGCGCCGCGTCTGCCAGCGTCGTGTGTGTTGGCACGGCGTGATCGACCTCCTCTTGCTGCTCGACCGTGGCCCGCAGGAAGGAGAGGCGCTTGCCGTGGATCACCGCGCCCGCCAGGGGCCACGGTTGCAGGCCACGAATCTGTCGACCGATGGCCTCAGCGGGACGCGTCCAGTCGACCTGGCTCTCATGGCGTTCGAGTCGGTGAGCGTAGGTGACCAGTGCCTCGTCCTGGGGCTGCTCCAATACCGCCCCGCCCGCCAGGCTTGCGAGTGTGGCGATCAGCGCTTGAGCACCGAGTGCGGCTAGCCGCGTCTCCAGCGAATCACTCGTGTCGTCGGCTTCGATCGGCATCGGGGTCGTTGCCAACATCGGGCCGGCGTCCAGTGCCAGAACGACGCGCATGATGGTGATGCCTGTCACCGCGTCACCGGCCAGCAAGGCGCGGTGAATGGGGGCGGCCCCTCGCCAGCGCGGCAGCAATGACGCGTGCACATTGATAAACCCAACGCGCGGCAAATCCAGTAAGGCCTGCGGCAGCAAACGGCCATAGGCGGCGACCACGCCCACGTCGGCTCCAAGCTCCGCCATGTCTGCGAGCCAGGCGGTGTCGCGGAGGCGGGCGGGCTGCATGACGCGCACGCCGTGTTGCACCGCGAGCTGCTTGACTGGGCTGAACGAGACTTGATGGCCGCGGCCGCGTGGCTTGTCTGGCTGGGTGACGACGCCGACCACGTCGTGTGCGGCCATGAGAGCTGCCAGGGAAGGCACGGCAAAGTCGGGCGTGCCGAAATAGATCACGCGCATGGTCTTACCACCTGTCGCTGCGCTGCAGCTTCTTGATTTTGCGCACAATGACCGAGCGCTGAAGAGGCCGTACGCGGTCGAGGAAGAGCTTGCCATCGAGGTGATCGAGTTCGTGTTGCAGGGCCCGGGCCAGCAACCCCGAACCTTCGACGTTGACGCTGTGGCCATTGCGGTCCTGGCCTTTCACGACGACGCGGCCCGGGCGCGGCACCGTCACCTCAAAACCAGGGACGCTCAGACACCCTTCTTCCTCCAACTGCATGCCGTCGCGTTCAACAAACTCAGGGTTGACAAGCGTGATGACCTCACCGCCACGTTCACCCACGCTGAGATCAATGACGCACACGCGCAGCGGGACCCCGATCTGGGGTGCGGCCAGCCCGATTCCAGGCGCGGCATACATCGTGTGGATCATGTCGTCGATGAGGGCGTGCAACGCCGCGTCAAACACGGTGACGGCTTGGGCCGGCGTCTGAAGGGATGGTGTTCCGAACTTCACGATGGGCCGCAGCATCAGTCCGCGTCCTTCCCTAACCTCAGCTGCACGGTGAGCTGCCAGGCCCTGGAGGCCCGGCTGAGTTCGCCGAGCGAGTCGCCGCCAAATTTTTCAAGCACGGCGTTCGCCAGTACCAGACAGACCATCGCCTCGCCGACCACGGCGGCCGCCGGTACGGCGCAGACGTCGCTGCGTTCAATCGTCGCCGGCTCTTCCTCCATCGTCGAAATATTGACCGAGCGCAATGGCGACATCAGGGTCGAGATCGGCTTCATCCAGGCAGAGACACGCACGTCTTCGCTGTTGGTGATTCCGCCCTCCAGGCCGCCGGCGCGGTTGGTCGGGCGCCGCAACGCTGAAAGTGTGCCTGTCGGAGCGTCGCCCGCTCGGAGGATTTCGTCATGCACCCGGGAGCCCGGCAGATGGCTCACGTCGGGACCTCGACCAATGCCAACGGCCTTGATCGCCTGGATCGACATCAGCGCCTGCGCAAGCAGGCCGTCGAGTTTGCGATCCCACTGCGTGTGGCTGCCCAGTCCTACCGGCACTGAGTGCGCGATGATCTCGAATGTGCCACCGACGGTGTCTCCCGCTTCGCGCGCGGCATCGACCGCGGCTCGCATGGCGGCGCCAATGGCCGCGTCGGCGCACCGGACGCCGTCCTCGTCGGTCAGGGCGGCCACCGTGGCGAAGTCGTAGGCCATGGGATCAGCGACGGCCGCGCCGCCGATCTCGGTGACGTGGCTCACGACCGTCATGCCGAGCGCGGTGAGCAGGGTTCTGGCGACGGCGCCGGCGGCCACGCGGGCGGCCGTCTCACGGGCACTCGCGCGTTCGAGAATGTCTCGCATGTCATCGCGCTGGAATTTCAAGGCTCCGGCCAGGTCTGCGTGGCCCGGCCGCGGACGCGTCACCGGCCCGCGTCGGGCACCTGGCAAGTCAGCTCGAGGGTCAGCCTCGATGCTCATCGTGTATTGCCAGTTCACCCAGTCGCGATTGCGAATCACCAGAGTCAGCGGACTTCCGATGGTCTCGCCATGTCGAACACCAGACAAAATCTCCACCCGGTCGTGTTCGATGGCCATTCGACGACCACGGCCATAACCGAGTTGTCGCCTCGCCAAATCGCGGTCGATGTCGGAGGCCGACAGCGCGAGGCCGGCGGGCACTCCCTCAAGAATGACCGTGAGCGCCGGACCGTGTGATTCACCCGCTGTCAAAAAACGAAGCATCGCCGCATCATTCTATCGAAAAAATTGCTACCTCCTCCCGCCGCGCGCGCCGTTTGGGCAGGCTGCTCTCGGTCTGCATCTTGCACTGAGGTGAAACATGCTCGTGATCGACAGAACCCGCAAAGTCGCGGTCAAACGGATGTTCGACCTTCGGGGGGCAGGTATTCGTGTTGTGGCGCAGGTGTCGCCGACGGCGGGGCCTTGGGTCGAAAAAGCCATCATTGACGACGCCCGCACCCAAGGCTACATCGCCCTCGAGGCTGATTGCGATTTGCCTGAGGCGGCACGCCGCCGGTTCTGGCACCGCCACGTGTTACTGCTTCAGCGCGGACCGCTTTCGTCGATGGGAGCGCGGTGGATTCGAGAACTGTCCCAGGCGAGCCCGAGAGCGCATGCCGTCTTGGTCGTTCCCCTGGACAATGACACCGCCGTTTGTGTGGCCGAGGCGGGGCCGTCAGCGCAGGCCGAACTGCGTCCACTGCCGCCCGCGCCAGTCAGGGGGGGGGCACGGCGTGCCTCGAACGACAGATCGTCACGCCGCGCGGCCAACGTGCGGGCATTGCGCGCGACGTTGGAACATACGTGGCGACTGAATCAGCGGTCGTCGTCGGCGGCCGCGTACGTGCAACTGGTCGCGGACTCCCGCCCAGATGACCCCGCGCAAGCGACCCGCTTGGTGGCGACCGGGCAGCGTGTGCTCGATGGCGTGAAGGGCTTGTCGATTCGCAGCCATGTCGTCGGGGCGATGGCGGAGGTGTGGCTGGTGCAGGCGGAGTTTGAACTGGCCACGGCTGCGCTGGCCGCGGTGGAGGTGGAGTGCACGTTGACCGGCGTGAGCGTGCCCCCCTGGATTCGCGGGCGACAGCTTGAAATCGCGTGCTGGCAGGGGCGGTGGGACGATGTCGATCGGCTGACACAGGAGACGCCGGTGGCGCACTGGCACGCGGTAGCGGACGTTGCGCGTCGCGACGAAGTAGCCCTAAAAAGACTGCAGGCGGCGGTCGACCGGGTCGATCGAGAGCCTCAACGCGACGAGTCGACGGTTGGCCCGGCCCGGTGGCGTGACGCCCTGGGCCTGGAGGCCCTCAGGTACTCGGGCCATGACGTTCGCGCTGCCGCTTGGATTCGGAGAAAGCGGTCGCGCCCACGTGGACCCGCCGAGGATCTGCTGTGGCGGTGGGTCACCCGAGACACAGCGGTCTCTCTCGACCGGGGCCTGGAACAGGAAATTCGACGACGTGGGGCAGAGGGTATCCGCCGATGGGGTATCGGGAGGACAAGCATGAAGGTATGGGCAGGAGTGTCATCGCTGTTACAAGACGTGCAAGAGGCTGACGATGCAGTGACGGCGCTGCGGCGCGGATGCCAGTGGGCACGGGAGTACACCGGCGTCGACCTCGTGGCGATTGTTGGATTGCCACCGGCAACAGTCCTGGTTTGTGAGCCGGATGGGCGACGGGCTGAAGTGGGAAGCGGACTCCACGACGATGGAGACCCTGGGGTGCTCCCGGAGGGGGACCGGATCGAGCCGGTGCGGTACGGTGGGTGCCGCATCGGTACGGTGGTGATGCGGGGGCGGCCGCGGGATGGAGGGGAAGCGGGGGCGGTGGCAACGGCACTGGCCACGGCCTGTGCGCCGGCGGTACGTGCCCGCCTCGATGACTTGCTGGTGTCTCATGCGGGCGTCTCGTTGGCCGGTGACCTGCTTGGTGTCAGCCCGGCGATGTGTGCCTTGCGCGATCAAGTGGCGCGCGCGGCGGCATCGTCGTATCCGGTGTTGATTGAGGGCGAGAGTGGCACGGGCAAGGAGTTGGTGGCGCGTGCGGTGCATCGGTTAAGTGCCCGCCGCGACCGCCGCTGGGCGCCTGTCAATTGTGCGGCGTTGACCGACGAGTTGCTGGAGTCGGAGTTGTTTGGGCATTCTCGGGGCGCTTTCACGGGCGCGGTCTCGCCGCGCGCGGGGTTACTCGAAGACGCTGATGGCGGCACGCTGTTTCTCGACGAGGTGGCCGAGCTGTCTCCGCGAGCGCAGGCCAAGCTGCTGCGCGTTCTGCAGGAACGCGAGGTCCGCCGGGTGGGAGAAAACCGGTCGAGACAGGTGGATGTTCGGGTGGTGACGGCGACCAACCGTTCGCTGGTCGCCGCCGCCCGGGAGGGCGTGTATCGCCAGGACCTCGTGTTTCGTCTGGCCGTGATTCGTCTGCACGTACCGGCCCTGCGGCAGCGCCTTGAAGACGTGCCGCTGCTGGCCCACTCGTTCTGGAGGGCGGCGGCCGCTCACGTCTCGACGCGAGCCATGCTCGGACCAGATGCCGTCGCCGCCCTTTGCCGCTACGACTGGCCTGGAAACGTTCGCGAGTTGCAGAATGTGATCGCAGCGCTGGCGGTGGCTGGTCCCACCCGGGGGCGCATCGGCGGTCGATCGGTGGACAGTGTCCTGAGTGACCGCAGTGGTGGGCCGCTTGAGGTTCCCGTCTCGCTGGCTGCGGCCCGGCAGGCGACCGACCGAAAGCTCGTGATCGGGGCGCTGGCGCGGCACGCGGGCCGGCGGACGGCTGCCGCGCGCGAACTCGGCGTTTCGCGACAGGGCCTCGCGAAGTTGATCACGCGTCTCGAGGTCTCGTGGTTGCCAGAAGGGGTGGGTTCCGGTGATCATCCTCCCGCGTGATCCGTTTTACGATTCGGCGCCTCCTGTTGACGGTGCCCGTGTTGCTGGGCGTGGCGACGCTGGTGTTCTCGTTGTTGCACCTGGTGCCTGGCGACCCCGCACTGGCGATGCTTGGCGAGTCAGCGTCAGCCAGCGATGTGGAGGAACTGCGAGAGCGGCTTGGCCTTGAACGGCCCCTGCCGGCCCAGTACGTTCAGTTCGTGACCGGGCTGGTGCAGGGTGACCTCGGCACCTCGTTCCGGTACGGCACCCCGGTTGCGCAGGAAATCGGCCAGCGCTTGCCCCGTACGCTCGAGTTGGCCGCTGCGGCCATGGTGGTTGCAGTGTGTCTCGCCATTCCGTTGGGTGTCCTTGGCGCGTTGTTTCGTGGGCAGGCCATTGATCAAGCCGCGATGACCGTGTCGCTTATCGGCATTTCCATGCCGAATTTCTGGTTGGGACCGTTGTTGGCGATCGTGTTCGCCGTGATGCTCGGCTGGTTACCGGTGTCGGGCACGGGCACGTGGCGGCATTTGGTGCTGCCGGCGGTCACGCTCGGCACGGCCCTGTCCGCCGTCCTCGCGCGGATGACTCGGGCGAGTCTCATCGAGGAATTGCGGGAACTGTACGTGCTGGCCGCTCAGGCTCGGGGCTTGTCGAAACGACGCGCCATCCTTGGGCACGCGCTGCGCAACAGTCTGATTCCCGTCGTGACGATTCTCGGCTTGCAGTTTGGTGCGGTGCTGACTGGCACCATTATTACGGAGACCATTTTTGCGTGGCCCGGAGTCGGACGCCTGTTGATTCAGGCGATCAATTTTCGAGACTACCCGCTGGTGCAGGGCTGCATTCTCTTTATTGCCTCGATCTACGTGATGGTCAATCTGTTGGTCGACCTGGCGTACGGCTGGCTTGACCCGAGGATCCGGTACGAATGACCCGGCGCCTTGGCATTGGCATTATCGCCTTGACGGTTGTGAGCGCCGTGGTTGGCCCGTGGGTCGTGCCGCACGACCCGCAGGTGCAGTGGCTGGCGCACCGCCTCGAGGGCCCATCGTGGCCACATCCGCTCGGACTGGATGAGTTGGGACGCGACATCCTGGCGCGCCTGTTGGTCGGTGCCAGGATATCGCTGTTTGTTGGTTTGTCGGTCGTGTCGGTCTCGGCTTCTGTCGGCATCCTCATCGGATCGTTCGCCGGCTATGTCGGTGGCCGCACTGATAACGTGATTGGTCGGCTGATGGATGTGTTGCTGGCGTTCCCTGGCATTCTGCTGGCCATTGCGCTGGTGGCGGTCTTGGGCCCCAGTCTTACGAACGTGGTGCTGGCGCTGGTCTCTATTGGATGGGTCGGGTACGCACGACTGGTGCGCGGGCAGGTGTTGAAGATTCGCGAACTGGAATACGTGCAGGCCGCGCGTGCCCTCGGTGCGCCGGTGTCGCGTGTCTTGTGGCGCCACGTCATTCCGGCCACGTTGCCGTCCGTGACGGTGCAAGCGACGATTGGCATGGCGGGCGCCATCATTGCTGAGGCCTCACTGAGTTTTCTTGGCCTTGGGGTGCAACCGCCGACCCCCAGTTGGGGCACGATGCTCGACGCGGGGCGTGCGCACTTGTTTGACGCCCCCCACTTGACGTTGTTCCCCGGGCTGGCGATCGCGCTGCTCGTACTGGGCTTCAATTTTGTCGGCGACGCGCTTCGCGATCAAATCGACCCACGCACCAACTGACACCGCTCGACACGGCCAGCTGTCCTATTTGATCGCCTGGGCGAGTCGTCGCAGCGCAGGGTCGTCGGGAGCGCGAGCGAGTGCGGTGGCGAGGGCCTCTCGGGCACCAGGCTTGTCTCCCGTCTTCCAACGCGCGTCGGCCAACCATCCCAGCAGGGTGGCATCTCCAAGCCCATCTTGGACGGCGCGCTCGAGGTATCGCAGGGCCCGAGCCGGGTCGCCGGCGGCCAGCGAGAGCTCGCCCAGTCGTCGGGCCCTGGCACTGCGTGTCGCCGCCGAGGCCGTGTCACCTTTGATCGCATCAAAGCGTGCCAACCAGTTGCGCGCATCCATGTAATGTCCGAGTTGCTCTGCGGCATCTGCGAGATATGCAAAGGCCGTGCGCTCAAACGGCGTCGTGGCGGTAGCTTCTTGCAGCAGGCGTTCGGCCTCGGCGACCTCTCCTGTGAAGAACAGTGCTCGGGCGTAAAACGTGAGGCCCTCGCTTCGACGGGCGCTACCACCGAGCGCCTCTTCCAGTGGCCCAAGGGCTTGCTGGGCGGCGGCACGGCGGCGCGGCTCATCGGCTGCGTTCTCAGCGCGCATCAGGTGCACGCGGCCGGTGGACAACGTCAGTTTGAAGTCGCCGGGGAAACGCGATTGGGCAGATGCGAGCGTAGCCAGGGCGGAGTCGTATCGGCCTTGCCGGGCCTCGGCCAGTGCGATGGCCACTTCGCGGGCGCCACCGGCGTCGGCTGTCGCCAGCGCCGACAGTTGGGCCATTTCGTCCCCGAGACGCCCTTGTGTCTGATACAAGTCGGCAAGCTCCTCCCGGGCCACGATCAGGTTCGGATTGGCTTGAATGGCCCGCTCAAGCGCGGCGGTGGCACCGGCCAGATCCCCCGTGTCCCGGAGCACGACCCCGAGCAGGTAATACGCCTCGTCAAATCCAGCGTCCAGTGCGAGGGCGTTCCGGAGCGGTTCAATCGCGGAAGCGGCTTGGCCAGCGCGGTACCGAGCCAGAGCCAGACGATACAGGAGGGCGGGGTTCTGTCTATCCACCTCGGCCGCCCGGTCAAACCATTCCGCTGCCTGCGCGGCGTCGTCGAGGCCGTCATACAGATTGGCGAGGGCCAGGAGTGGGTCGGCCGCGCCCGGTTGCAGGCGTGTGGCTTCGAGGTAGTCGCGGACGGCCTCGTCGCGGTGCTGTTGGGCCTGATACGCCTGTCCCCGGCGCCAATGCGACTCCATGGAGTCTGGCCGAAGGGCGATGGCGCCGCTGTAGGCCTCGATCGCAATGTACGTATTCCCGCCCGTGAGAGCGGCGTCGCCGGCCGCCATCAGGGTTCGGAACTGCTCGCCCCGATTGAGCTGCTGGACGGCCAGCGCTGCCATCACGGCCAGTGCGACAAGTCCCGCGACGGCAAGGCCGAGTCTCATGCCCCCATCTTAATGGGGATGCGTGCTTCTGGCTCCCTGGGCGCCCGAGGGGGAACCGATCCCCCCAACCGGGGTCTAATGCCACTGGGGGTGCTAACATGCTCGGTGAGTCGACAGTGAAGCCCACACAAGCGTTTCCGTGGTCGGAGTCCTCCCATGCATCGTCGTCGGCCGAAGGCCACGCCGAGTGGGTGGCAGACTGGTCGCTTGCCCATCAATGTCTGGCCGGTGACGACGCGTCCTGCACCCGGCTGGTAACCGACCATCAGCGTATGGTGTATCAATTGTCTCTGCACCTGCTGGGCGAACAGCAGGAAGCGTTGGATTTGTCCCAGGAGGTCTTCCTTCGGGTGTTCCGAACGCTGGGCCAATTCCGGGGCCAGTCGGCGCTGCGTACCTGGATCTATCGCATTGTTGTAACGCAAGCGTCCAACCGGCGGCGGTGGTGGCGCCGACGTCATCAGTCACAGCAGGTGCCGCTGCATGAACATGTGGCGACTCATGGAGACCTTCCAGACGTCCGACGTCTCGCCAAACCCGATCAGGTGGCTGAGCAGAATCAGGTAACGCGGCATGTCTGGAGCGCCTTGGAGCAGTTGCCCTTCGACCAGCGCACGATTCTTGTGCTGCGAGAGATTGACGGGTTGAGCTATGAAGAAATTGGGTTTTCGCTCGGAGTTGCGGTCGGGACGGTGAAGTCCCGATTGGCGCGGGCACGGGGACATCTGCGGGACGTGCTGAGGTCGAAGTCATGAACGACCATAATTGCAGCCGGATCGCGGAGTGGCTTGGCGCCTATGTGGACGACGAGCTGCCCGGCGCGGAGCGGATGGTTGTGTCTGAACACTTGGCAACATGTGTGGGCTGCGCCGGCGACGAAGCCGACATCCGTGGGGTTGGCCAGGCCTTGCGAACCCGTGCCGCATCTCAGCCGTTTTCGGCAGGAATCCTTGCCGGGCTGGCAGGCGGTGTCACCAGCCGCATCTATGCCGAGGACGAGCAGTCGTGGCGTGCGACGTGGAACCGTGCCTTTGATGACTGGCATTGGGTTGCCGTCGGCGTGGGCTCGGTGTCGGCAGCCCTGGTCTCATTTGTCCTTGCCTCATTGATGGTTTACTCATCGATTGCCCAACTGAGTCGCATGAATGCGCCTGCGGGCATGTTGTCACTCATGACATTGCCTCAGGGGAGGCCTGGTCAGCCGGTGCTGATGCTGTATGAGGGGGCACTTGGTTCGGAAGGTTCCAGGGCCAGACCCACGATGCCCGCGTCGTTTGGGTGGGCTGCCGAGCGTGCTCTGGTGGCCGAGCTTGAAGCAGTCCTGAGGCGCAGTGGGCGACCGGCCAGTCTTGCCGAGATGTCAACGGAGGACCGGTTGGAAGTCGTGGCCTTGATGGCCGAGATTAATCGCTTCCGGTTTCAGGAGCCGAATCAGCGTCCCGGAGGAATGACGCAGGTGATCGGTGTGCACCTTGAGACGACCACTTCGGTGACGGGCGACGGAATCTGACGCGTCAGCGTCCGGCGGCGACGGCTGACGTCACGTTCTGCATCACATCAGTCGCCCGCACGACCAACCGAGCGAGATCGGCGGCCGTTTCCAACGTGATCTCGAACTGCTCCTCGCGCGAATCTGCCAGACCGTCGGCCGCCGCCGCCGTCTGCCACTCCTGACCATCAAGCGAGTAGTCCACGCGGGACACGCCGCTGTGTGCGTCCGTGACCCGGATCGTGACACGAGTGCCCGCAGCCGTGATCGTGATCACGGGCGGAGCGTTGTCTACGTCGATGGCGCTGCTCTCGCGGCTTCCGGTTCGTACGCGGTCAGGCGTATTTGACAGGACGTCCGATGCGGTCACCCGCACCAGGTAGCGCCCATCGGGGACCGACGTCGTATCCCACACGAAAAGTGCATCGTTAAGTCGACGACGCAGCGGGCGCCATGTGCTGTCACCTTCACTTCGATAGTCAAGGGCGTATTGAAGACGATCGGAGTCAGAATCGTTGGCTTGCCAGGCCAGCGTCTGAAGGCCGCGCTGAAACATCCGGCGACCGAGCGTCGGTGCACTGGACGCATTGGGATCGGCACCTGGCGGACGCCGCGAGTCTGCCACCGCGTCATCAAGGCCGGCGATCGCGCCTTCATCACTCGAGAAAGGGCGCTGAAAGACCACGCCCGCCGGATGAACCGTGATCTCACTGACCACGGGGCGGAGATTACGGGGCAGGTAGGCGACGGTCACCGATGTCAGCACCGGTGAGGTGGCACCACCAGCCGTCAAGGTCGCGCGCCATTGCAGGAACCTGGCCGATGGATTGCCGACTGCCCGGCCGCCTGACTGCGGAATGGTCGGGGTCCACGGACTCCAGGAGTCGTCGGGTGTGTCCGTGTTTCCCACGCGGGTGTCGATTGAGATGGATCCGGCACCATCCCAACGGATCGCGCCCCACTGGGCTTGAGCCTTTGCGTCCCGTACCGCTGACATGTAGGACGAGGCGGAGGCGGGGGCGGAACCGATGGCGACGACACGACCTGGGTTCGCCGTGACGGCAAGCGTGCGTATGCCATCGCGGGCTAGTCGTGTGATCTGTTTGGCGTCGAGCGTGTTCACGAGCGATACCGCGTTCCCGCCTTCGGCGAGCGTCGTCACCGAGTACACGCGTCCTTCCGGCCCAGTTGCGGCAAGGAACCGTGTGTCGGAGACGACGGCGAGGTCGTAGATGACGTCGGTTGTTTCCCACACGGCGTCCCATGTGCCGTCCGCCGCCACGTGGTACACCACAGAGCGACGACCTGAGGTGTCGGCCGAGTCTGAGCCTGAGAACGTCGTCGAGGATGTGCCAGTCGTGGTGCCGCCAACGGTGATCGTCACACTGCCCGTGACGCTCGATTCGCTGTCGGCGGTGCCGCCGGTCGTCAGGGCCGCCACGTAGACCGCGCCGTCCGGGGCTGGTCGAATCGCGCGTAATTCAGTGAGCCCCGGCTCGAAGACAGCGAACGGCCGATCAGTGTCATCAAACCGGTACAGCCGTGCCGGGGTCTCGGTCCCGGCGAACATTCGGCCCGTATTGTCCATGCCAAGGCTGACGACGTGCCGTGCATTGGGTCGATAGACCGCATGCGACGTGCCGTCCGGATCAACCCGGTAGATCACGGCAGGATGGCCCGCGCCCACCCAGAGACGGCCCTGCTGATCGGTTTCGAGCGCCCAGATGAACGGCTCCTCTGGATCAAAAAACACACGCGATGTCCCGTCCGGCTCGATGACGTGAACGCGTCCCTGCGGGGAACTGGCGGCGAAGACGCGTCCGCCCGAGAGCGCGAGCGCATGGATGGCCGAGGGCTCAACGTCAAGGAGCGTCTCGACTTGGTCGCCCCGCCCGCGCACAACGCGGCCGTCGCCGCCCGTCCCGGCATACCAGGTGCCGTCGGCGGCACGGACAAGACTCCAGGCCTGTGGGGCCGCAAGGTCAGCGACAGCGGTGGTCTGAGGTCCCACAATCAGGCGACCGGCCGCGTCGATAGAAACGCCCTCCGGCGTGCCCTTGAGAAACTCGGCCTGCGACGCCACGGTCCAGAAGATGGGCCCGTCGGCACTTAAGAGCATGCCCCCAGCTGTGAAGACGGCGAGCGTCGCGAGGCGGCCCGCTATGCTGGCGGTGCTGGAAATAGCGTGGGTGAATCGCGAGGCGCGTGTGCGGATGGTCATGGGTGTGAAGGCGGTCGTGGGGAACGTGGCAATGGACCCGCCGGTGAGACGGCGGGGCGCAGCGTCAATGTGAGCTCCCGGGAGCCGCGCAGAACCCGTGGCATACGGCGATCCCAGGTCCCGACCACGGTTCGCGTGAGCGGGGTGGTTGTTCCGGACGTGTCAGCGTCAAGCGCGGCCTGTACGGATGCGGGCAGGGATGGCTGCGCCTCGCCGCCCGCGGCGAGGCCTGTCGCGGCAGTCAGTAGGCGGACGTATAACCGATTCGAGCTGCGGATGTTGCGTATGCGCGCAAGCAACCCGTCGAGCGATGTGGGAGGTCCTGGCGTCACAGCCGATTGCTCGAGCGTGGTCAGCGAGGGGCCATCCGAGACCAGCAGGGTCACGGGCCCGCTCGCCTGCGTCGGCATTGTAATTGGAAGTGATATCACCTCGGTCGCGCCCTCGTCCGCACGATATTGTCGCAGCAACACGTGAAGGATGTGCGTGCCACCGAGGGTGGGACGTGTCGTATCGAGCCACACGCGTTCGATTGTCGAGTAGTCCTCAGTCTCCGACACGCGGAGGGTGAGGTCAACCGTGCGGGGCAGCGCCGGTCCAAAAGTATTCGCGGCCATCGCGCCGATGGGATTCATGATCGCCGCGGCGGCCAACGACACCGCTTGGTCTCCCGTGAACGCGTCATCGATCGACACCGTGCCAATACCGTCAAATGAGATCTGTCCTTGGGCCGAGATCGAGGTCGCTCCTGTTTGCCGTTCGTACGTGCCGAGCGAGTTCAGAATAGCGACATAGGTAAAAAGAGGCGTGAGACTCTGGTCATGAAGCACGTTGAAGTGAAGGAGCCGTGCAGGGCCGCCAGACGACTCGATCCGCAAATTGACCTCGAGTTCGTCCGGGCCCGGACCCAGCACCCCCCCGACGGCTGTGGCGCGGTCCTGGGTCATGCGTCCCACGACCGGACCCATGGCACCGATCTTCATTGAGCTGTCGAGGCTCGGGATGACGGCCAGGACGGTCGCTCGGGTCATCGCCATGGCCGTGGGCCCCTGATTGAGGAAGGGGTGGCCGAAGGCGTAGACCTGCGCCCCGTCGATGTGCGTGATCGTGCCGGTGGCGCCCATTTCGAGGTCGCCACGCATGAAGGTCATGCCCACGGGGTCGCCCGGTCGGAGCGTCGGTAGTGGAGCCTGAGCGGCGAGGTCCGGCGTTGTGATCGCTGTCGTGTCCGCCGCACTCAGGGCCGGGCCGCCAGCCTTGCCTGCCATGGCTGTGCGGAGTTGCATCTCGAGATTCGTCGACAACCCGCTGGTGACCATCGCGGCCCCGATTGGGCGCAGTCGTGGTGCCCAGTCTGCCAACGAGGGGGCGCCGACGATGTCAGAGGTACGTAGTGGCGAACGCAGAGGCGAAGCCGCCCGCGCGACCAGGCGCCCGAGCAACGACACGACCTGGTCAGGCGTCGCGGGCCATGCCAGAGAAAACTCGCGGGTCTGCGACTGCGGGGCTTGGCGATTCACCGCGTCGATCATCTCAGCGATCGGCGTAATGCCGGCGATCGGCTCGCGCGGAAAGGTGCCGATGGAATACGACACCGCTCCTATGAGTCGGCC
This sequence comes from Acidobacteriota bacterium, assembly GCA_013203475.1. Taxonomy (GTDB): domain Bacteria; phylum Acidobacteriota; class Vicinamibacteria; order Vicinamibacterales; family SCN-69-37; genus SYFT01. Next base: position 23,249 of record JABMNV010000087.1, read on the forward strand.
ATCGATATAGACAGGGCTGCCGCTCATGCCTTGCATCACGCCGGTGTGAGCCAGGGGGCCACCTTCAAGTCTGGCCAGGATGAGGTCACGTCCGGGAGCGACGGTATTGCGGAGAACGCCGAGGATGTGTGCTTGGAACTCCTCGAGTTGGTCCCCGACAAACACCGTGCGGCCGATGCCCACCATGCCCGGGACGATTTCGGAGACGGGCATGAATCGGGTCTGGGCGTCAGGCACTGCGAGCAGAGCGGCGCCGACCACGAGGGAGGCGAGCACACGAAGAAGGCGAGGAGACAGAATGGGTTTCACGGTATCCTGCTCTGGTTATAACACGCGGTAAGTTGACGCGCCGCGCCAGCCTTTGGTACTCTCAGGCTGTTATTTCATGACGCGCCTGTCAACGTCCTGCCTCGCATCCCGTCCCGCGACCTCGTGGTCGTCTTGGTGGTGGCATGCCTCAGGCACTGCGGAGGACGGCGCGCGGCGGTAGTACGACTTACGACGCGAGACCTTAGGCCTCTTCAGTGACCTCACTGATGAGGCCCTTTTTTTTGATGTGTGCGAATGACTCAGATCCGAATCGTTGAGACCGTGACCGCCAGCGACATGGCGTCCCTGTTGCGCGGACGTGACGCGTCCACTGACGCCGACCTGGTGGAGCTGCGCCTCGACGGGGTGCGCGACATCGATGTGGCTGGCGCGCTGCGGGGCCGACGTCTTCCGGTCGTGGTGACGTGTCGGCCGGTGTGGGAGGGAGGCCGCTTCGACGGTAGCGAAGACGAGCGGCGCGGACTGATCTCTGCTGCGGTGGCGGGTGGAGCCGAGTTCGTTGACGTGGAACGTCGCGCGACGTGGCGACCGGAGTTGGCCGGCACGGGCTGCCAACTGGTGCTCTCCGACCACGATTTCGGCGGCGTGCCGTCCGATCTTCGCGCTCGAGTGGGCGCCATGCGCGCCGAGCGACCGGCTGTGGTCAAGATTGCCGTGATGCCGCTCTGCGCGGCGGACTGTCTTGTCTTGCGCGATCTTCACGACGTCGCAGATGCGCAAATCAACACCGTTCTTATTGGGATGGGCGGATTCGGGCGGATCACGCGTGCGCTCCCGGCGTGGTTCGGCTCTTGTTGGACGTACGCAAGGCCGACCGCGTCCAGTGAGACCCCGTCAACGCCGGGTCAGTTCTCTGCGCGCGACTTGGCGAGGCAGTTCAACGTACGGGAGACCACTGTGCACACGGCCCTGTATGCGGTCACTGGCCGGCCGCTGGAGCACTCCGCATCACCAGCGATGCACAACGCGGCGTTCCAGGCCGCCAGGCTCGATGCGGTGTACGTGCCGCTCCAGGCCGTCGATGCTGCGGATGCGATGGCTCTGGCCGAGGCGCTTGGCGTTCGGGGTATGAGCGTGACCGCCCCGCTCAAGTCCGTGGCTGGCGGCTGGCCGGTGACGCTGTGCGACGAGGCGTCGGCGGCCCTGGGCACGGTGAACACTCTGAAGCGAACGCCGGCAGGGTGGCAGGGGCGCAATGTTGATGGGGACGGGTTCCTGGATGCCTGTGATGCGCGGGGCATGGATCTGACGGCCCGGCGAGTCGTGGTCCTGGGGGCCGGTGGCGCGGCGCGATCGGTGGCTCACGCGCTGAGAGGACGCGGCGCGATCGTGTCAGTAAGTGCTCGTCGGACGGAAGAGGCGACTCGGTTGGCCGATGCCGTTGGGGCAGAAGTGGAAAAATGGCCTCCTGTCGGCGAGTGGAACATGCTGGTGAATGCAACGACGGTCGGCACATGGCCTGATGAGGAGCACTCCCCGGTGTCACTATCGGACGTGGACCCTGGGGGCGTACGTGCCGAGGTCGTGTACGACCTGGTCTACAACCCTGAGCACACCACGCTGCTCCAGGCGGCGGTCGCGGCAGGGGCGAGCGCGATTGGTGGTCTTGAAATGCTGGTGGGACAGGCCGTCCGCCAGAGCGCCTGGTGGACTGGGCGGACGCCGTCAGCCGCAGTGATGACTGAGGCGGCCCGCGCCTGGGTGGCCAGTGGGCGGGACCAGATCGTCTGACGATGGATACTAGAGATAACAAATAGAGGATGAGTCATGAATCAGACGTCGTTTGAGGCCTTTGTGGAGTTGTCGAGACGCGGGACTTTTGTGCCGGTCTGGCGCGAGATTATGGCCGACTTGTTGACCCCGGTTTCAGCGTTCCTGAAAATCGCTGAACACTCCGACTACGCGTTCTTGTTCGAGAGTGTTGAGGGCGGCGAACACGTCGCCCGGTATTCTTTCCTCGGCAAGGATCCGTTTCTCGTCGTACGCGGGGGTGCTGATGGCACGACGATCACGCAAGCGGGGGCCACGACGACACGATCCGAACCCTTGATCGATGTGCTGCGAGACTTGATGACAGAGTTCTCGGCGCCCTACGTGCCGGACTTGCCGCGTTTTACTGGCGGGGCTGTGGGGTACTTTGACTACGACACGGCGGAGTGGTTTGAGCCGACGACGGCTCGGACCGATGCACCGCTGACGCGTGACTTGGCGGGGTTCATGGTGTTCGACACGGTGCTGGCGTTTGATCACGTCAAACATCGGATTCTGGCGATCTCCAACGCGCGGGTCCACCCAGGCGAAGACTTGAGGTCACTGTACGATTTCGCCGTGGCGAAGATTGACTTCCTCGAGCGCGAGTTGGAGCGCAACCTTTCGCGTGGCGCTCGGCGAGAGGCCAGACCGCTGACGCTGGTGCCCAATCAGACGAAGGACGCGTTTGAGGCTGGCGTGCGGACGATCCAGGAGCATATCGCGGCGGGGGATGTCTACCAGGCCGTGTTGTCGCAGCGATTCGAGGCCCGTACTGGTGCGCCGCCGTTTGACGTGTACCGGGCGCTGCGCCATGTGAATCCGTCGCCCTACATGTTCTTTATTCGCTTGGGCGGACAGTCCATTATCGGCGCCTCTCCCGAGATGCTCGTGCGGGTGGAAGGGTCGCACGTCGAGACGCACCCCATCGCGGGAACCCGGAGGCGGGGAGCGACCCCCGACGAAGACCAACGACTGGCTGAGGAACTTCGTCGCAATGAGAAGGAACGCGCCGAGCACGTGATGCTGGTCGATCTGGGTCGGAACGATCTGGGCCGAGTCTGCCAGGTGGGCAGTGTCCGCGTGCCGCAGTATATGACGCTGGAGCGGTACTCACACGTGATGCATCTGGTCTCGCGAGTAGACGGGCAGTTGGAGGAAGGCCGCGATCGCCTCGACGCCCTGGTCGCCACCTTCCCGGCGGGCACGGTCACCGGTGCACCGAAAATCAGGGCGATGCAGATTCTGGGAACGCTCGAACCCACCCGACGCGGTTTGTACGGCGGGGCCGTTGGCTATCTTGACTTCGCGGGCAATCTCGATTTTTGCATCGCGATTCGGACGATTGGAATGGAAGACGGCGTGGCGCATATTCAGGCCGGCGCCGGGATTGTCGCGGACTCTCATCCGACCGCCGAATACGAGGAGACACGTGACAAGGCCCAAGCCATGGTCGAGGCACTGGACATGGCCGAGCGTGGGATCTAGGCAAGATGGAATCTAGCCAAGAGAAGAGCAGTAGGGACGTGGGACAGCAGGGAAGTTGAGAACCGATGATCCTTTTGTTGGATAACTACGACTCGTTCACCTGGAACCTCGCGCATGGCCTGGGTGAGCTCGGTGCCGAGGTGCAGGTCGTGCGTAACGATAAGGTCACCGTTGAGGAGATCGCAGCGCAGCGACCCTCGCATTTGGTGATTTCGCCCGGGCCGGGACGACCGGAGAATGCTGGCGTGTCCATCGAGGCCATTCGCCGATTCGCGGGAATGATGCCGGTGCTCGGGGTGTGCCTCGGGCACCAGGCCATTTCAATCGCGTTTGGGGGACGGGTGGAACGCGCCGGTGTACCGATGCACGGCAAGACGTCGCCGGTCGAGCACGACGGTCGAGGTGTGTTCGCGGGCCTTGCCCATCCCTGTGAGGCGGGACGGTACCACTCGCTTGTCGTGCCACGCGACGGCGTGCCCGCCGACTTCGAGGTGTCGGCGTGGGTGGCCGGTGCCGACGAGACGGTGATGGGGCTGCGACACGTGAACTGGCCCGTCACTGGTCTGCAGTTCCATCCCGAGTCGGTTCTGACACCGGCGGGGCACCAGCTGCTCCGCAATTTTCTGGAGCAACGATGATCTTTGCGGAGTTGTTGGAAAAATTACGTCGCCATGAAGACCTGACGCCTGACGAAGCGACGCGCGCGATGGGCGTCATCATGGACGGCGAGGCACAGCCGGCCCACATTGCCGGACTGCTGATGGCGCTGGCGCTCAAAGGGGAGCGGCCTCCCGAGATGGCCGGCTTCGCCCGGGCCATGCGTGCCCGCGCGAGGCCGCTGCCAGCCGGGGCGGCGCCGCTTGGTGATGTGTTTGACACGTGCGGCACCGGCGGCGATGGCGCACAGACGTTTAATGTCTCGACCGCCGCCGCCGTCGTGCTGGCTGCCTGTGGCGTTCGCGTGGCGAAACACGGGAACCGCGCCGTGTCGAGCCGTTGCGGCAGCGCCGATGTGTTTGAGGCGCTGGGCGTGAACCTCGAGGCGTCGGCTGACCGCGTGGTGCACGCGCTCACCACTGTCGGGTTGGCGTTTTTCTTCGCGCCCGCCTGGCACCCTTCAATGAAACACGCGGGACCTACCCGACGGGAGCTGGGAGTACGCACGGCCTTCAATCTGCTGGGGCCGCTGACCAATCCGGCCGGCGCCCTCCGTCAGCTCGTCGGCGTATCGCGGCCCGAGCATACGGAGTTGATGGCTCGGACGCTTGGCACGCTGGGCGCGGAACGTGCCTGGGTTGTGCATGGGGCCGATGGACTCGACGAACTGTCGTCCACAGGATTCACCAAGGTCTCCGAGTACCGGAACGGGACTGTCCACACGTTCTACCTGCACCCGATCGATGTTGGGCTGCCGTTAGCGGACAAAGCCGCGCTGGCCGGCGGCACGGCGATTGAGAACGCCGCCATGATCGAGGACCTGTGTGCGGGCGCCACGGGGCCACGCCGCGACATCGTGTGTCTGAACGCGGGTGCCGCGTTGCTCATTGCGGGAAGGGTGGCCACGGTGAAGGAGGGGATCGCCATGGCAGGCAGCGCCCTGAGCGAAGGGCGGGCCTCGGCCACGTTGGTCGCACTGCGAGAGGCGTATTCCGCATGAGTACCGGCTTGTTGTCCGCCATGATGGCCGCCGCGAAGCGGTCGGCTGAGGAGCGTGAGCGTTGCACGGGTGCTGCTGTCCTCGAGGCGGCCAGCCTGCGGGCGCCGCGTGGGGCCGACTTCAAGGCGCGACTGGCTGGAGCGGGTATTTCCATCATTGCGGAGTGCAAATCCCGCTCACCGTCGAGAGGGATCATCAGGCACCCCTACGACCCCGGCGCGATTGCACGTGGGTATGCTGCCGCAGGAGCCGCGGCGATTTCGGTGCTGACCGAGCCCACGTGTTTTGACGGGTCGCTGCAGCATCTCTCCGCCGTGCGTGATCACGTCGATGTGCCCGTGCTACGCAAAGATTTCATTTCGACGTCGTTTCAGATCAGCGAGGCCAGGGCTGCCGGCGCCGACGCGGTACTGTTGATCGTCGCTGGACTGGGCAATCGGACGCTGGTGCGCCTGATCGCCGACGCGGAGCAAGAGGGCCTGGCGGCCCTGGTCGAGGTGCACACGAAAGAAGAGTTGGTGCAGGCGTTGGGCGCAGGCGCGGACGTCATCGGCGTCAACAGTCGGAACCTCAAGACGCTGGCCGTGGATCTCCACGTGCTGGACGAACTGGTGCTCGGTGTGCCAAGCGGGGTGACGGCTGTGGCCGAGAGTGGGCTGCGAACAGCGTCTGATCTGCGCCGGTTGTCGGACGCAGGCTACGATGCGTTTCTGATTGGCGAACGTTTCATGACCGCTTCCGATCCTGGCGAAGCGTTGGCTGGCCTGCTCGCTGAGGCCCAACACACGGTGACCGGATGACACGCCCGAGCCGGCCTCGAGTGAAGATCTGCGGGCTGACGCGGGCCGGTGACGTCGAGGCGGCGCTTGCGGCCGGCGCCTGGGCGTTGGGGTTTGTGTTGTGGCCGTCCAGTCCGCGCGCGGTCACGGCCTCGCAGGTCCGTGCGTTGACGAGCGGTGTGCCC
>JABMNV010000088.1 GCA_013203475.1 Acidobacteriota bacterium
CATCGAGACCTTCGGGCGTGGAGGGAAGCGGACGGTGTTAGACGTCAGGTCATTGCGATGTGTTCAGAGGAACGCGTGCGCAAGGACTTTGCGTTCTGTGATCAAGCCCAAAGGGCTGCAGCGTCGGCGTGCCGGAATCTCGCAGAGGGATTCGCAAGGTATCGTCACGCAGACTTCGCTCGCTTCGTCACCATCGCCTACGCTTCGCTCACAGAATTGCTGGATTCACTGGACGAAGCGAGGATCAAGGGCTACCTCAGCGCGACCGCCCACGAGGAGCTTAACCAAGCTGTTCAGGCCGCGATGCGAACCGCCGGGGCCCTGAGGAGCTACCTCCAGCGCACCCCAACCCCGAAATAGCACCCAGCACCGAGCACCGAGCACCCAGCACCCAGCACAGTACAATTACCCATATGCATCCTCGTAAGTTTGGCCGGTTGGGCTGGCCGGTTTCGGAAGTCGGCTACGGCCTGTGGGGTATGGGCGGCTGGACAGGGTCTGACGATGCCGAGTCGGTCAAGGCACTGCATCGGTCCATCGAGTTGGGGTGCACGTTCTTCGATACGGCGTTGGCGTACGGCGAAGGCAAGAGTGAGCGACTCTTGGGCGAGGTCTTGCCTGCGCATAAAGACACACCGCTGGTGATCGCGACCAAGGTTCCGCCCAAGAACGGCAAGTGGCCGGCCAAACCCGAGTACGACATCGCCGACGTGTTTCCACCCGAGCACGTGATGGAGGCGACTGATACGAGCCTTCGCAATCTTGGCGTGGAACAGATTGACCTTCAGCAGTTCCACGTGTGGACCGACGAGTGGGCGGAACGTGACGAATGGATGCGGGCGATTGAGAATGTAAAGCGGTCGGGAAAAGTCAAAGCGTTTGGCATCAGCGTGAATCGGTGGCATCCGACCAACGTCATTGAGGCACTGCGCACGGGACTCGTCGACAGCGTGCAGGTGGTCTACAACATCTTTGACCAACATCCGGAGGATCAGCTGTTCCCGCTGTGCCAGGAGATGGGCGTGGCGATCATCGCGCGCGTCCCACTCGACGAAGGCAGCCTCACAGGTACGCTGACCAAGGACACGACATGGCCGGACGGCGATTTCAGGAACATGTACTTCCCGCCTGCCCGGTTGGCGGAGGCGGTCGACCGCGTGGAGGAGTTGAAGGCCGAAGTCCCACGGGGAATGACGCTCCCAGAGATGGCCCTGCGCTTCATCCTGTCGCACCCGGCAGTCAGCACGATCATTCCTGGCATGCGGCGTCCACAACACGTCGAGACCAATATGGCCGTTGGCGACGGCGCTGGACTGTCGACGGCTCTGCTCGAACGCCTCAGGCCGTTCCGGTGGGACCGTGGCTATGTTGTTGAAAAATAAGCACTAATCGCCTGTCGCCAAGTCCATTGAAACCTCGTGACTGTCTGCGGCCTCCAAGGAAGGTCGACCGCAGCCTGCGTAAGTTGACTGCAAGTGAGCTATAATCACGGTTTGTCCGTGGGCACAAGGAGCTGTCTGTGAAGCCTGGAATTCACCCCAACTACGCTGAGATTGATGTGCGCTGTGCGTGTGGCGCCACGTGGAAGTCGTTTTCCACGAAGGACGAGCTGCACCTCGACATCTGCAATAACTGCCACCCGTTTTATACGGGCCGCCAGAAGCTGATCGATACGGAAGGCCGCGTCGAACGCTTCACCAAGCGCTTTGGTACTCAGACGCTGGAAGGCAGCAAGAAGCAGGCAGAGGCCAACCAGGCCGCCAAAGCTGCCAAAGCCAAGAAGTCTGGCGCCAGCGCGTAAAGGGGTCCTGGGGTCCTACTTACGAGTCGGAATCTAGCAAAGGGGCGGCCTGTGGGTCGCCCTTTTGTTTTGCCTGCTTCCGTGCAATGCGACCCAGCCGATGCTCGACGCCGGCCACATGCCGGCCGGTCACCTGACCGCGTACGACTTCCGCGTATCGTTTCGCCGCATCCAAATCCTGGGCGCGATGTTCGTGATGAATCGCCAGCGCCTCAGCGGCCCGCCGTTCGATCGCATTGAATGGCCGTCGGGCAGAGTCAAGCACGCGCTGCCATGCCACCGCAGCCTCATCAAATCTCCGCTGTCGTCTGAGCAATAACGCCTGCCGCTCCAGCGACCGCCCGCTCAGGTCGCGGTCATCAGCATTGCCAGCCAGGACATACGCTTCAAGTGCCCGCTCAAGCTCACCCTGACGCTCGTACAAATGGCCCAGGCCCAGCTGTTCGCTCGGCTCCCGACACCACTGGGGTCCCTCTTGGGCCAACTGCAACGCATGCGCGGTGACGGCCGCCAGCGACACCAGGTCCAGGCGGTTATGTTCGAGTACGCCCTCAATCATCGACGCATCGCCGGTACGCAGAAACTGGAAATACCTGACGGGGATTTCGAATCCAGGCACATCACCCACGCGATGAAACCCCAACACCGATCGTTCCAGCGCAGTGAGGCTGCAACTCGTGTCGTCTTCGCGTCGACTCCAGAGACGCCTTGAGGTCGGCAACATGTCGAGGTGCGGCACCTCCGTCGCCGGGCTCGATTGACGATGGAAGGCCCAACGCATGTCCATGAACGGCACATCAAACGTTCGGCCGTTAAACGTGACGAGCAGCGATGTCTCATCCAGTGTCCGGGCGAGCGCATCCAGCAGGACGCGTTCGCCTGCCGGGCCAGTCATCAGCCACTGCCGCACTCGAAACCCGTCGTCTTCGTACCACCCACATCCCACGAGAAACGCGATCGTCCCGGCGCCACCGCTCAGGCCTGTCGTCTCGATGTCGAAGAACACCACACGCGACGCCCAGTCGGTGACCGGCGCCAGTCGCGGCTCAAAGAGCGCGACGGGCGCCTGAGGCGAGACGCGGCACGCTTCCACGAGACGCCGGCCGTGATAACGGTCGGCGTCGTAGACCCGGTCGATGACCAGACAGGGGCCACGGTCGTCATCGACGACCGTGCCACCCAAGGCGGAGGCGATCGCCTCCAACGCACCTGGGGCGGACGCGCCCGAGTAGGCTCCGACTCCGTCAACGACCGGCTCGATGGTCAATTCACGCCGGTTGTCCCGAACGATGGCGCGAAGGCGGGAAGCGAGATCCTTCATCGTTCGTTATGCCGCCGGCGGCGGCAGCGCGACGGCGGCAGACAGCAGTGCCAACAGTTGTGACGCGACAGTCTTGGCCAGGGGCCCGGTGTTTCCCTCGGGGCCCACGCACGAGGGGCACCCTGACTGACATGGGCATCCGTCGATGAGCTCTCGTGTCTTGGCGATCAGATCAGTGTGCATGCTGTACAGCGGCTCACTGAACCCGATGCCACCTGGATAGTTGTCGTAAATGAAGATCGTTGGTGCGACCACGGCCGTCACGGCCGCGGCCTCTTCCGCACTGACGCCATCGACCGACAGCCCTAGATCGTGACTGTCGCACATCAAGAGCAGCGGTGCCACATTCCGCATGGCAAACGCCAACCCCAACACCCCATCCCGCCGGTCAGCGATGCCATACGGCAACGCCTCCATCATTTCTCTCGGTATCGTCAGCCAGTACGACGACGTGTGCATCTGCTGTTCGGGAAGATCCAACTCCCCGGCTCCGATATTCTCGTTCGTGTAGAACTTGATCTTCTTGAACCCGACCACCCGCGACACCACGTGCACTTCACCGTGGTGCACATCGCTCAAAGGGCCGTTCGCCTCGGGGTCAGGCGACGGCGTCATGTCGTCGAGGATCGTGACCTTGGTGTAGTCGATCGCATCCGTGTAGTAGTCGCACTCCACCGCGCGAACAAACGCCTTGCGATTGTCAAAGTCGAGCCGCTCGACCTGATAGAGCTGCCCTTCAAGAATATAAATGGCCTTTTCGTGCAGCACCGAAGGCGCACTGGTGTAATCGGTCTCGCCAATCACGCGCTCGCCATGTGTCAGGTCCACAATAATGAAGTTGTCGGAACTCACCGAGCGCAGACTGACCGCGTCAGCCGGGTACGACTCGTGCGTCCACTGCCACTGGTCTCCGGCCTGCTGAACGAATCCTTCCTCGCTCAGAATCGACAGCATCTCCTGGACGTTGAACTCGCCGAACGTCTCGGTTGACGTGAACGGCAGTTCGAACGCCGCACACTTTACATGGTCAAGCAGGATGTGCAGGTTATCCGGATTGACCAGCGCATGTTCAGGCGAGGCATCGAAGAAGTAGTCGGGATTGCGCGCCACAAATTGATCGATGGGTGCGCTCGACGCCACCAGCACCGCGGCTGACCGACCCGACCGGCGCCCGGCACGTCCGGCGCGCTGCCAGGTGGCCGCAATGGACCCTGGATACCCGGCCATCACCGCGACATCCAGCGCACCGATGTCGATGCCCAATTCCAGCGCGCTGGTCGACACCACACACCGCACGTCGCCGCTCCGAAGCCCTCGTTCGATCTCGCGCCGCCTGAGCGGCAAGTACCCGCCGCGATACCCGCGCACGACGTCTGCCGCACCCGGCGGTCCCGCGAACGCGTCCTTCATGTAGGTGGTCAAAATTTCCGTCGCCAGTCGACTCTGTGCGAACACAATGATCTGCAATCCGCGTTTAAGAAACTCAATCGCGACGCGACGGGTCTCGGCCAAATACGAACGGCGAATGCCCAGTTGCGCGTTGACCACGGGCGGATTCACAAAAATAAAGTACTTCTCTCCGCGCGGGGCGCCGCTCTGCTCGACTAACTCGAATGTCTCGCCGGTCAGGCGCTCGGCCAGTTCACGGGGATTCGCGATGGTGGCCGACGAACAAATGAATATTGGCGACGACCCGTAGTGCCGACACACACGATGCAGCCGCCGCAGGATGTTCCCCAGGTGGCTGCCAAAAACGCCACGATACGCGTGCAGTTCATCGATGATGATGTACTTCAGGTTCTCAAACAGCTTCGCCCATCGGGGATGGTGCGGCAGAATCCCCGAATGCACCATGTCGGGGTTGCTCAGCACGACATGCGCACGCCCGCGAATGGCGCGACGCGCGTCCTGCGGTGTGTCGCCATCGTAGGTAAACACCCCGATGTCACCGCCGCCTTCCGCCCCCACTAACTCAGCCATCTGATGCAGTTCGGCCAGTTGGTCCTGGGCCAGTGCCTTGGTGGGAAACAGGTACAGCGCGCGTGTGGACGAGTCCTTGAGAATCGCGTCCATGACCGGCACGTTGTAACAGAGGGTCTTACCCGAGGCGGTGGGCGTAATCGTCACCACGTGACGCCCGGCCAGCGCGTGTCCGATCGCCTCGGCCTGGTGGGTATAGAGCTGAGAAATGCCGCGCCCACTGACGGCCTGCAGCAGACGCGGGTCCAATGAGTCAGGAAACGGCGCGTACTGCGCGTCGACGGCCTCGATTCGCCGCACGGTCGTGACGTGCGGGTCGTCGTCCGACACCCGAAGCGCCCGGTCGTGCTCCGAGAGCATCCGCGACAGCGCTGCAGTCAGCGACTCGTCTTTGCTTCTGGCATCAACTGGCAGCACCGGCAGGTTGGACATTGAAGCGTCATCGTACCAGCGAGCCGTCGGGCGATCAAGAAGCGAAAGACCGAAGATCGACTACTAACGGTCCGTGGTGCAAGTCTGCCTGCTCAGTTCTTCTCTTTGGCGAAGGCCGCGACGATGCCGCTCAGGCCGATCAGGCCGATGACGTTTGGAAAGATCTGCAGTCCGTTCATGAGATCGCCCCATGCCCAGACCACCTCGGGTCGCACGATCGCTCCAAACGGGATGAGCAGGCAGTAGATATACCGATACGGCGCCGTGACCGACCGGCCAAATATGTATTCGAGGAACTGCTCGCCGTAGTACGCCCAGCCGATGAGCGTCGTGTAGCCAAAGAGGAAGGCACACACGGCCACGACCCATCCGCCGGCCACCGGCACCGCCATGTTGAATGCACTGGCGACCGCCGCCGTGCTGGTCAGGAACTCACCGCCGGCCGCGCGGGCCGCGATCGAAGTCTCCGCCACGCCCGTCAGGAGAATCACCAGCGCGCTGATCGTCCCCGTCACAAACGTCACGATAAACACTTCCATCACCGCCTGCAGTCCCTGTTGCGACGGTCGATTGGTCTTGGCGGTGCCGTAGGCCACAGCCGCCGTGCCGTACCCGGCCTCGTTGGAGTAAATGCCTCGTGCCACGCCGTAGCGCATAGCGGTGAAGATCCCGAAGCCCATGGCCGACCGCATGGTGAAGGCCTCATTGAACACCAGAGACAAGACATACGGCAGGCGATCAATGAAGCTGACGATCACGACCGTGCCACCGATCAGATACAAACCGACTTTGAGCGGTGACAGTTTTTCAACGGCGCGACCAATCGACTTGATGCCCCCAATGATCACGGCCCAGGTCATGACGGCCAGAATCAAGCCGGTAAACAACGCCGTTTGATTGACGACGCCCAGGAGGGGCACCGCGATGTCGCCGCTCGGCCAGACGTACTGCACCGCGACCGCAATGGAATTGGGCTGAGTAAACGGCGTGGTCGTGAGTGCCGCCACGCCGGCAACCAGCGCGTAGATCCAGGCCAGTGACGGCGACTTCAATCCGTCGCGCAGGTAGTACATGGGCCCGGACCGCACCTCATCGCCAGCCTGCTCGCGGAACTTCACGCCCAGCACGGCTTCCGAAAACTTGAGCGTCGTGGCAAAGAAGCCATACACCCAGATCCAGAACAGCGCTCCCGGTCCCCCAGAAATAATCGCCGCCGCGACACCGGCAATGTTCCCCGTGCCGACCGAGGCCGCCAGCGCCGTCATGAACGCCTGAAACGGTGACAGGACGCCGGTCCCGCCGCCCGGCTTCGCCGTCATCGCCTTGAACGCTTCTTTGATCCGCCGCACCTGGACGGCATCAAATCGAATCGTCAGAAACAGCCCCGCCCCGAGGAGGATAAAGACGATGTAGGGCATGAAGAGGAAGTCGGCAAGCCCTTGAATAACGTCAGCCATGTGATGTGATCCTCAAATATTCGAGCGCGACTGGCATCCGTCCACGGTGACGCATGTCCCGGACACCCAACTGGCGCGTGATGACGCCAGAAAGGCGACGAGCGCCCCCACTTCTTCAGGGCGCCCAAACCGACCAAACGGCAAATCACGGCTGATGAAGTCGGCGATACCCGCGGGATCTTCCTGTTGTCGCTTCCACCAGGAACCGCCTTCAAACGCAATCGAGCCAGGCGCCACGCTATTCACGCGGATGTTATCTTTCGCCAACTGCTGTGCCATCGCCTTGGCCAGGCTGATCTCGGCGGCTTTGACAGCGTTGTAGGTCATCCGGCCCCCTGACTCGCGCCCCCAAATCGACGCGATCATCAGAATCACTCCCCCGCCGACGCGCCGCATGTGCGGCACCGCCAGGCGCGACAGACGAATGGCCGGGAACAACGTCTGGTCCAGAGCACTCATCCACTCGTCGTCGGACGTGGCCACAATGTCGGTGCCGCCCGCCTTGCCCACGTTGTTCACGAGAATGTCGAGCCGACCGAACGCCTGCGTCGTTTGGTCAACCAGGGCGGCCGCGCCGTCAGCGGTAGAGACATCGGCCTGCACGGCCAACACCGCATCGTCTCTACCGGCGAGCGCACGCAATCGTGTCGCGGCGGCCTGCAACGCGTCATGGCCTCGTGCGCACAGTGCGACGTTGGCGCCCTCCTCGACCAACGCCGTCGCAGACGCCAATCCCAGTCCTTTGCTTGACCCGGTCACGATCGCGACTTTGTCGCGCAACTGCAAGTCCATCTATTGACTCTCTCCCTGACGTGGAATGCCACCCGTCAAATCGTTCAAGCGCCAATCGTACTCGCCGAACTGCATGCGAAACGTATTACGCGCAAGAAACTCGCGTTCACTCGGAAACAAGTGAGGATAGGCCATCGCCGCCACGGCGCGTTCCAGTGGCGAACGGTTTGACCACATCTGGCCCCGCCCATCAACGGTGTTGACCAGCAGATCCTCGCGCCAACTGAACAGGGGCGTCATCGTCAGCACGTCGTTTGTCCGGTCGATCGTGATGTTGTCTGTGCGCCTCACAAACTCCTCCACCGCTTCGTTCAATTGATCGTCAAGCCTGGCGCCACGGTAGACCTCGGAACGCAGCCGAGCACTGCCGATCGTCCCACGGCCCAGGGCGAACACGAACCGGCCGTCGCCAAAGCCCGCGATGACTTGCGTCTCAATTTCGTCGAGGGTCAGCACCTGCCCCGCCACCCGGTGTTTTACCCGGCTGAAGGCACCAGGAATCTGGCCGACGCTTGAGGCTGGAAAGCCGTCGCCCGTGCCGTGAATCGGGTACGCGTTGATGACCGTCCGCAACACCAGGGCGTTGTACGCGTTCACCCAGAACGCGTGCCTGTCGTTCTCGTCCATTCGAGCCAGGTCGGCCGGTGAGACATCAAGAGAGGCGACGTACCGGTCCAGATTCGCGCGTTCGATTCTCAACGCATGGTAATAGACGTAGCCATCCCGTACGTACACATCAAGAACGCGATCGAGCAGCGCGTGGGAATCTGCCTGGGCGCGCGCGAGCGTGTGGGGCGCACCAGACACCAGGAGGACGACGGCCACCAGGACCGCCACCGATCGTCGTCGTGACATGAGCGCCCTATGATATCCGGCCAAGGAATCTGGTGAGCGCCTCGGTGAACGCCATCGGCGCTTCCAGGTTGGACAGGTGCCCGGCCCCAGGAACGATGACCAACTCCACGTTCGGGAGTGCTGCCGCCATCGCTTCACTGTCGGCAGGCGGCGTCAGCACGTCCTCGGCGCCGCAGATGATCAGGGTGGGACACGTGAGCCCCGGCAACAGACCGACCATGTCTTCGCGACCTTTCATCGCCTGCGCGGCAGAGGCAATCGCCTCCGGCGTATTCCGCAAGATTAAGGTCCTGACCGCCTCGACCAGGTCTGGTTGATCGTGTGCAGACGTGGCTCCCAGCAGTGTGGGCACCATCAGATCGGCCACTGCCTCCGGTCCATGGCTATGCACCAGGGCGACCATGGCCTCACGGGCCACACGCCCCGCCTCGGTGTCGGCCGTCGCTCGTGTGTCCGCCAGGACAAGCCCGTCGAGCCGCCGGGCCGCGACCTTCGCGACTGCGAGGGTGACATATCCGCCCATCGACAGGCCGCCAACGACGGCCTTGTCCACATCCAGATGATTCATCAGGCTCAGCACGTCTGCGGCGTGGGTGGCCATCGTGGCGGTCTCAAGGCCCACGTCCTGGTACGCCTGTCCCACGCCTCGAAAGCCACGGATGTCCGGGGCGATCACACGCCAGCCTGGAGGGACACGATGCAACTGGGGCAGCCACTGGTCTGCACTCAGCGGGAAGGCGTGGATCAGAATCAGGGCCCGTCCGCTGCCCACCTCGAGGTAGCGAACGGTGCGATCAAGCAGGTGGGCGTACTTCAAGAGCATTCGTTGTCGACCTCTCGGGATAAGATGGCACACATGAAGCGTCGCTGTTCTATTGTTGTTGTGCTCGCAGTCGGAGTCAGTCTCTCGGCCTGTTCCCCATCACCTGAGGAAGTCGCTGCCACTAACGGTTTCGCGGGGGCCACCGCGGCTCCCGTCGCACCCGCCGGAATCCCTGCCCCTCCAGATGTCGCTGCGGCACCTGCCGACGCGGCGATGACGGCCAGCGGCATTGCGTCGAAGGTGCTCTCGCCTGGCACTGGCGATGCCCGCCCCACCGCCATGTCGGAAGTGCTCGTGCACTACACGGGCTGGACCACGGACGGTGAGATGTTCGACAGTTCGGTGACCAGAGGTGAACCGGCGCAGTTTCCGCTCAACGGCGTCATCGCCGGGTGGACAGAAGGTCTTCAGCTCATGCTCAAGGGTGAGAAACGACGCTTCTGGATCCCGGGCGCCCTCGCGTACGACAACTCTCAACGCCCGGACGCGCCAAGAGGGATGTTGGTATTCGACGTCGAGTTGCTCGACTTCCGGTAAGCGCCGAGGCATAAAGGCCTGGTTTTCAAGAGCCTCCCCTCCATGTCTTCACGACTTCTGTGATCTGTTCCTTGGCCCTCAGTACTTCGAGAGCAGGGCGATCAGCCCGGCAGCGGCGGCGGGGGGTTTGACGTCTCCGGTCACGATGTCCCGGTTCTTCAGGTCCGAGCCGTAGAGTTCACGATTCTCCCCATCGTCCTGTCTCAGCGTTGAGCCTTGCAGCGAGATGCCCGCGTAGATTCCGCGGGACTGTGACCAGGCCAGGATCTCGGCCCGCATGGTGGCGTCGGTCTGCGCGGACGCCTGACGACCGATCGGCCCCGCAGCCACCGCAGCTTCGGCTCCAATGGTGAACTGACTGGATAACAACCGGTCGGCTCCACGTGAGTTCATGACAAGCAGGATGACGTCTGTGTCGGAGCCGCCCAGCTGGAACCCGATACTGCCGCCTTCAATTCTGATCCCGGCCGGGGCGCTCCAGGTCTTGGGACCATCCTTTCGACACAACATGTACCCGCGCCCGTACTGTCCGCCGATGCCCATAGCCGCCCGCTTCACGCTGGGAATAATCACAACACATGAGGCCTTCTGCAGCAGGGATTCCGGGATGCCCTTGTCGAAGCTCCCGGACAAGTCGGTCAATACCGCTTCGGCACTCTTGAGGCGCTTATCGTTCGGCGCACTTGCCGCACCCAGCACGATCGACAGTGAGGGTGACAGCACCGCCGCGAGCAGAAGTGCAGCGCACATGACCATGACCTTCTTTACCATCCCGCCACGGTATCACTGGATGGCGATCAGTGGTACTAGTGGCGGCGTCTTGCCTGATCCGGTCGCCCCCCGATCAGAACAAACCCTTGTCCGAGACGCGAGAACGCTTCGTCAACGGGGTCCATCGGGTGCATAGACTCCGCTAGTGACCAAACTGTTTGAGGTGATGGTCCATGTGCCGATAGATCAGCACCCCCCAGGCGTTGTGGGTCAGGGATCCGAATGCCGGGTGATTGGGCCAGCGGAAGGACGCGCCTTTGGCCACCAAGCGGTCGATGGCCTGTTCGGTTGCCGCCATCTCTGCGGTCCAGTCGTCGGCCTGACGGGCGATGAGTTCCGGCGCTGTCGGAGCACCCTTGGGAAACGGCACCACGTAAATAATCAGTTGCTTCAGCGGCGGAAACCGAATCGGCAGCTTCTTAGATGCCACATCAAGTTCCCCCAGCGCCATGCGCGCGGCGTCGTGCAAATGGGCCAGTACCCCGCGGGCGGTGAGCGAGCCCCAGCCTGGCTGGGCATCCGGGGTGACCTGACGGAGACGTGTGACCAGCGCCTGACGTTCGGCGTCATTCCACAATGTGGGCATGACGCGATTCTAAGGGAACTGTGGCTATTCTGCGCGCAACGCGACCGCCGGGTCGACCGTCGATCTAACATCGGGACGTGGCCGCTGTCGCTCGTCGCCTGCTCCTGCCTCAGGAACACGGAACCTATGGGGAACTGCTCTTCCCTCTCGTGTCCGCCCTTCTCCTGACCACATCTGGCCGCGCGTCGTGGGGTCTGGTGGGGCTAGCCCTTGGCGGCTTCCTTGCGCACGAGGGGTTCTCGGTGCTCGTCGGCACCAGGGGGACACGGGCGCAGCGGCGTGCCCGGCCTGAAGCCTGGCGATCGGTGGCGACGTTTGGCACCCTGGCTTGGCGTGAGTGCGATCTGGGCAGCCTCCACTCTGCCACCACCCGCGACGATGGGGCTGACGCTGGCGGTCGGGCTGTCAGTGGCCGCGGTCGTCATCGCCTGGGTGGGCCCGCGAGCGAACGCTGACCGGAGAACTGATGGCAGCCGTGACTCTCAGCAGTTGGTGCGTGCCGGTCGGCCTGGCCGGTGGACTCTCGACCGCGCTGGTAATGGTGATCTGGATGATCTGGTCCGGCGTCTTCGCCATCGCAACGTGTGCCGTGCACGTGGTGATCGCAGCGACCGCGAAGCGGCCCTCTCGACCCGTGTGGGCGTTGGGCGCAGCGCTGATCCTGGTTGTTATGGCAACCCTGGGCTGGGTCGTGCCGGACGTTCACCTGCCGCGGGCGACGCTGGCCATTCCCGTCTCGGCAATCGCGTTGTTTCTGGGGCTCACGCTTGGGCCCATCCACGCCAAACGACTCCGGCCAATCGGGTGGTCGGTCGTGGGCGTGAGCCTTCTCACGTTGGTCCTGATGGTGATCGCGCTGAGATGACGGCTACCGGCCGTTGCAGTCCCACTTGACGCCGCACGGCAGACAGCGCAGGCAGCCTTTGATCAGTGCCACGTTGGTCGATTCAGCCGTCGCGCAGAGCTGTCACCGGATCGATCGTTGCGGCGCGTCTCGCCGGCCCGAGGCTGGCCACGAGTGTCACGACGGCCAATACCGTCGCGGCTGCCCCATAGACCATCGGCTCAATCGGCGGCGTGCCGAACAGCAGCGTGCCGATGAGATGACTGGCTGACGCCGCCCCGCCGATGCCAATGAAAGCGCCCCAGCCCACCGGAATCAGGCTGGTGAGAAGAACGTCGCAACCGAGCCGAGAGGGACTGGCGCCCAGCGCCGTGCGCACGCCAAACTCCCGGGTGCGTTGGGCGACCGCGACACTGGTCACACCGTACACGCCAATCACCGCCAGCAGACACATGGCCGCGCCGAAGAGAAGGGTCAACGTGGCAAGAAATCTGGCGCGCCCGTAGGTCTGATCAAGGTGCGCGGCCATCGTGCTCACGCCCGAGATCGGCTGACTCGCATCGATCCGGAATACCTCTGCGCGAATCGCCGGCACAAGAGCCATGGGATCTCCTGCCGTCCGCACGGCCACCGCCATCATCGGGAGCGACCTCTGTGCGTAGGGCAGGTACAACTCAGGCCGAGACGGTTCGCCGGGACCGAGATGATGAATGTCGCTGACGACACCGATGACCGTCAACAGGGGAGCGTCAGCGCCGCGGGGGTATTTCATGCGCTGGCCAATATGGCTGACACCGGGCCACTCGATCTCGGCCAGTCGGCGATTGATAATCACCACAGGGGCCCATCGCTCGTGTCACTTGGGCCAAAGTCCCGCCCATCGACGACACGCATGCCCAAGGTTGCAAACCACTGATCACCGACGATCTGGAAGCCCACGCGTCTGTCCTCACCCAGTGGTGGAAGAGGCCGTCCCTCGACGAACGCCCCGGCGCCGAAATCGTCGCCCCTGATGGGGAGGGTCACCGCACCAGCGGCGGAAAGGACACCGGGGACGAGACGCACCTGTTCGACGAGGTCATCAAAGAAGTCCACCTGCTTCGTCTGGTCCTCGGCGCGTTCACCCGTCAACAGCACATCAAAGGTGAGCAGGCGTACCGGGTCGAATCCGATATCGACGCGCTTGAGCCGCAGCAGGCTCTGCCCGAACAGCACGGCCCCGATCAGTAACGTCATCGCCAGTGCCACTTCCGCTGTGACCACCATCTGGCGAAGGCGCCCTCGACCGCGCCCACCTGTGCCCGTCCCGCGCAGGTCGTCGGCAGACCGATCGCGCCAGAGCGCGATTGCCGACAGGGCACCGAGCATCACGCCCGTCACTAACGTGGCTCCGGTCGTCGACGGCAGCACTGCACCGTTCAGGGTCGCCCCGTCCAGACGGCCCACACTGGCAGGCGCAAGCGCGACGATTGCGCGCAGGCCGGCCATGCCAAGTCCGACGCCGACGAGCCCGCCCACGCCGGCCAGCATGGCGGCCTCAATCGTCAACTGCCGGGCCAATCGCCATCGGCCCGCACCCAGCGCCGACCGCACCGCGAACTCGCGGCGGCGACCAGCCTGCCGCACCAGCAGCACTCCCCCAATGTTCACGCAGGCCCCCAGGACCACCAACCCGCTGGCGAGAAACACGAACCACATCGGCTGGCGCACGGCCCCAAGCAGTTGGTCCTGCGCCGTGACCAGGGCGACAGACCGGCCGGCGTCTGTTGGTGGATACAGCCGACCCAACTCGGTCGCCACGACAGAAGCCTCGAGCTGCGCGGCCTCCACCGATCGCTCGGAAGACACGCGCGCCACCAGACGCAGGAACCCCGTGTGCCGGTCGAATGTGATGTCCCCATCGGACACCCCCGGCCGTTCGGGCACATCAGGCGCAGGCGCGTACGACCAGAACAGGGGCGGGTCGATGGCTGACGACTCTGGCGTGATCGACGGCCAATAGAAGTTCGCCGGCATCACCCCTACGACCGTACGTGGCCGCCCATTCATGACCACGGACTGCCCCACCACCGACAGGCTCGCGCCGAATTGATCCACCCACAGGCTGTGGCTGAGCACGACCACGTCCCGGTCAGACTCCTCCGTCAGAAAGGTCCGTCCCAACGCCGGAGAAGCACCCAATACGTCAAAGAAACTCGACGACACACTGGCGCCAAACCAGCGCCGCGCGGCGCCTCGACCGGTGACAGTCATCGACATGTGACCAATCAGCGCTGCACCTTCGAAAGCGCTGACGCGTGCCCGAAAGTCGAGCGCGCGCGCAGGCGCGAGTGGCTCCCGATCCAAATGGGGAGACACCTTCCAGAGAAACACCACCCTGTCCGCATCCCGAAACGGCAAGGGACGCAGCAGCACCGTGTCAACCATGCTGTAAATAGCGGTATTGAGGCCAATCGCCAGTCCGGGGACCAGAACAATCGCCACCGCACTCAACGGCCGCGACCGATGCACACGCCAGGCCGACCGAACGTCGGCGGTCACGCCCCGAAACCGTTCTCCGGTATGCCCCTCACCGCCGGTACGCATCTGCCGCCTCGCGTCCCATCCACTACGAAGGAGCGCCCCGCACAGCGATACCAGTGTCGGATGCTGCTCGCCGAGATCGCTCAGGACCTCGTCTCGATAGACCTCGGGCACCGCACGCGCCGCCCACCCCACCAACCACTGTCTCATCGGAACCGACCTTTGTTCAGCGCTGACTCCAGTCCGCTGGCCAGCGAGGCATACTGGCGCCACGCCCGCCTGACCTCAGTCAAGCCAGGCCCAAGTAACACGAAGTGTCGCTTCGACCGTCCGCCTCGCTCGGCCACCGGCTCGCCCATATGCGACTGAACCAAACCGCGCTGTTCGAGCCGGTCGAGCGTAGGATAAATGGCACCGGGTGTGACCTCACGACCAGTGGTGGCCAGAATTTCCTCACGAATCGAGACGCCATGCGCACCGTCACCTACGCGCATCAACGCCAGCAACGCGACCAATTCCAATTCACCAAGACTGTTGCGAGGGGGCATATTAATGATTCAACCGTACATATCAGACGAGTGTAACCGTCGATCGGTTGGCTTCACGAAACATCTAGACTCGAATCGGCCGCCCGCCCATGGCCGCCGACCGGTCTGCCGCGATGCAGACGCGCATGGTGCGCTCAGCGTCAAAGACGTTGAGATGTGTCTCGCGTTCTTCAAAGATGCACGACACCAACTCGTTAATTTCGCCCTGAAATGGATGATGACGGACATCGCCCGATCCCGGCATCTCGGTCTCGATCCGGATCGCCGACGCGCCGGTCACGGTCTTGACCTCGTGTAACGTCACATCGTCAAAGGGACACGCGCGACGCAGGGCGACCACGTCGACGGGCGTGTCGTTCCACAAGATCAGGTCATCACGAATCGAGGCGCGGTCACCCATCATCTCGACGCCAAACGTGTAGGGCAGCTGCAAGTCTGTGGAACTGGTCACCTGGGCCAGCACAGGCGACCGCTTGCGTCCCCCATCCAGCGTGAGGTTCACGACAATCGAGGTCGGCCACTGATACCCGGGCGTGACCTTCGTCGAAAACGCGGAGGCCTCCATAACTTCGAGGCCCGTGCACCACCGTAGCGCGTCCACGGCATGACACCCGGCGGCGAGCAGATGACTGCGACCGCTCTTGTTGGTGCGCACCCACGACCAGCCCGAATACGAGTCCGTGACCCGCGAGAGATACTGGAATCGAGCGAAGACCAGACGCCCCAGCCAACCGTCCTCGCGCAACCATTTCGCAAATCGCAGGTACGGGTTGTAGTGCAACTCGAACGACACGATGGTGCGCACACCAGCACGCGTCACCGCGGCACGGATACGTTTGAGCTCGGCGTGATCAAGGCCGGTCGGTTTCTCAAGAAGCAGATGTTTGCCGGCACGTGCCGCCGCCACGGCTTGCGCGGCGTGCAGGTGATTTGGCGTGGCGATCGAGATGATGTCGATATCCGGCGCGTTGATGAGATCGCTGTACCGCGTCGTGAATCTGGCACCGGACGCGTCCACCCCAGCCTCAGCGAGTCGACGACGCGCCCGTGCTTCGTTGCGTCCGCACAACGCGACAAGGCGCGTGTGGGGGTTCTGATGGAAGGCCTGCAGGTGCTGCGCGGCCACCCACCCCACGCCAACCAGACCCACGCCGAGCATGCGCACGTCGCTACTGTTTCTGCGCCGCCGCCGGCAAGTTGCCCTGCGCCTCAATCACTTGCCGCGCCAGGAAATTGACGATCGTGGACTCAGCGCGCATGCGGGCCATGTAAGCGTTTTCCAGCAGTTGCACGCGCCGGTCCTTCAGCCCAGTCCTAATCGCATCCTTGACCTCCGGGTCGCTCAGTTCCCGTTGGCCTGGCTCCTGAATGGCCACCAAAGCCAGAATCGTGTGGGTAGCTCCGGACGTCAGAGTGTTCACTTCCCCGATCGCCATCTTCATGACCGCCTGGCGCAGCTGGGCGGGCGCCTGATCAATCCGCGACTGGGGCACCCAGCCGATGTCTCCCCCCTGAGGCGCCGATTGCGGGTCCTCCGAGAAATCGGCCGCCAAATCTGCGAAGCCGTCACCCGTGCGCAGCCGCTCGGTGATCATCGTGGCCTTGCGCTGCGCCTCGGCGGCCGTCGTCGCGTCGTCATTGCGCCTGTTGCTGACCTGGGTTGGCTGGCCGTCCACCACGATCTGGGCCAGGTGGTACTGCCGTTCTGTGAAGTTGAACTGGGCCTTGTTTTTTTCGAAGAACGCAGTGACCTGATCGTCACCCACAATCACTTTGTCGTTGACTTCCTTCTCGACCACTTTGCGGGCGATCAGGGTGCGCCGGACTTCCTGACGAAACTGATCGAGGGTGATGTCTCGCTCGGTCAGTTGTGCGGTGAAGTCTTCTTCACTCAGGCCTCCACGTTGCAGAACCACAGCCTCGGCGACCTCGTCGTCAGTCGGCGCGATCTGCAGTGCGGGTGCCCGCGCAATCAACAGTTCCGTATGAATAAGGTCTTCCAGGATGCTCAGCTTGGCGTTGACGACCTCCTCATCGGTCGGCGTCTCCGCGCTGGGGTCCAGCATCGTCCTGTACAGCCGCTCCACATGTTCGCGGCGCACCTCAGTGCCATTCACCACAGCCCAGACATCGAGCGACGACGGGGTGGGGGCAGATGCCTGGCACGCAGCCGACGCCATTACCAGTCCCAGCATTACAGCAGCAACAATCGATCGTCTCACCAACGCTCTCTCCATTCAGCCCCGGCCTGCCGTCTGGCGGCAACCGAATGGGCCATCCAAGTCTAATGTGAATTGGCGCCAAGAATGGCATACACTGCCCGAACCGCCGAAAGATCACGAGATGAGGTTCGACCGATGAGAAAGAGCTGTGTGGCCCTGTGTGCCACTGGAGTGCTGGTGACCGGATTGGCCGCCGGATGCGGCGCGGCCTCGCCACCTGTGACGCCAGCAGCATCCCCGACCGCCGTTCAATCGACCGCAACCCCGGAACTTGTCGCACGGCCGGAACTAGTCCGGCAGCCGTATAGCCCAGACGACGTGGCGTTCATGGCGGGCATGATTCCGCATCACGCGCAGGCCCTCATCATGACCGGATGGGCGCCGTCACATGGCGCGAGTCAGGCCCTGCAATTGATGTGTGAACGGATGCGGATCAGCCAAACGGACGAGATCAAGTTCATGCGCACGTGGCTGCTCGACCGTGGCCAGTTTGTGCCGGCAGCCGACGCGACCCACATGAAGATGGAGCGCGACGGCATGACGCACGAGATGTTAATGCCCGGCATGTTGAACGAGGCCGAAATGGCCGCGCTCGACAAAGCCCGCGGGCGGGAATTCGACCGACTGTTTCTGCAGGGCATGATCAAGCACCACGGCGGAGCGATCACGATGGTGGAGGACCTGTACAAGGCGTATGGCGCCATGCAGGACGACTTTGTGTATCTATTTGTGTCGGATGTTTTTGCCGACCAGTCCGTAGAAATCGAACGCATGCAGGAGATGCTCGCCGCACTTGGCGGAGGAACGAAGTGATGAGGACGTTACCCCCTATGACCCAGAAGCCCCAGACCCCCTTAACTGCCCGTCTTGTCACCGCCCTTGGCGCAAGCCTGGTGCTCGCCGCGTGTGCGACGACCATGCCTCCGGCGGCGACTCCACCGGCGCCGACATCTGCTCCGGCAGCCGCCACAGCCCCGGCGGTGGCGGCCTCGCCGACCACACCGGCGCTGGCCGCCGCGGCCGCCACGCCAGCGACTGGGGCCACGCCTGCGACCGCCGCCACGCCGGACGCAGGCCGCGGAGGGGGCCGAGGCCAGCGTGAACCACCACCGCCGGTGCCACCAGTGCCGTCGGTCATGCCCACGCCCGTCACGCCGATTGTGTCAGGCACGGCGCCATCGCCGGACCCGCGCGTCGGCCTGAAAGCTGGTTACTGGGATGCGGCGCAGGCCGCGTGGAACATGCGCCTGGTGTCGAATTCACCGCCACCGGTCGGGTACCGGGGCATTACGAACTCTGACCTGGCCTTCAGCGGCCACTATGCCATCCAGGGCAACTACAACGGCATCCTGTTTTGGGACATCTCAAATCCGGCGAAGCCGGTGTTGGCTAAGTCTTACGAGTGCCCAGCCTCGCAGAACGACGTCTCGGTCTACAGGAACCTGCTGTTTGTCTCGAGCGAAGGCACGAACGCGCGCCTCGACTGCGGCACACAAGGCGTACCCGATCCGATCAGCAAGGAACGCATCCGAGGTATTCGTATTTTTGACATCAGCAGCATCACCGACCCGAAGTACGTCGGCAACGTCCAGACCTGCCGCGGCTCGCACACCCACACGGTCGTGACCGATCCGGCCGATACGGACAACGTCTATATCTATGTGTCCGGTTCGTCGCGAGTCCGATCTGAGGAAGAACTCCCCGGGTGCACGGACGGTCCAATCGACGACCCGAACAGCGCACGATTTCGGCTGGAAGTGATCAAAGTGCCGTTGGCGGCGCCTCAGAATGCCGCGATCGTCACGTCGCCGCGAATCTTTAATGACTTGGCGCCGCCTCCACGTCGTCCGAATCCTGCGCCCGCCGGTGGAGCCGGTCGGGCGGGTGGTGCAGCGGCAGCGGGAGCCGCGGCAGCTGGTGGAACCGTTGCCGCCGGAGCGACAGCGGGACGCGCGGGCGGTGCGGCCGCCGCTGGCCGAGGTGCCGCCGCGGGTGGCCGAGGCACACCGACGGGGCCGAACCAGTGTCACGACATCACGACCTACATGGACTCGGGGATGGCAGGTGGCGCGTGCGGCGGCTACGGTCTGCTCCTCGATATTCGTGAGGCCACACATCCAACCCGCATGGACGCTGCGGCCGACATCAACATGTCGTACTGGCACTCGGCGACGTTCAGTAATGACGGCACCAAAGTTCTCTTTTCGGACGAGTGGGGCGGCGGCTCGTCGCCGCGTTGCCGAGAAACCGACCGCCTTGAGTGGGGCGCAAATGCCATCTTCACCATTGAACGAGGCAAGCTGGTGTTTCACAGCTACTACAAGATGCCAGCGCCACAGACGGAACTTGAGAACTGCGTCGCGCACAATGGATCGCTCCTCCCCGTTCCGGGCCGCGACATCATGGTGCAAGGCTTCTATCAGGGCGGCATCACCGTCTTTGACTGGACCGATCCCAAGAAGCCGTTCGAGATGGCCTTCTTTGACCGTGGGCCACTCGATGCCACCCGCATGATCAGCGCCGGCTCATGGTCGGTGTACTGGTACAACGGGATGATCGTCAGCTCGGAAATTTCGCGCGGGCTCGACATCTATGAACTCGTTCCCACGCCACTGCTCTCGCAGAACGAAATCGATGCCGCCAAGACGGTCAACTCCAACTTCGTGAACGTTCAGCAGCAGACAAAAATTGTGTGGCCGCCGAGCTTCGCGCTCGCAAAGGCGTACGTGGACCAACTCGAACGGGCTGGTGGTCTCTCCGCGGCCAACCTGGCCAGCACCCGCAGCGCACTAACTCGCGCAGAGGGCCAGACTGGCGCCGCGCGTGCCACCGCGCTGCAGGCGCTGGGTACATCACTGAGTGGGATGGCCTCAGGGTCATCCGATCAGGCCAAGGTCGGACTACTCGTCGCAGCCGTGAACGACCTCGCGGCACAGCGCTAACCCACTTGCCCCCTGGTGGCTCTCGACGAGAGCCGCCAGGGGGGCACTTCCAGCTTTCCCCCCTCTCTGTACCCGCACAACCTCATATCCGTCAGGCCAAGGGTCGCGCCGACCCTGCGTCGAACGCGACTTGACAGGTCACTTCTAAAATGTAGAAGATCACTTCTAAATTGTAGAGGTGGCATGAATCAAGGCGCAACGCTAGGGCAGTTCGAGCACATGGTGCTCCTGACAATCATCCGACTCGACGGCAAGGGGCATGGCATGGCGGTCCGCCGTGAGCTGGAAGCCGTCAGCGGACGGTCGGTCACCATCGGTGCCGTGTACGCCACGCTGGACAGGCTTGAAGCCAAGGGGCTGTTGACCTCAGAGCGTCGTGCGCCAGACGCAGGGGCCGGCGGTCCGGTACGGCGACTGTTTCGTGCGATACCAGCGGGGCGACAGGCTCTGACTGACTCGCGCGCGCTGCTCGACCGACTCTGGGAGGGCGTCACGTTGTCACCTGAGAAAGAGGGCTGAATGCGTTCCACTCCCCCCAGACTCGCCGAAGCCCTGCTTCGCTCTGCCCTGCGCCGCGGTGACCGAGACCTGGTGCTGGCCGAACTGAACGAGGAGTATTCGCAGGTCATCCGTCCGCAGCAGTCGTGGTGGGCTGCCCGCGCCTGGTATTGGCGTCAAGCTGTCGGCTCGACAGCGGCAGCGCTGACAGACCGAGCGCGCGCCCGGTTCCACGGCAGGCGGCCCACATTCGGTTTCTGGATTGACGTGCGCGACGCCCGACGCGGTCGTCCTGCGCCCGTTGCCGTATACCGCCCCTGATCGCCTCGTGCGACCGTGGCCAGGCGCCACCGTCAGCAAGGCAGTCATGGAGACGGTGCTGACAACGGTGGCTGAGCCTGGGTCATCGTATGAAGCGATGACGGGGTACTACGAAACCCGGCAACCCATCGACGCCAACGGCGAGCCCGCCGAAGCGCTGGGACTGCTTGTCGGCAGCAAGTACTTCGACGTTCTGGGTGTCGCGCCAGCCCAGGGACGACTGTTCGCGGTCGGCGGCCCAGAGGCGCAGGCCGAACCGGATGACACGGTTCTGATCAGCGATAGCCTGTGGCGGCGTCAGTTTGGCAGGCGACCCGACATCATCGGCGAGTCCATCACCATTGGGGGCCAGCGACGAACAATCGTGGGGGTCTTGCCCGCCAGCCATCGACCTCTGGTCGCTGGCGTTGAGTTCTGGCTACCGATGCGGATCGATCGGGAAGACTTTTCCGACTATGAGGCCACGGCCCAGGTGCTCTTGCTCGGCCGCCTGGCACGCGATCACTCGATCGATGCCGCCGCGGTTCAGCTTGCGACGACGGCTCAGCGCCTCCGTGACGAGGCCCCGGCGTCATACTCGGAAAGCTGGGTGGCCAGTTCACGGCCGTCTCCGCTGCACACGGTTCTCGTCCGTGACGTGCAGTTGGCCGTCTGGATGGTCATGGGAGCGGTGGGCTTTCTGCTGTTGATCGCATGCGCCAACGTCGCCAACCTTCTGATGGTGCGTTCGGTCTCACGCCGCGCTGATGTGGCCGTGCGCGTCGGCCTGGGCGCCACCCCGTGGCGCATCGTCCGGTTGCGGTTGACGGAAGGGGCCGTGCTCGGCCTCGTCGGCGGTGGTCTGGGTGCCCTGCTGGCGCTGTTCCTCGTCCGAGTGATTCGTTCAGCCGGGGCTTCGACCCTGGCGCTTGGCGACCGCATCGATGCCAATCTCTCCTTCCTGGCGTTCACCTGTGCCGTCACGCTGATCGCCAGTCTCGTCTCCAGTGCCGGTCCAGCCCTGGCCGCTGCGCGCAGCCAGCCTCATTTGCTGCTCAGGAGCGGCGGTCGAGGAAGCACCGCTTCCGGCGGGTCATTGCGACTGAACCTGGCCGTGGTGGGATTGGCAGTCGCACTGGCCGTCGTCCTCGTCATCGGCTCAACGCTCATGTTGCAGACCGTCATCCACCTGAGCCAGGTGGACCCGGGTTTCCGGGCGGAAGGCGTTCCGTCGATGCGGGTGCGCTTCCCCGACCATGGCGCGTTGTCGGAGCCTGCCGCACGAACCCGGTTCCTCGATGACGTGGTCGAATCGCTCGAGCGCATCCCCGGCGCCGGGTCAGCGGCCTCCGTCAGCTTCCTTCCCATGGCCACCGGCACACCGAGTGCGTCCTACAAAGTTGGAGGCGTGGTCTACCCGGATGATGCACCACCCCCATTCGCCAACTTCCAACTTGTCATCGGTGACTATCGCACCGCCATGGGCATTCCGCTCCGACGCGGTCGCTGGTTCGAGCCGACCGATGCTGCGGACAGCCCCGTCGTGGGAGTGATCAATGAGGCCTTGGCGCGCAAGGCCTTTGGCGACGTCGACCCGCTTGACCGCACAATCACCATGTTCGGCGGCATCGAATTTCGCGTCATCGGTGTGCTGGGGGACACCCGGCAGCGACGACCTTCAGAGTCACCGGCACCTGAGGCCACGTTTGCGTACCGGCAACTGCCCTACTGGCCAGGGATGTTTCTGACGGTTCGAAGCGACGGCCGCGCGCCGACGTCGGCCGAGTTGCGACACGCGGTCTCAGACGTGCAGCGATCCGTCCCGGTCAGCGAATTCGACCGATGACGGAGGTCGTCGCCCGTGCCTCATCGGAACCGCGCCTGTTCAGCCAGATGCTCGCGGCGTTTGGCCTCATGGCCGTGCTGCTGGGGAGTGTGGGCATCTACGGACTGGTGAATCAGGACGTCAGTCAGCGCCTCCCCGAATTCAGCATTCGCATCGCGCTGGGTGCGACGCGTCGCCAGGTGCTTCGCGCGGCTTTGGCACACTCACTGCTGCCCAGTCTGCTCGGGATCGGCGCGGGCGCGCTGCTGTCGGCCTACGTGACGCGCGGACTGACCGGACTCTTGTTTGGCATCAGCCCAGTTGACGGTGCCACGTTTGTCGTCGTCCCACTCCTGCTGCTTGCCGTGGCCCTGGCGGCATCGTACGTGCCGGCGCGCCGCGCGGCAGACGCCGACCCCGCCACGGTACTCCGCTGATCGCGAGCAGGGCCACCGTCAGCACGATCACGCGAAATCCTGTCGCCGGTGACGTGAACTCCGGACGGACCTACGCGCAGCCGCTCGTGGTGCCGCAGTTGGCGCACTTGTAGCACGAGCCTGAGCGCACCATGATCGAACCGCACATGGTGCAGGGCGGCGCATCTTCCTGGTTTTGCATCGCCGCGAACTTCGACGCAGTCTGATTAGCGGCTGCTGCCGGCGCCGCGCTGGCACCGGCGAGTGCCGCCACGTCGAGCGTGAGTTGTTCTGGAGAGGTGACCACCTCTGGCATGTTCACACCGGCGCGGTACTGGGCCTCGAGGGAGAGGAACTTCGCGGCCATCCATCGGAAGATGTAGTCGACGATGGACTTGGCGAAGCGCACATCCGGGTTCTTGGTCATGCCGGCCGGTTCGAACCGCACGTGGCTGAACTTATCGACCAGGTCCTGCAGCGGCACGCCGTACTGCAGTGCGTAGCTGATCGCCTGCGCGAAGGCATCGGCAAACCCGGAAATTGTCGACCCTTCCTTGGCCATTGTCAGAAACAGTTCACCCGGCAGTCCGTCTTCGTAGAGCCCGACGGTGATGTAGCCCTCGTGGCCGGCGATATCGAACTTGTGGGTGATCGACTGCCGCTCGTCGGGCAGCTTGTGGCGGGCCGGCATTGGTGCGGCCTCCGTGGCCTCTTCGAGGACACCTGCGCGAAGCACCGCCGCCTTTGACGTATTGAGCGGCTGCGTGCGTTTGCTGCCGTCACGATAGATCGACACGGCTTTGGCGCCGATGCGCCACGAGTCGATGTAGGCCTGCTCGATATCTTCGACCGTCGCCGCCTTGGGCACGTTGACCGTCTTGCTGATGGCACCTGAAATGAACGGCTGCACGGCTCCCATCATCTTGATGTGGCCCAAGTAGTGGATTGACCGACTGCCCTTCATCGCCTTGAAGGCACAGTCGAACACGGCCATGTCCGTGTCTTTGAGATGCGGCGCACCCTCGATCGTCTCGTTGTCATCGATGAACGCCAGGATGTCGGCCATCTGCGCCTGCGTGTAGCCCAGATTCTGGAGCGCCATCGGCACGGTGCCGTTGACGATCTTCATCATGCCGCCGCCGACAAGTTTCTTGTACTTGACCAGCGCAATATCCGGCTCCACGCCGGTCGTGTCGCAG
>JABMNV010000089.1 GCA_013203475.1 Acidobacteriota bacterium
GCACAAGCCTGGCTGACGGCACTCCGGCGCCATTGGCGCTGGCGCTTCTGCGCGCCGAGCCTCCTCCTACACGTCGCGTGCTGGAATTGCGAGATGCGGTGCTGGCTATTCAGGGCCCACCGGGTACCGGCAAGACCTATTCGGGCGGCGAAATGATTTGCGACCTTGTGGCGGCGGGAAAGTCCGTGGGGGTGACGGCGCATAGCCATGCGGTCATTACCAATCTCCTCAGGGCTGTTCGCAAGGAAGCCGCGCGGCCCGAGCGACGCGGTATGAAGGTGCCCATCGCGCACATCGACCGGGACGGGGATGAGGAGTTCTGTGACGAAGCGCCGGTGGTAGTGGGCGGCACCGTCTGGTTCTGGACCAGTGACAACGCCAGTCCTGTGGACGTGCTCTTCGTGGATGAGGCCGGCCAGATGTCGCTGGCCAACACGCTGGCGTGCACGGTGTCGGCCGGCGCGCTGGTGCTGCTGGGTGATCCGCAGCAGCTCGAGCAGCCGACCAAAGGTGTGCATCCCGACGGTGTGGGTGGGTCGGCGCTGCAGCACTTCCTGGCAGGGCACAAGACCATGCCCGCCGAGCGGGGCGAGTTCCTGGAAGTGACACGGCGGTTGGCGCCCAGCATCTGCGACTTCACTTCGGAGTGCTTCTACGAGGACCGTCTGGAGTGGCTGCCCGGCCTCGAGAAGCAGGTCCTCCGTGGCGGTAGGCGCTTCACTGGCGCCGGTCTCCGCATCGTGCCCGTCGAGCATGACGGCAATCGGAATGCCTCGGACGAAGAGGTGGCCGAGGTCCAGCGCATTGTGGACGACCTGCTCGCGCCAGACTCTAAGTGGGTCAACGAAGAGGGCAAGGCGAAGCAACTGAAGGCGAAGGACGTCCTCATCGTCTCGCCTTACAACGCCCAGGTGGGCCGGTTACAAGACGCGCTGGGCGAGGGCGCGCGCGTTGGCACTGTGGACAAATTCCAGGGCCAGGAGGCACCGGTCGTGATCTATTCGATGGCGACCTCGCGCCCAGAGGATGCCCCGCGAGGTCTCGGCTTCCTCTACAGCCTCAACAGGTTCAACGTCGCCACGTCGAGGGCCCGGTGCCTGTGCATCCTGGTCGCGAGTCCGCGCCTCTTTGAGCCCGACTGCCAGTCACCGGCGCAGATGCAGTTGGCGAACGCGCTGTGCCGGTATCGGGAGATGGCGACAAATCCGTGAGAGAAGTTGCACTCAGGGCGGGGAGCGTTTGGGTCTCACAGAGTGAGGCGGTCAGGGAGTGTGGCAGTAGGGGAGGTTTCAGGTGACAGCAATAGATCGCGCGACTTTCGACGAGAAAATGGAGCCCAAGTGGCGACACGCGCCTGAGGTTAAGGAGGTCTTCGATACCTTGCGCCGAATCACCACGGAGGGGCTCGTTGATGTTAGCGAACATCCGTCGGGTTCCGGTGATAGGTGGGGCGTCTCGTTCAAGATCCGATCGCGTCTCCTCTTTAGGGCGGATCCGTGGCCCTCAGAGGGGTACGTCGGCGTGAGTGTCCCAGGCGCCGACGAGAGAAGCCTGAAGGTGGCCGGCCAGGTGCGCCTCAGAAAGGACGCAGCACCGTCGTGGGTTAAGGTGAAGACTGCTGAGGACGCCGAGCTTCTGGTGAGTGTGATCGACCTGAAGTACGAACAGCTAACCGGAACCAAGCCTCTGCGCGACCGTGTGAAGCCCAGACCCGAGGCGGTGAGGCCAAGGCCATGGACACCTCCTGAGCTCGAGCTCGTGGTCAAGGACTCCGTCTCGATACTCGAGGAGGACGCCGACAGCGGTGCTGATCGAGCCGCTCACGATAGGGCGTTGATCGGACTGCTCCAGGACCGGACGCAAGAGGAGATCGATCTAGTGCGAGCGCAGGTCAGCCATGCTCTCCAGTCAATGGGCCTCCCCTCGGTCAGCGGCCATCAGCCGATTGAAGACGCCAGTTCGCCGGTGCGGTTGCTGGTGTCGTCCTATGTCAAGATGCCGCGCGAGACGCCACCTGGGGCACCAGACTTGGCCCCAGTGGATTCCTTCGTGCGACCCGATACCGATTTCGATCAACTTGACCAGTTGGTCGAGGAATCACCCATGCCGGTCGCGATTAAGCGGGATGCGAGTCTGGCCGGCTCGCGGCTGGTGAGGGGAGTCGAATATGCCGACCGCGATGCAAGGGATCGTAGGCTGGGCAAGGCCGGGGAGGAGTGGGTGGTTAGATACGAGCGATGTCGCCTGATTCAAGAGGAGCACCGACCCGATCTTGCTGCGAAAGTGAAATGGGTGGCCTTCGATACAGACGGTCACGGCTACGACATCGAGTCCTTCGACGGAGACGGGGAGCCAAGATACATCGAGGTCAAGACCACCGCTCACGACAAGACAGCGGCGTTCTATGTGACCAGCAACGAAGCTGATGTTTCGATTCTGAAGGGTGATCGTTACTTTCTGTATCGCCTGTTCGGCTTCTTTTTGGATCACACGCGGCCGCGTCCGGGGCTGTTTATACGACAAGGGGCACTTGCCGATACCTGCGTGCTCACCCCGGATAGGTTTGTCGCCCGGTAGCTACTACAAGACGGACACTTGGTGCGCCGTTCACCATCGTCATCGCGGCCCGCCGAAAGGGATAGGAATAGCAGACGATGACTCAGTGCCGAGGAGCAAGTAAATGAGACGACTGCACCTAGAGATTCCGCCGAGTCTCGAGCAGTACTATCCCGGCGGGGCGCCGGCCGACTGGCGGGAACATGCATTCCGGGACGCGACCGAGTCAGGCACGAAACTGACGATGCTGGAGTTGTCCGTAAATGATTTGGGGCTCGAGCATCGCTGCTTGGCGAAGACTTCTATTTCGAAGTCGGTCTGGACCGTTCAGGGAGCGATACCCTATTTCTGACACGGATCGCGCCGGCAAAGGCTTCGCAGTTGTGCCGTTTCGTCCGAACAGTACCGGAACGTGGATTCCTTCGCCGTGGCACTTCCCGGCTTCGACTTCGAAATCGAAAACTTGAAGTTCCGGCCTCAGGCGAGCATGCGCGGCGGTGCTCGTCAAGCTGGTGGTGGATGCCACCAAGTCGTGCTCCGCCGACTTGAAAGCACCAACGACGTCGAGCACCAGTGTCGGCGGCGCGTCGCACTTTGGAAGGTAAATCCAGTTGGCATGTGGATGGGTCATATGGGGATTCGATCGTGACGGTCTTTTAACTTCTGCAGACTTGACCTTCGCTGGGCTCCCTGATCTGATTCGGCTCGGCTGAGCGCTGTTGCTATCCGTCGACTGACGCGACCGGCGAGTCGAAGGTCGTGTTCCCAGATCCGAAGCACACGCCACCCCTTGGCTGACAGCTGCCTACGGACTTTCCGATCGCGGGCGAGGTTGGCAGCCAGTTTCGCCTCCCAGAATTCAGCGTTGGTCGCGGGGCTCGTGAAGCACCTTGGGCAGCGGTGCCAGAAACAGCCGTCGACGAAGACGGCCAATCGAAGTTTGGTAAACGCGAAATCGGGCTTGCCAGGCAGATCCAAATGGCGGCGCCAGCCTGTAATTCCGTCGGCGCGGAGGATGGCTGCCAAGGCACCTTCGGTGCTCTTATTGCCCTTGCCGCGAATTCGAGCCATCACGTCCGAGCGCTTCGCCTTGGAGAATACGTCGGCCATACGTCAAAAGACGTCCACAATTTCAACGGATTCGTAGAGGCCGGGAATGTCCTTCGGAGAAATCCGAAACTGGCTGCGTCGCTTGGCAGTGGCTTGAGGCGTCGAGGCCGATTCCAGCTTGATGCCTGGGTCGTAGTAGACAGTGCCTGCAGCGAATGCGCCAAGCAGACGCAGTGAGTCGGTTCGTTCTGCGAGCCGGACGAATCTGCTGTAGCTGTACTGCCAAACCGGATCCGTTCGGCGCAACGATGGCACGTAGGCGGCTCTTGAATGCTTCTTTGACCAGTGCGACAGGAGCCCGCTCAAGGTCCACGCCGCCGCGACCGCACCCGCATCATCGACGAGGGAGACGGAACCTTCTGCATCTGTAATTCGGCCGCGTATCGCGTCGTAGCCCTCGACGGTCAACGTCAGGTGCGTTCTCTCGTGGCGAAGCCCGGATCGATGGACGCCACCGAAGTTGAGACGATCCGGCCGGTTGTTTCTGTCCGCGTACCCGTATTTTCGGATGAACGCCTTGACACCCTCGTCCTTGTAAAATCCGGCATTCGGCTCGGGTGTCATGAGGGTGATGGCTGATGCGGAGTATTGCTTGATCTCCCAGCCAAGAAAGTCAGGCTCGGCAGAACTGTTCTTCGAGATCCCGAGCTCCGCTTCCAAAGTGAAGCCTCCGCATTGCGGTGCCTCGCAGGAACGAAGCCCACCACCAGAGTCCAGCTGCTTTGAATCAATCCATCCGAGCCGGTGGATCCGACCCAGTTCCGAAATGAGCGTGAGCCTGGACTGTGCCTCCGTCGGGGTATCCGGCAGGTTCAGCTCCACGAAGACTCCGGCTGTCGTCGGAAGCTCCAGTGCACGGAACTCGGCTCCGATGAGGGATTCACGGTTGGCTACGTATCCCAGAACTTGGTCGCTCGAGGTCACGGCCATGAAGAGGACCCGACCGGGATCCCGGCTTGCCATGAGAGCAGATGGAGGTGATTCAGCTCCCCTGAGGAACCCTGAAAAGCGGACCTCGGGGTATTGAGGATAGAGAATCAGCTGCGCGTGCGGTGCAGGGGCAGTAGCGCCAGACTCAAGCAGCCAAGCAAACGGTATCTTCGCCTTGAAGATGGGCTTGGCACTTCCGGACTCCGCCAGAACGCCTTGGTTGGGGAAGAGGTTCAGTGCCGCGAAGCTCGGGCCAAAGTAGACTTGGTTCTTGGAGTTGTCATTTTCTGCCAACTCCTTCGCGTACAGCAGCTTGGCTCCTGCTCTGGCAAACAACGCTCGGAGCTGGCTGAAGTCCACCGTTCACCTCTTGGGGGACTTGGTTCGCACGCGAGTGATGGCGCGCGGTTCGTCAGCTTGAACGGGTGGCCCCAACGCAGGTTGCCTCAAGCTTCGCACAACTTGTTCGGCCACGAGGGAAACGACAGGGACCACGACCGAGTTTCCGAATTGTCGATACGCCTGCGTGTCGGAAACGGGGATGACAAACGAGTCAGGGTATCCCATCAGGCGCGCGCACTCACGAGGGGACAGCCGTCTTGGGTTCTTGCGGGAGCCTTGGTGTACAAGAATCTCGGACCCATCCTTGTGGTACCTAGCGCTGAGTGTGCGCGTAACGTCTTTCTTTGTGACCAAACCGAAGCCGAATCCGTTCCCGGCCGCTTGGTGTTTCTTTGCGTAGTTCTGCAGGTAATTCCAGAGGTGGTCGGTCAGGGTGTATTTGGCAGGCACATCCGGATCGAGAATCGACCCGAGCTTGAGTCCCTCCTTGGGGATGTCAGGAAACTCGAACGGTCGAGGCTCCTTGAAGCCCACCAAAAAAATACGCTCACGATGTTGAGGGACTAGGCCTTGGCCATCGAGCACCTTGAAGTGAACTTGGTAGCCGAGTTTCTGCGTCAGCGTGTTGTGGATAATCTCAAACGTGCGTCCCTTGTCATGCCGTACGAGGTGCTTGACGTTCTCGAGTACAAATGCCGCCGGGCGGTGATGGTCGATGATGCCTGCGAGCGTGAAGAAGAGGTTGCCTTGCTTCTCATCCTGGAAACCATGGCTTCGGCCGAGGCTCAGCTTCTTGGACACGCCTGCAATACTGAAAGGCTGACAGGGAAAACCCGCACACAGGATGTCAAATGCGGGAATGTCGGCGACGCGGACAGAGTGGATGTCGCCGTGCGGCGCTTCCCCGAAATTCGCCTCGTACGTCTGTCGACTGAATTTGTCCCAGTCGCTCGAAAATACGCACTGCACGGATGCCGCCTCAAAGGCCAAGCGGAATCCTCCGATTCCGCAGAACAGGTCGATGAAACGCAAGGGGGCCTGCGACGGGATGGTTGCGCGCTTCGTCGGTCTAGTCTTCAAGGTAGAATCCGGCTATGGTCTCGTGACACGGGACCGTCGGTTTATCCGCAGTGCCCCTGTTCTGAAAAATTGAGCGAATCGTGCCGGAAGTGTCGGCCATCCATCGACAAACTGTGAGCAACATGCGTGCATGCAATATTCGGCGCAATGGTGGCGGATTGCGAACGGATCGGTGGGCCCAACCCGAATTCACCAATCCGACTGAAGCCATGATACTTCGGATGGGCAGTCTCTTGGGGCAGGCCGAGCTGCGAAAGCGGCTCGATGACCGGCACCTCAGGTTCGAGAGCCTGCGGCCTTACGTGCGATTCAGCCATTTGTCCTCGGTGGACACCCAAACCCGGCCATTGATCGACACCTGAAAACCGGCCACCACGGGTAGCCGCTGGTGTGGGTGGATGATGTCCCGGGCTTAGACTGGACGAGGAGGAAGCGATGACCTACGCGGTTCTCATCGAACAAGGCCCCGTGAGCTTCGGTGCCACGGTGCCCGATTTGCCCGGCTGCGTGGCCGTTGCGGATACTCGCGAAGAGGCTGAACGCCTGATTCAGGAAGCCATCGCGCTGCATCTCAGGGGACTGCGGGAGGACGGCCTCCCCGTGCCGCCGCCCGTCACTCGGGTCGCCACGGTCGACGTGAGGTATCCGAGCTGCTCGCGGCTTCTTCCTCACCACCTTTGTAGCCCTCAGGCCTTGTAGTGAGCCCGACCAGGAATAACGCCTCGCACGCCTCCGCGTGGTTCTTCCACGTCACCCGGCCGCCGAGGAATGAGATGCACATGGCAGTGAAAGATTGTCTGGCCCGCGCTCTCGCCCGAGTTGATGCCGACGTTGAACCCTGTGACGTCCTGCGCCTTCCCATCTTGTCGCCGAGATGCCTGAGTCGCGCTTGTTGGCGCGACCGGACACAGACTTTGATCAGCTCGGCCGTTTGGTAGAGGCGCCGCCACTTCAAGATCAGGCTGGAAGAGAAGGCGCCCGGCGTCGAGCGCGCCTCCGGCCACGCGCAGTTGCTGTGCTTGCCGAGCTACCTGGGCGACGACGCGCTGGCCGGCCGTGTGTCGTACGCGTGGGTCGGCCTCAGCCGCGCGTGTCACCACCACGCCTACGAACTGCCACCCTCGTCATCCGAGATCGAGAACTGGATCGGGATTGTGGAAGAGCTGATTGGAACGGTGGGGGAGTTTCGCCTGCGGGAACGTCCATCACGCCCCACGTGAGTCAGGAGTAGTCGGCGGAGGGTCGCTGCTACCGGTCTCACCGACGCAACAACACATACACCGCGCCCGGCCTTGCCTTGCTCTGTAGCGACGTGGACTCGAATCAGCGGCTCAAAGAACCGGCCGGACGGTCCTGTGGAGCGGAGCCGACGGTCGGGTTCGCTGTCGGTGAGTTCACGACCGCAGTGCCGCCGCGTGGCGGCCGTGGCGTGACAGACGGGGCCACTGGAATGTATCCACGTTGTTCACGCGGTTGATAGCCTTCTTGAATGCGGCCGGTCATGGGCTTCGTGGCGTTCTCAGGCATCAGCAGGATCCTCACGGGACTCAGGCAGCGTCTGGAAGAATTCTATCAGTTCACACTCATCGAAAGAGACGAGCGCACCGGCAGAGTCAGGCACAGCCCTGACGAAGTGGCCAGTGTCATCAACCACCCAGCTTTGTTCGATGTAGATGTCCCGCCCGTGCGGGTACGAACTCGCAAACGACTTCGCCCCAAAGAAGCCACCGATGGACTTGCCGTTCTTCAACCTGAAAAGGACCCAGCACGGCACTCCCTGACCGAAGTAGTAGTCCCACGCCATCGGCATCGGATGCCTGGTCCAGCCACGAAGGTGCTTCGACCGGAGCACCCAAACGGCCACGATGGCCAATGCGACCGGACTCGCGACAAGCGCCGTCAAGACAAGGGTCCAGAACCACACGGGGTGCGAATGCTGAAAGGTCGCTGCCCAAGTCAGCGGAGCGATCCAGATTGCGGCGTTGAGCGTGCCATAGACGACCGCGTCCATCGCATAGCTGGTGCCGTCGTGCCGATCGCCAGAAATCTGGAGGTCGTAAACTTTTCGACTAATGAAGCCGGGAAGCATCAGCAGCAGAAAGACGGGAACCTGGTCCATCGGCAGAAAGGCCATCGACGAAATCAGCGTAACGCCATCTGTCCTCTCAGGATCTCCGCTGGTACACAATTCCGACCCGAGGCATCGTCAACGAACAGCAGCACGCGCGTCGTCGTTCCACGGTCTGACCCGCCAGGCACGGTATTACACCCCTCGTTACCAGCACTCGTTCCCGCATCGCTGCCTGGGCTGCGGATCGCGCACGGTAACCGTCGCTGGACGCGATGGCGACGACGTGCCAACTGGGACGCTGCGTGCTATCTTCCGGCAAGCGGGGATTGATTGGAGGCTTCGGTGAAGAAGAGTCGATACGCCATCGTTATCGAGGAAGGGCCCACCAGCTTCGGGGCTACGGTGCCCGACCTGCCGGGCTGCTTCGCTGTCGGTCGCACCAGAGCCGAGGTGGAACGGCTCATCGAAGAGGCCATCACCGAGCACATCGCGCTGCGCGAGTCGCAGGGCGAGACTGTCCCCGATCCCAAGACACAGGTAGCCAGCGTCACTGTCGGCTGATTCAACAGGAGTTCAGACCAGTGGGCACGGTCGCTGCCGTGCTGCACCGCCAGAATCGTGAGCCTCACTTGTCGGGGCGTGTCGTGTGTGCGCGCGAACGACCGGAGCAGGCTCCAGACGTGGATTAGTTGCCGAGCAGCGCCTTGAGCTTCGTTTGGATGACGGCTGAGGACGGAACTCCGCCCGGGTAGTTCCGTCAAGTCGGTTCGGGGAGCGGCGGTTGAGGTGCGGGCATGCCGAAGACGTCCCGACTCGCGTACAGCAGCGTGGGCGTGGGATAGCCCCTTCGGACATCGCTCGCGGCCACGGCGTCCAGGTCAATCACTTCATACGTGGGTGGCTGCGGGAAGGACGCGAGCGCCTCGTCCAGATTGGCGCGCAGGGTCTCTGTATTCACACAGCCATCGCGCGTGAGCAGCACCAAGCCTTCCGTGGAAGGCGGGCGACCGGCACAGGCCGCGAGACCGCCAATCATGACCAACAGGCCAGCTCGTGTTATCGACATTTCCGAGGGTCATGCTATCAGAGGGGCTCTATCAAAGGCGGGCAAGACGCTCGATCACGTCCAGAATCCGCACCATCGCCAGCGTGTCGAGTTCGCAATAGGCTTCCAGGTCCTTGCGGACGGCTGCCACATCGTCGATCGCCTGGCCTTCGGGGCCGGCCCCGAAGACGATCCGCAGAAACGTTTGCGACGCCGTGCCGCCGTCGGCAATGGCCATCCCTTCGTAGCCACTGCCCGTCAACGCCGGCAGCACCGACTTGATCGACGTCCGTCCATTCTGGAGCGGGTGATAGACATCAAACGCCTTGAACGGCGCATGCAGGTCGACCACGCGACCGATGATGGTCTCGATCCACGGAGCATAGGCAGGGAAGTCGCGCGCGAGTTCCGTCAGCCGCCCGGTCTCGAACCCGGCGAAGTAAACGACGATGGAGCCGGCAGATTCGAGATGGGCCCGCATCTCATCCAGAAGCTGTTGGCGTGGGTCGGCAGGACCATCTGCCAGGAAGCCGTGGTGCGTGAGCGCGCCACCCGCATCTCGACGCACATGCAGCGAGAACTGAAACGGCACCTGCTGGTACGGCCTCACACCATCGAGCAACGGCACCGCCGTGCCGAACGTCTCGAAGTCGAGAAAGAACAGCGGATAGGTGAGACGGCCGAGGAAGTCGTGCACCCGGGCCTGGTCTACATGCGTCTGACGCGATCGGGCCGCTTCCACCTGGATGACCTGCTTGTCGCCACCAACCAGCCGAGTGACGTTCTCTTCGGGCATGGCCTTCCAACACACGGGCTTCATTGGACAGTCGTATGGCGACGTGCAGTGTGAGCCAATCGCGACATCCGGTGAGTCGGCCTGAACTATCACCGCCGCCAGGGCGGCAATTCGGTCAGCCAGCCCCACAAGCCGGTCATCCACATCGTCTGTAATGTCCACGAGTCGAAAGAGCTTGGCGTTGTCGATGTCGCTCGACCGCACGTAGGTGCTGTCGATGTGCGCCAGCAGACACCGCCGTATGCGAATGCCAGCGCGTTCCGCCGCAAACCGCTGCACCGCCACATCGTCGAGATGGACGCTCTTGACCGAGGTGGAACTCTTGACCTCGATGATGTCCCACCCGTCGTCGCCGGTCGGCGCAAGAATGTCGACTTGCGCATAGACGCCGCCCCCGAGCAGCGCCGCCTCATAGATGGGCATACCCAGCGGGAGCGCCTGCGTGGTGTCGGCCAGCAGACCGTCCATCTCCCACCGCTCGCGCTCAATCAACACACCGCCCGGATAGAGCAGGCGCGCCCGCCGACCCACTTCGTGCCCCTGATCAAACACCGCCTGGTGCGACGCGTCGTAAGGTGGAATGAGGTCCTTGGCGTTGTACTGATGCCACAGCAACTTGTGACACTGCAGTCCGCTGATGTACTTGGACTTCGAAATAACGCGGTCGGCTACTGAAGGCACAAGTTCGGGCACAACACATCCTCTCATCGGGTTGTGACAGGGTGGGTCAGCAGCCTCGCGATCACAACCATCGGAGGGATGTGCTAAACTGCTGTTCTGCGTGGTGAGGGGCCGACTTGATGGGCCGCGCAGACGACGGGTATACCGTTAGGAACGTTGAGACCATCTAAGCCGACTCGGGCCCCGCGACGTCAAGTCGTTGGGCCGTTTTTGTTTCAGCCCCCAACACAACCAGGCAGCGCACGTCCCGCTGCCGACATGAAGAGTGCGGCGAGAGCACCGGCTCCGCGACCCGCACGCCAGACCGTAGTCCTGTCTTCACAGTGAAGACACACGGTGGCCCAGCCGGCCGAGACATCCACCAGTCTCGGTGCCATGTGCGATGGACGGATGTTCCGTTTCGGCGGAACCGTTTCGAAAGGACACGGACATGGACACGCACGCGAAAACGACTCCTCTCGCCTCACCCGGCCGACTGGCGGCACTCGGCGCCTACGGCTTCACCTCACAAGAACCCCTGATTCTCGCAACGTTGGTCACCGGTGACCCGCTGCTGCTCATCGGCAGCAGCGGCACTGGCAAGACATTCCTGCTCAACTCGATCAGCGAGGCGCTG
Source organism: Acidobacteriota bacterium (assembly GCA_013203475.1). Taxonomy (GTDB): domain Bacteria; phylum Acidobacteriota; class Vicinamibacteria; order Vicinamibacterales; family SCN-69-37; genus SYFT01. Next base: position 11,228 of record JABMNV010000089.1, read on the forward strand.
GGACTGGAACATCGCCACTACAACGCGAGCCTCATCTCGTTCGACGACCTGGTCGGATTTCCGTACCCGGATGATGAGAAGACGACGGTGAGGTTCCTGGAAACACCAGCCA
>JABMNV010000090.1 GCA_013203475.1 Acidobacteriota bacterium
CATTTGTTTCGGTCATCCTGGGCGGCTTCGGGGCCGATGAAGGGGCCGCACCCGCTGGAGGCGGGGCGCCCGTCGACGGCGAATTGGTGGCCACGACAGCCGCTGAGGTCGTCGCCCAACTCAGGGCCGCCTCAACCGTTGTGATCATCCCGGGTTATGGCATGGCCGTCGCCCAAGCACAACACCCGGTGAAAGAGGTCACGGACCTTCTTCGGAGTCAGGGCAAGGACGTGCGCTTTGCCATCCACCCAGTGGCCGGTCGCCTGCCTGGACACATGAACGTCCTGCTGGCCGAGGCCAACCTCCCATACGACATCGTGTTGGAGATGGACGAAATCAACGACGACTTCCCCACCACCGACGTCGTCCTTGTCATCGGCGCGAACGACATCGTCAATCCCAGTGCTCTCGACGATCCGTCAAGCCCGATCGCGGGCATGCCGGTCCTGCATGCCTGGGAGGCGCACACGTGCATCGTGTTCAAGCGCGGCAAGGGGGCTGGCTACGCCGGCGTGGAGAACCCGCTGTTCTTCAAGCCGAAGACGCTCATGCTCTATGGGGATGCGAAGAAATCTGTGGACGACATCCTCGCCCTGTTGAAAGGCTGACCACCTACGCCTTCAGCGCAGCGATCATCGCGGGCACGACTTCGAACAGGTCGCCGACGATGCCGTAGTCGGCGAGTTCAAAAATGGGTGCTTCGGCGTCTTTGTTGATCGCCACGATCGTGCGGGTGCCCTTCATCCCAACCACGTGCTGGATGGCACCGGAGATGCCAAGCGCGAGGTAGAGTTTGGGGGCAACGGTCTGGCCCGAGCTGCCAACTTGCCGTTCCATGGGCAGCCAACCGGCGTCACAAATGGGACGCGAGGCGGCCAGCTCCGCGTGGAGGGCGTCGGCCAATTCCTTCGCGATGGCGATATGCTCTTCGCCCTTAATGCCTCGACCCACTGAGACAATGCGTTCGGCCTGCGAGAGATCGACGGCCTGCTTCGCCTCGCGGAATGGCGCCTCTGGCGTCTGACGAATGGCGGACCGATCCACTTCAGCGGCCACCTGGCGGATGACGGCGGCAGCGCTGCCCTTCTTCACGGCATCCACCCGAAACGCGCCGATCTGGAACGTGACGATATGCGGACCCTCACCTTCCAGGACCACGTCGGCATTGACCTTGCCCTGAAACATCAGACGGACGAAGGCCTGTCCTCCCTCGTACGCTTTGACGCCGACACAATCAGCAGCCAGCGGTGCTTTCAGACGAGCGGCCAGTTTGGGCGCAAAATCCCGGGTCTGGTAAGTGTGCGGCAGCACCACGTGCGATGGAGACTCGGCTGTGATCAGCGCCGCCAGCGCCGCCACAAATCCGTCTGGCGTATACGCACTGAGTGCGTCGTGTTCCAAGGCAATCACGCCAGCCACGTCCGCGGCCGCCAGCTCACTCGCCGAGCCCGCCACCGAGGCACCTGGAACGACGATCGTGATGGGACCACCGAGCTGCTGGGCGGCAACCACGGCCTCCCAGGAAGCCCGGTTCAGCGTGCCGTCTTTTTGTTCCGCGATGACAAAGATCATTTCACTTCCCTATTCCAGCACCCAGCACGTAGCACTCAGCACCGAGCACCCAGCACCCAGCACCGTCTGTTAGAACACCCTCGCATCTTCGCGGAGGACGCGAACGAGTTCAGCGGCAGCTTCGGCGGGCGTGCCGTCGATCATCCGCGTCTCTTTGGTTTTTTCAGGCACGTAGATCGAGACGATGCGCTGCCGCGCGGCCGACGCTGCGGCCGCGACCACGACCTTCACTTCTTTCTTCTTGGCCGCCATGATGCCCTTGAGCGTGGCGTACCGCAACTGATTGATGCCGCTTTGAATCGTCAACACGGCGGGCAGAGGCATGGCAATCCACTGGAACCACCCACCTTCCAGCTCGCGTTTTACCTTCAGGTGCTGGCCATCCACCTGCACTTCCATGATGATGGTCGAATGCGCCATCCCGAGGTGCTCCGCCAGCATGACCCCGACCTGCGCAAAACCCTGATCGTCAGACTGTAAACCCGTGAGAATCAGATCGCACTGTTCGTCTTTCAGAGCCGCAGCCAGCGCTTCAGCCGCGGCAAAGGCGTCGGCGGTGGCCAGGTGATCGCCGTTGACATGAATTGCGCGGTCGGCACCGCGGGCCAGGGCTTCACGAATGACCTGAGTCACACGCGACGGGCCGGCGGACACCACCACCACCTCTCCCCCGTGTTTCTCTTTCAAGCGCAGCGCTTCTTCGAGGGCGTAGGCATCGGGTTCATTCAACTCCCAGGCGGCGTCCTGATCACGCACCCACGTCTTGTCGTCATTGACGCGCACCTGCCATTCGCGTGACACCACCTGCTTGATACATACGGCTATCTTCATAACGGTTTAATCGCCTTCGTAGCGCTTCATCAGTAACGTCCCATTCGTCCCACCAAACCCGAAGGAGTTCGAGAGCGCGTAGTCGATTTTCATGGGACGCGCGATGTGGGGGATGTAGTCCAGGTC
>JABMNV010000091.1 GCA_013203475.1 Acidobacteriota bacterium
CGTGCTCGAAGCCCGGCTCAGGCAGGTCTACGACGCCTTCCATCCTCGACGCTGAGGTCACGTGAGACGCCCGAGGTCTGCCGGCCGAGGATTGACCAGTCGGCAAGGCCTCTGGTACGCTGCCTATTTCCCGGGCCGCCCGTTGGCCCCAGCCGTCAAGGAGTTGTTGAATGGGGCGTACCGGCCACCATCTTTTTACGTCCGAATCGGTGACAGAAGGTCACCCGGACAAAATTTCGGACCAGATTTCGGACGGCATCCTGGATGCCATTCTTGCCCAGGACCCGATCGCCAGGGTCGCTGTTGAAACCCTCGTGACGACCGGATTGGTGGTTGTCGCAGGCGAGGTCACCACGTCCTGCACGATCGACACACAGCGCGTGGTGAGACAGGTGATCACTGATGTCGGCTACACGCGCGCCAAGTTCGGCTTCGACGCCGAAACCTGCGCCGTGATGTCGTCGATTCACGAACAGTCCCGTGACATCGGTCAGGGCGTCGATACCGGCGGTGCCGGTGACCAGGGGTTGATGTTCGGCTACGCCTGCACGGAAACACCGGAACTCATGCCGCTGCCGATCATGCTTGCGCACAAGCTCACGCGAGGACTCTCCGACCTCCGCAAGTCCGGGACACTCCCGTATCTGCGTCCAGACGGCAAGTCGCAAGTGACCGTCGAGTACGACGGCGACACCCCCGTGCGCGTCGACGCGGTGGTCGTCTCCACTCAGCACAGTGCCGACGTCGAGAACGAGACGCTGCACAAGGACTTGAAGGAACACCTGATCAACGCATCTATTCCGGCGAACCTGATGGATGCCAACACAAAGGTGTACATCAACCCGACCGGGCGCTTTGTGGTCGGCGGCCCTCATGGCGACGCCGGCGTGACCGGTCGCAAGATTATTGTTGATACCTACGGCGGCGCAGCGCCGCACGGCGGCGGTGCATTCTCGGGCAAGGATCCGACGAAGGTGGATCGGTCAGCCACCTACATGGCGCGCTACGTGGCCAAGAACATCGTGGCCGCGGGTCTCGCCACCAAAGCCTTGGTCCAACTGGCGTACGCCATTGGCGTCGCTGAACCCGTCTCGGTACTTATCGACACGTCGGGGACCGGCAAGGTGTCGGACGAGGCGCTCAGTGACTTGGTGAGGAAACACTTCGACCTCACACCAAAGGCCATCATCGACGGACTCAACCTGCGTCGGCCGATCTACCGCCAGACCGCCGCGTTTGGGCACTTCGGACGTACTGAGCCAGAGTTTACCTGGGAGCAGACCGATAAGGCGGCCGCCCTCAAGGCCGACGCCGGCCTCTAGTTACCGCAGGCGTCAGGGGCTCTTCACCTCATGGGACGTCTGAGCAAATTGGTCTGCATCACAACGGCGGCCCTGGGGGCCGCCGTTGTGATGTACATCGGATTTGGGCTCCCTGCCGCGACGCGACAACTCGCCCCGGCCGCGCCCGGTGTTGTCTACGGGGCCTACCACGTGCACACGGATCGGTCCGATGGTTCCGGGACTCTTGATGACGTCGCGAAGGCGGCTGCACGCGCCGGACTCCAGTTTGTGATCGTCACCGACCACGGAGATGCGACCCGCGTTCCGGAGCCACCACATTACCGAGACGGCGTCCTTCTCATCGACGCGGTCGAAATCAGTACGGCCTCTGGACATCTCGTCGCCCTCGGCCTCGACCGTGCTTCCCCGTACCCACTCGGCGCAGAAGCCCGGGACACGATCGAAGACGTCCACCGTCTGGGCGGCTGGACGGTCGTCGCACACCCTGATTCTTCCAAGTCAGGCTTGCGGTGGCTGGGGGCGCGACAAGAGATGGCTCTCGACGGGATCGAGTGGCTCAATGCCGACTCGGAATGGCGCAACAAGTCCAGCTGGCGTCTGCTGGCCGCCGCCGGTCACTATCTTCTTCGACCGCCGGAGGCGATCGCCTCGATCTTCGACCGCCCCTCAGCCTCCCTTCGACGATGGGACCAACTGAACACCGCTCATCACATTACGGGGCTCGCTGCGGTTGATGCCCACGCCCGCATTGGTCTCGATGAAACAGCGGCCCCCGGTCAGACCCGGACGTTCTTGGCACGGCCATCCTACGAAGATATGTTCAGGACGATCGTCCAGGCGGTTGAACTGGGTGCGCCACTGACGGGGGAACCGAGCAACGACGCCACGGCGATTCTTGAATCCATGCGCCACGGACGGACGTTCACCGTGGTCAACGCCTTGGCCCACCCCGGCCAAGTCACGTTCACCGCGACGGATGGCACGCTCGCGGCGTCAATGGGGGAGTCGCTCCCGTCGGACCGCCCCGTACAACTGTACGCAACGGTCCCCGCGCCCGCCGACGCGACCGTTGCCCTGTTGCGTAATGGCCGCACGGTTGCGGCCGGCCGAGGCTCCGTGGCGTTTCAACACGTCGGCGCCGCCGCGAACTACCGTGTCGAAGTGAGTCTGCCTGGACATGCGGTTCCCTGGATCGTCACCAACGCGATTCGCACAGGCGCGATGCCGGCCACACCAGGTGGTCGTCCGCCTGCCACCACCCCGCCCCCAGTCGGCTCTGTCCGGCAATTACGTGACCGCACGTTGTGGGCCGTGGAAAAACATCCGGCGTCAACGGGCGAGATCAGCGCTGAGGCTGGCGCGATGGCCTTGCAGTTCGGCCTCGCCCCCGGACGGACCAACGGACAGTACGCGGCACTGGCGTACCCCCTGGGCGGCCAGGACAGCTTCGACCGGATCACGCTGACCCTTCGCGCGTCAGCCGACATGCGGGTCTCGATCCAGGTACGACTCCCGATTGGCCCGGATGGCGAGCGGTGGCAGCGGTCGGTGTACGTGGGCCCCACGTCCAGAACTGTCACGCTCCGACTGGAAGAGTTCGAGCCCACCAACGCCAACACGAGTCGTCGCCCCATTGTCGCGAGGTTAGAGTCACTGCTGGTCGTGGTTGATACCTGGCACACCAGCCCCGGCACGGTCGGCACCGTCTGGGTTTCCAGAGTCAGCCTGGCCTCACCCAACGTCAACGGCGGCGGTCCTACGTCCGAACGGTAAATACCATCGTCAACGCCGCGGCCGTAAAGAGAATATTGGTCGCCCAGGCCGCCAACGCGGCCGGCAGTAGTTCCGCTGTTCCAAAGGCGATGAAGATGCTCGAGACCAACAGATACGTCACCGCCAATACGATGGCGAGCCCAATCCCATAGAGCGCCCCACGGCGTCCAGCCGTGACGCCGAACGGAATGGCAATCAGCGTCATGACCAACGTCACAAACGGGAAGGCGAGCTTCCGATTGAGTTCAACCTTGTGCGCAGCGATACTGAATCCACTGGCGTCAAGGCGGGCAATATAGGTCCGCAGTTCTTCATAGTTCATGAACTCCGCTTCAGTTTGCTCCGTGCCGAAATCAGCCGGGGGCACCAATTCCAGGGGGCGGGCCACGAACGTGGTCCGCCGCACACGGCCGGCCTCGTCAAACGTTTGCACCCAGCCATCGGTCGCCTGCCAGGCCCCGTCAGCGAACTCGACGCGGGTCGCAAAGGTGTGGCTCTTGAGGCGATACGGTTCCCGCGCCGTCTCAAAGATCGACAAGTGATGCAGGGTCTGTTGCTGCACGTCGTAGACGGCATAGTGGAAGAGTCGGCCATCCTTCGCGGCCTTCCATGACCGATTCGAGGCGTTGAAGGTGCGCTGAGGACGGTCGCGAATCGTATTGCGCAGCACCTCGGCCCGGCGCTCGGAATGCGCCAGCACCTGGTTCTCAAGTGTGAAGAGCAGGCCGCTTAAGACCAGCGCCATCACGACCAGGGGAAACGCCGTGCGGTAAAGGCTGATGCCACAGGCCCGCAGGACCGTCAGCTCATTCGTGCGGGTCAGGCCGCCGAGCGTTGTCAGGACCGCAACAAGAGTGGCGAGTGGCACCACAAAGTAGATGAACTTTGGCGTCGCATAGTAAAAATACTCGCCTATCATCGGCAACGTGGCAGTGCCCTTCGACAACTTGCCAGACAACTCGACAAACTCGCCAACGTAGTAGAGCGCGAGCAAGCCCATAAACGCCAACGCCGCTGTGCGCAAATACCGCCGCCCCACGTAGAGGTCAATCAGCCTGGGGCGGGGCAGTGAGAATTGCGGAAATCTCACGACGACGACCACGCGAGACTGTGACGGCGATGTCGGAGCACTGCTCCCAGCGGACGCCGCTCGAGTCACGCCGGGCAGATACCGAGCGAGCCAGTGAGGCACACGAAGTTCTGGCGCTCGACGCACCCCACGTGTCCGCCACCACATCAGGAGGAGTCCGACCACGCCAAGAATGATGTTTGGCATCCAGCGAGCCCACAGCGCCGGAAACTGACCGCCCTGAGCTCGCCCCTCAAAGATCGCCATGATCCCGTAATACGCGGTGATGACGCCAATGCCGATGGCAAAGCCGGCCATCTTTCCGTCCTTGCGGGTATTCACACCAAGCGCCACGCCCATGACGGCGAAGATGATGCAGGCCAATGGGAACGCGAAGCGCTGCTGCGCGTAGATGATTTCGTTGTGCGGTGACAATCCGGCGGCCACCTTTTCGGCCGCCTGAGCGTCAAGCTCTGCGATGGTGAGCTCATTGAAACTTCGGCCTACCTGAGCGGTCGGGAAGACAGCGTTCGGATCGATCGTCGCCAGTTCCTCCCGCGACTTCTGCACCTGGTACTCGCCGTCCTTTTCCAGCGGACGATAACTCGAGACGTCATTCAGGACGATGTTGACTTGGCGGGCGTCGTGGTCGATGACCAGACTCCCGGCTTCTGCCAACTGAACGGCGGGTCGGCCAGCCATGGTCGTGTCCGCAATCAGCACATCCGCCCACTGGCCGTTGGTCCGCCGATCTCCAATTAGGATCACTTTCCCTGGAAATCCCTCATAAAACAGCTGGGGCCTGATGTCCTGGGCAGCCATCTTCTGGGTCAGCGCGAACGTCACCTCGCGGTAGGACTGATTCGCGTCTGGCATCAGCCAAATCAGGACGTACAGCGTGACGCCAGCGGCCACGGTCGCCAGGAACATCATCGGACGGATGAGTCGGGTTGGACTGACGCCACAGGCCATCAGGGCGACGGATTCACGGTCACCCGAAAAGCGTCCGAGTGCCATGACGCTTCCTGCAAGGAAGGCCATCGGAATGGTCAGCCCAAGCGACCCCGGCAGCACGGTCAGCAGAAGGTAGCCAATGGTCGGCATCGGAACGCCCTTGGAGACGAGCAATTCCGCCTCTTTGAGCACGGGCTGCACCGACAGCAGGAACGTAAACAGGCCCAGCGCCAGCGCGAACGGGCCGAGCGTTTCTCGAATCAGGTAGCGGTCTAGTATCCGCATTTTGGGGTGCGCATCCGGGTTTCAGGTTTTGAAGATATCACGTGGCGGTTTGGCCTCCGCAGGTTATCCACAGCACATTTTCAGGCGCCATTCCATCAATGTCTGATAAGAAATGTTATGTCACCTATTATTTCTATCAACCACCGGCTGCTGCCCTGATCGCGCGCGCCACGCCGCCTTCCGACCACCAGGCTTCCTGGCGCCTTGCATAACTATTCATCGCAGATGAATAGTTATCGCGTCAGAATGCAGGCGAGACCTGACAGACGTTCTTAGGTTTACAGGTCAGACGTAGAAGGTCGACCCTCAGGTCTTCCGAAGTTCAGCAATAATTCCTTCGAGCACCTGGATGACCTCAGCCTTGTCAACCTCAGCCTTCTTGAACTGCAGCTTCAAATTGAAGGTTTTTGCGGCCGGCCTATAGTGAAAGACGAAGGCCTTCGGACGACCAGGCTTCGGCTTTGCAGCCACCTTTCGAGCCTTCTCTCGAGTCACGGCGCCGGCGCCGCCGTCTCTCGTGAGGCGCTCAATCAGGGCGATCATTTTCTGTGCGTCCTGTTGCCTAACTATCTGCAAAAGCAACGACTTAGAGGAAATGTCTGCCAGCCGACATAGGTTTCTGACCTCCACCGGCATCTGAGCAAGAGCCAGGGACTCAGTGACAGACGTCCTCGATTTGCCCATCCGCCGCGCCAAGTCTTCATGGGTATAACCACAGCGCTCAGCCAGCACATGAAGGGCCTCCGCCTCTTCAAACGGGCTCAGGTCCTTCCGCTGAATGTTCTCAACAAGCGCAACTTCAACGATTTCATTGTCATCCACATCACGAATGACCGCCGGCAACTCACGGATGCCAACCTGAACCGACGCCTGGTACCGGCGTTCTCCAGCAACAATCTGGTAGCGACCACCTCTCTGTCTCACGATGAGCGGTTCGATGATTCCCTTCTCAGTAATAGAGGCCATCAATTCCGAAAGGTCACCCATCACCTGCCTGGGTTGATCAGGATTTGGATCGATCTGGTCGATCGGAATCATCCGACCAATAGGCGCGCCCGCAGAATTGGTGAGCGCGTCCACATAGTGCTCGTCGTGACGCATCTTTAGACTGGATGGCAGACCCCTTTTAGACACGATCCATGACCTCCTCACAAAGCCGGTAGTATTCGGTTGCACCGGATGAATCAGGTGCAAACTTGAAAATGGATTCTTTGTAGGCCGGACTTTCCTCCAACCGCACGCTCTTGGTAATCACCGTCTTAAACACCTTGCTCCCGAAGACCCTGTCGATTTGACTGCGAATGTCACGAGCCAGCGCCGTTCGCTTGTCGTGCATCGTAATGACGACGCCGAGAATATTCAGTTCTGGATTGGCGCGCATCCTGACCCTCTCGATCGTCTCGAGCAGGTCATCTGTGCCTTCAAGGGCAAAATATGAAGACTGAATAGGGATCAGAAGATGTGTCGACGCCACAAGGGCGTTGACGGTCAGCAGTCCCAGCGCCGGAGGACAGTCAATGACGACGACATCGAAGTCATTCATGATCGGCGCAAGCTTGTCCTTTAATCTGAAATGGGAGTCCAACTCCCCCACTAGCTTGCCTTCCAGTTTCGCCAACGAAATACGGGATGGCGCCACCCAGAGATTGGACTGCGACGTGGTCTTGATCACATCAGAGATCGCCGTGGACGCCTCGGTGATCGCGTCGTAGACCGACAGTTCAACAGTGGCCACGTCAATGCACGACATCGTGCTGTTGGCCTGGGGGTCTAAGTCGACAAGAAGAGTGCGCTGGCCGCGGAGTGCGAACGCGGCCGCGAGATTAATGGCCGTGGTCGTCTTGCCGACCCCGCCTTTTTGGTTGGCAATGGAAATAATCATTTGATGGAAAACCGGACCTGCCGAGCGCGGCGAACCGGCTACGGCATGATACACCCACTACATCTTGTAGCCAAGCTCATCAGGGTCTAAACTCTCCAACCAGCGCTGAAGACGCTCCTGGTCGACTTGCTGAGGAGCCACGTCCACTGATTTCACGTGTTCAAAGATCTGCTCATTGACAAAGATGGGCACCTTGGCCCTGAGCGACAAGGCAAGAGCATCGCTGGGACGCGCATCAACCAAACTCAGCTCATCATTCATGGCGATTTCAAGGAAGGCATAAAATGTTGAGTCTTTGAGATCGTGGATGATGACCCTCGTCAGCCGACCTCCCATCTCTTCCAGAACATGCTTGAGGAGGTCATGGGTCATCGGTCTCGGTGTGGAGACGTTCTCAATCTGAAGCGCAATCGCGTTCGCCTCGACTGGCCCGACCCAGATTGGCAGCACTCGTTCGTTGTTAGCGTCACGCAGGATGATGATCGGCAGATTCGTCAGCGGATCCACCATCAGGCCCTTTACCGCCATCTCAATGAGCATGTGTCGCCTCCAGAACTTCACCCCTAAGACTATTCGGCCTCGCCGCCGTAATCCGCACAGTGATCAGCCGGCCAATCCATGATTCGGGTCCTGGAAAATTTACCAGGAGCCAACCGCCCGTGCGCCCCGCGAGTTCCGAATCTCGACGTCGTGAACGTGACTCCACCAGCACCTCAGTTGTCTTGCCTACCTGAGACTCGTAGATCCCTCGCTGAATCTCACCCTGAAGAGATTGAAGTGCCATGATCCGCCGTGTCTTCTCTGACTCCAGCACATCATCCGGCATCCGCTTGCCGGCAAGCGTATTTGGTCGCGGCGAGTATTTGAACGAGTAGATGAAGGTAAAACCCACCTCGCGGACCAGGTCCATCGTGTGCTCGAAGTCAACGTCTGTTTCACCGGGAAATCCGACGATGACGTCGGTCGAGAGGGAGATGTCAGGTATCTCGGCACGCACGCGAGCCACAAGGGCGAGGTATTCCTCTCGGGTGTACCGCCGGCGCATCGCTGTCAACACATCATTGGACCCAGATTGCACCGGCAGGTGGAAGTGGTGGCAGACCTTCGGAAGGCGCCGCATTGCCGCGATCAGGCGGTCGGTCGCATGCCTCGGATGAGGGCTGGCAAATCGAATGCGCTGAATGCCTGGCACGGCGCTCACCTTGTCGAGTAGTCCCGCAAAGTCGCACGATGGATCATCGGGAGCCTGGTAGTGATTGACGATTTGCCCAAGAAGTTGCACCTCGACTCGGCCCCCGGCTGCGGCGCGCTCGACCTCAGCGACAATGTCAGCCGACGGTCTCATTCGTTCATGGCCTCGTGTATACGGCACGACGCAGAACGAACAAAACTCATTGCACCCTTCAATGATGGTCACCCACGCTCTGGTGGGGTCAGAGGGCTTCGCTACTCCCAGTGGGAAGGACACGTCGTCGTAGGGCTGAACATCGACAAGGGGATTGGTCGAAACCGCGGCAGTCCGCGCCAGGTGCGGCAGTTGCTTGATCGCCTGTGTGCCGACGACCAGATTGATCGAAGGATCGCGCGTGAGCAGTTTCTGCCCCTCCTGCTGAGCGACGCATCCAGTCACCGCCACCGTCGGCCGACGTCCTGACTCTCGACTTGTCGTTCGGATGGCGCCCAGCCTGGAATACAGCTTGTCCTCTGCGCGCTCGCGGACGCTGCAGGTATTGAGCACAATAAGGTCGGCTTCAGCTTCTGACGTGGTGGACACATACCCGTCGTCCTCAAGGAGGCCAGCCATCCGTTCGCCATCATGGAAGTTCATCTGGCACCCGAAGGTTTCAATAAGATACTTACGCGCCACGCGGCCTACCTTTCGCTTTCGCCTTCCGATGACTTTCGCTTTCGCCTTTCGCCTGTCCTTCGCCAATTTGACGTGTCGTGAGCATGTCACGAGCTGACGCCAGAACCGGCACAGAAACAGAATCCCCGGCAATCATTCGCGCAAGCTCGTGCTCCCGGTCGGCACCCTCAAGCCGCGAAACCACGGTCACCGTCCGCCCGCCCTGAACCTCCTTGGAGATGCGGAGGTGGGCGCCGCCTCGAGCGGCAATCTGCGGCAGGTGCGTGATGCACATAACCTGATAGCGATTCCCAAGTCCCTGGAGCCTCGCACCCACGGCGTCGGCCGCGGCCCCACCGATTCCGGCATCGACCTCATCAAAGATCAGGGTCCGGCCAGGTTCGTCCGGAGTCGCAAGCGTCTTGAGGGCCAGCATGATGCGAGACAACTCCCCGCCAGACGCAATGCGCACGAGGGGACGGAGGTCCTCCCCGGGATTGGGTGAAAGGAAGAACTCGACGCGATCCAACCCCAGCGGGGACCAGGAGTCCGGTTCGTCGGGCGACGGGAACACACGTATGTCGACCCGGGAGTGAGGCATTGACAATTGGCCAAGGGCCTCCTCAAGTGCCCTGGCCAAGCGAACGCCGGCCACCTGACGAGCGTCCGACAAGATCAGGGCCTGCTCTCGAAAGGCCGCCGCGGCCGTCGTCGCCTCCTGGTCCAGTGCCGCGGCCCGTTCGTCACTCGCCTGGAGCGCCGCAAGTTCATCATGGAACCGCTGCTGGGTCGCCAGCACCAAATCGAGCGTCGGGCCATGCTTCTTCTTCAGGCCCCCTATCGCTGCCAAACGGTCCTCAACGCTCTGGAGGCGTTCGGGCGACGCATCCAGGTCGCTCGAATATGACCGCAGCATGAACGCGAGGTCTTCGAGCCTGGACTTCAGGTCGTCGCGCTCGTCCAGATAGGGTTGGAAGCGCGGATCGATCTCGACCAGATCCGCGAGACGCTTCCAGACGATAGCCAGCGAGCCTAGGGCGGCGCCTTCCCCGTCGTAGAGTGCGGTGAATGCCTCGCTCGACAGTCGCGCCAGGCGGTCGGCGTTCGCCAGGACCTGACGCTCGGCGAGCAACTCCTCATCCTCGCGAGCCTTGGGTGCGACGCGATCCAGTTCGGACAGTTGAAACAGGACCAACTCGATCCGGGCCGCCTTCTCGCGCTCGGAGAGCCTGGTGCGTTCCAGGGCGTCAGCCACCGCGCGCCAGGCACCATAGTGCTGAGCGACCGACTCAACGAGTGCGGTATGGCCGACATACGTATCGACAAGGCCGGCATGTTCCACCGGATTGAGCAGCGTCTGATGTTCATGCTGGCCGTGCAGATCAATCAAGGACGCCCCGAGCTCACGCAAAGCACCTGAGGTGGCCAGGGCGTCATCGATGAACGCGCGACTCCGTCCCTGCGCAGAGACCTCACGACGCACGATGACTTCGGTGCCGTCGGCGCGCTCGAAAATTGCCTGAATGGATGCCGTGGCTTCGCCGGTGCGAACGAGGTCCGCGCTCGCGCGCCCTCCCACGAGCAAGTCAATGGCCTCGACGAGCATCGACTTGCCGGCGCCAGTCTCGCCTGTGAGCACAGTCAGTCCCGGCCCAAACTCCAGCTCGAGGTGGTCAATAACCGCGAGGTGGTGTATCGCGAGAAAGCGCAGCATCGGGAAACTCCAATGGTATCAAACCTTTGACAGTCATTTTTCGCCGTGGTACGCTCACAAATGTTCGCGCTGTCCCAGCGGCGCCTCAACTTAGTGTAGGTGGAGGTTTTGTTGCGCACGCTAGGCACACTGGCCCTGGCTTTTCAAACTCAGGGTCTGGCTGGAGATACGGCCGTCAACGGCACGAGTAATACGGACATCATTTCGCTGCTTCTGGACGCCACGCCGCTGTCGTGGTTCGTCTTGGTTGTGCTGCTGATCTTCTCCGCCACATCGTGGGGCATCATCATCCACAAGCGATTGCAGATGGTTCGTGCGCGGCGGCAGACCGCCACATTTCTCGACATCTTCCGCAAGAGCAGTCGCTTCTCGGAAGTGCAGTCGGTGTGTGGCAACCTCGCGGCCAGTCCCTTGGTGGGACTGTTTCTGGCGGGGTATGCCGAGTTGAATGCGCAACTGCGTGCCGCGGGTGAAGCCAAGCCAGGCGAGCCTCCGCCTCGTCCAACACTAAGGAGCCTTGAGAGTCTGGACAGAGCCCTCCTGCGCGCGACGACGGTGGAGTTGAGCCGTTTGGAATCGCGCGTCGGGTTTCTGGCGACGACGGCCTCGATCACGCCGTACATCGGATTGTTCGGGACCGTGGTGGGCATCATGGCGTCGTTCCAGGGGATTGGCGATACCGGGTCGACCAGTTTGGCGGTGGTGGCACCGGGCATTGCGGAAGCGTTGGTGGCAACGGCGGCGGGTTTGTTTGCGGCGATTCCGGCGGTCTACTTCTATAACGACCTCACGGGCCAGGTGAAGAACTTTGCAGGATCGATGGACGACTTCTCGATGGAGTTCTTGAACATCGCGGAACGCAATTTTTCGTAGGGAGACGTAACACGTGGCCAAGGTTGAACAGGTCTCGCATAGCGGCGGACGCGGGCGGCGTGGACGAAGTCAGCGGGTTTCCACCTCCCTCGCCGAAATCAATGTCGTCCCGCTGGTGGACGTGATGCTGGTCTTGCTGATCATCTTCATGGTGAGCGCCCCCATGATGCAGCAGGGCTTTAGCGTGCGCCTGCCGCAGTCGAACCGACCTCAGTCCATCAGTGCCGAGCCCGTGTACGTCACGGTGCCGTTGACCTTCATGAAGGACAGCACGGTGGTGCTCGGTGACACTGAGCGGGTCGGGATCAGCTTCCTGGCCGAGCGTGTCTCACAGGAGTTGAAGGACCGTCCAAGCCAGGACGTCTATGTCGGTGGCGACGGACAGGTGACGTTTCAAGCCATCATCACAGTCATGGACAAACTCAAGGCAGGCGGCGTCGACCGGGTCATGTTAGCGACGTCTCCGCCTGATGGAAGGCGCGGTCCGTGAGGGAGGCCGTTAGCGACATCCTTGTCGCCCGCGCGCAGGACCCCGGTGGACTCAACCGCCTGCTGGGTTACTCGCTGGCCGTGCATCTCGCGATTGGCGTCGGCGCCCTGGTCATGCCAGCCGACTGGCTGTCGAGTCAGGTCGTCAGGCCGAACGTGATGGAAGTCAGTCTGGGCGGCTCGTTGGGCGAACGCACCACGGGTGTGGCCCCTATCGCCGGCAAGCGGGTGGACCAGGCGGTGCCAGAACCAACGCGTCAGGAACCGGTGAAGCCCGCGACTCCGCCCAAACCCGACACAATGCCAACGCCCCGCAAGGTAGTCACTCCGCCGAAGGCCGCAGTCAAACCGCCGGAGACACCGCCCGCCAAGGCGGCCGCTCCCGCACGCACTCCCCCACCCGTGACGGGAAAACAGGTGCAGGCCGGCACGGCAGTGACCGATACAGGGGCGACAGGCATCAGTCAGGGACTGACACAAGGAGGCGGTGGCGGCACTGGTGGTGCCATCGACCTCAATTCGTTCGACCCGGTGTGGGTCGCACAAATGACGGAAGCCATTCGACGCACATGGAACAACGCACAGCCAGAGTCGGGATGGACAGAGGTCCTGTTTGTACTGGACCGGGCGAGCACCGTGGTCAGTGCCGAGGTGACGGCGTCCACGGGCAGTTATACGCTGAACTCCGCTGCGGAACGGGCGATCCTGGCAGCCACGATTTCCCCCTTGCCGCGCACTTACACGGACGCCACGCTTGCCGTCAGGCTGCGTTTTAATTACGGGATTCGATAACGATGCGCTCCACCCTTTTCTGTCTCGCTGCCGTAATGGGATCGACGCTGTACGCGTGGACACCCGCTCCTGTTCGATCTGACGCGGCCGCCGTCGTTGACGCGACGTCCGGCGATCTCGACGATCAGCAAGGAGAACTCCGAGTGACCCTCGACGGCACCACTCGTCGTCTGCCCAGGCTGGCAATTCCGTCTTTTCTGACTTCCGGTGGTGACGCGACTCTGGATGAGACGGCCAGGACCGTTGCCGACGTGCTTTGGCAGGATATCAACTTCGAGCGCGAGTTCCAGATGATCAGTCAGCAGACGGCCGCCATGATTCCTCCTGCGTCTGCCGAGTCACTGCCGTACGCCACTTGGAGCCAGGCTGGTGCCGACGAGGTGCTGGTCGGGAGCGTTGAGTTCGTTGATGACACAGTCATGGTCGAAGTGCGAGTGATGAATGTCGCGCGCAAGATCAGTACGTTCGGCAAACGGTACAGCTGTTCAGCCAAGAGCCTGCGACTGTGTGCACATACGATCTCCGACGAGGTCCACAAAGAACGGTTTGGGCTCGACGGGGTGGCGCGGACCAAGCTGGCCTTCACCTCTGACCGTGATGGTGAGCGTCTCGTTGGCACCATTGAAGAGCGTTCGATCAAGGAAATTTACATCGCCGACTACGATGGCCACGGGCAACGGCGGGTCACCGTGCGCGGATCGCTGAATCTGTCTCCGGCCTGGGCTCCCGACAGCCGCTCGATCACCTACCAGTCACACAAGTCCGGGTTCGTCGACATCTATATTCAGCAGTTGTACGAGATCGGGCTCACGCGGCCCGCGCACGGCACCGACCAGGCTCAGAACTTCCTCCCCAAGTTCTCGCCGGACGGCACCCGTCTGGTGTTCGCCTCGAGCCGCGACGGCAACTGGGAAATCTACACGGTTAAGGTCGACGGCACCGATCTGCGTCGACTGACGTCCAACCGCGCCGACGATGGCGCGCCAACGTGGTCGCCCAACGGAGCCCAGATCGCGTTCACTTCTGACCGTACCGGAAGCAATCAGATTTACATCATGAGCGCCGACGGCGGTCCGGCAGAAAAGGTCACCAGCGAGCCCCGCAAGGCCGATCGCCCGACGTGGGCCCTGGACTACATCGCCTTCAGCGCCGAGGTACCCGGCGGGACTGAGATCAAAAAAGTGGTGCTGGGCACGCGACAGACGATTCAACTCACCGAGGGGGCCGGCTCCAATGAAAGTCCCACGGTGGCCCCCAACGGTCGCCACATCGCGTTTGTGACTACCCGCTGGGGCAAAGAACAGATCGCCGTGATCGATGCCGATGGTCGGAACGTGCGCCGAATCACAACGGCCGGAAATAACCGCTATCCAAGCTGGTCGAATCGCTAACATCGTCACACCCTTCACAGGACACATGCCTATGTCACGCTCATCACTCCTCTCGCTGCTTCTGGTTGGCTCGCTCTCGATGGCTGCGGCCTGCGGCGGGAAAAAGCCTCCGGTCACGACCCCGACGCCTCCCCCGCCCACACCCCAGGCGATTGTGTCGACCACACCCACCCGACCGCCGGATCCCCCGGCGCCCGTGCCCGAACCCCCGCCAATAATGGTGCCCGAGCCGGAGGTGTTCTCCGACCCGCTGGCGAGCATGGATACCGACGAAATCAATCGGCAGGCCCCGCTGGCGCCTGTGTTTTTTGGGTACGACAGTGATGAAGTCGACGCCGAAGGACAGCGCGTCCTCACGGCAAATGCCGACATTCTGACGAAATACTCCTCGTGGACGATCACCATCGAAGGCCACAGTGACGAACGGGGCACGGCGGAATACAATTTGGCATTAGGGGAACGGCGTGCCATGTCGGCCATGGGGTATCTGCTCTCGCTCGGCATTTCCGCCGAACGCATCCGCACCGTCAGCTACGGCAAGGAGTTCCCATTCGATCCGGGTCAGAATGAAGCCGCTTGGTCCAGAAACAGACGAGGCCACTTCGTGGTCACCGCGAAGTAGTCGAAGCAGCCAAAGGCCTCAAGACCCACGAGGGATAACACATGAACCTACGTGCCATCGCCCGTTTCTGCGCCTGCGCACTGATCGTCACCGCCCCCGCCGCGGCGTCCGCCCAGAACCGCGAACACCAGCAGCTGTTCGCGGATCTTCGGATCCTGCAGGAGCAGACTCAGCAACTGCGCGTGGCTGTCGCTTCGCTGGCCGACGCCTTGCGCGCGTTGGACACCCGCACCGCGGCCACGGCTGATACCCAGGCGGACGCGACGCGCAAATTATTTGCCGACCAGGGATTGGTGATTGGCGCCCTGACCGATAGCGCACGCATTCTCCGAGAAAAGATGGACGGGACCAACGTCAGTCTGTCCAAAGATGCGCATGAACTCGAGACGATGCGACGCGAACTGGCGGTCCAGCGGACATTTCTCACGCAGATCATCGCGCTGCTGACTCCTGCAACTGACCGAGTGGATCCGAATGACCCGGCCGCAGCCGCGCTCCCCACCGATCCCTCGATGCTCCCGGTGCCTCCGCGGGCCGTTCCGCCGCCGCAGGATCCACAGCGAGCCTTTGACGCCGCCTTCGGGGACTACGCCATCGGCCAGTTCGACATGGCCATCACCGGATTTGAGTACTACATCAAGACGTTTCCGACTTCGCCAGACGCGCCGAAAGCACGCTTTCATATTGCCGAGGCATACTATCCCAAAGGCAGCTACCAGGAAGCGGTGTCGGCGTACGCACAAGTGATTACAATTGACAAGGGCACCGACTGGGAGCCGCAGGCGCTATACAAGCAGGGCTTGGCCTACGAGCAGTTGGGGCAGACCGAACGTGCCAAGGCGAATTGGGAACTGGTGAAGCGATCGTTCCCGGATAGCAACGCACACATGCTGGCCACGCAAGGCTTGGCCCGCATCATCAAGTAGCGAAAGAAACGGAGACGGGCTCATGGGCAGTGTTAACAAAGCCATCCTGGTAGGCAATCTTGGACGGGACGCAGAGATGCGCTTCACCACTGGTGGTACGGGAGTCGCGACGGTCAGCCTCGCGACGACCGATGTCTACAACGACCGCGACGGCCAGAAGCGTGAAGACACACAGTGGCACCGCATTGTGATCTGGGGGAAGATGGCAGAGTCGCTTCAGCCATACCTCACCAAGGGCAAACAGATTTACGTCGAAGGCAAGATACAGACGAGTGAATGGACCGACAAGGAAGGCAAACAGGTCAAGACGACTGAGATTCGGGCCGACCGAATTGTGCTCCTCGGTAGTGGTGGCGGGGGCGGTGGTGAGCGTGGCGAACGAACCGCACGGCCGCAGCGTGATCGATACGCGCCCGCCGGAGCGGCCGCTGGCGGCGGCGATGAGACGCACGACGACATGGGCCCCCTCGACGCGCCGAACGACGACGATATTCCGTTTTAGTTAGTCCTTACGTCCATATCGATCCTCGAGCCGCACGACGTCGTGCAGCTCGGGGGTCGAGACTTCCATGATGTCGGAATCCTCGATGGCTGTCATCCGATGGATCGTCTTCGGCGTGATGTGCACGGACTCGCCTGGCAGCATCTCTCGTCCCACCAACTGACCGTCGATCTCGATCTCAAAGAGGATTTTTCCAGCCCAGAGGAAGATCGTTTCGTCCTTCTGGTTGTGATACTGCAGGCTCAATGCATTCCCTTTGTTCACGTGGATGACCTTGCCCACATACCGATCGGTCTTGGCCCAGTGCAACTCATGTCCCCAGGGCTTGTCGACCCGTGCTACATTTTCCATCGTCTTCGTCTCCTACTTGGCGAGCGTCCCGTCTCGCGCCACAACCGCATGCATGGCGTCTGCCAGCGGCATCAGGTAGCGATGCACATCCTCGGCACAGTCGGCGGTGACGGCACGCCTGGCGATGACCTCGGCCTGCCGACTGTCGATCGCGGCCAAACTCCGCTTGACGACCGGGATGGCCGCCGGCGTCATGCTGAACGCTCGGAAACCAAGCCCCACCATCAGGGCCACCAGTAGCGGGTCGGCCGCCATCTCCCCGCAGACAGAAAAGTCGCGCCCCGACCGGCGTCCCGCCGTGGCAACCATGCGAAGCAGGCGCAACACGGCTGGCTCCCGCGGTTCGTAGTGTCCTGACAATCGCTCGTCCGTGCGATCGATAGCCAAAGTGTACTGGATCAGATCGTTCGTGCCCACACTCAGAAAGTCGGCCTCTCTTGCGAGACGATCCGCGGTGAGCGCCGCGGCCGGCACCTCGATCATCGCGCCGACCGGGACCGCGCCCACGCTGGGCACATCCTTGGAAATATGGGCAATCAAATCTCTCACCTGCCGAAACTCTGCTGCCGAGGTCACGAACGGGAGCAGGATTCTCAGACGTCCGTAGGGGGCCGCCCGCAACAACGCCCGCACCTGCACCCGAAAGCGGTCATCGTGCTGCAGGGCCGCGCGCACACCTCTGAGGCCGAAGCGTTCTCGATGGCCCTGCGCCCGCGCGCGCCGCTCCCAGCGTTCCTCGCCCGCATCGAACGTCCGGATCGTCACCGAACGAGGCGCCATGCGCTCAAGCAGGCGCCGATAGGTTTCAAACTGCGCATCTTCGCTCAGTCCGCCAGCTGAGGCCGCGCGGTCGAGCAGGAACTCCGACCGGTAGAGCCCAATTCCTTCCGCGCCAGCATCCAAAACGCGGCTGACCTCCTCTGCCATTTCCAGATTGGCATCCAGACGCACCCGGAGCCCGTCAGCCGTGGCGGCCGGCACCGCACGAAGCTCGTCGAGCTTGTGCATGGCGGCGTCCGCCAGTTGCGCGCGTTGCGTCCACCGTTCCAGCGCCTCCTGGTCTGGCTCGATCACCACCTCACCCGTGGCTCCGTCTACGGCAATCGTCTGCCCCGGCAAGATCATCTGGGTGACACTACCAAGTCCGACTACGGCAGGAATCCCTAGCGACCGAGCGAGAATAACGGTGTGATGGGTTGGGCTCCCCACGTCGCAGACCAGACCTCGCACTTTTGACCAATCAAGCTGCGCAGCGATCGAGGGCGACACTTCGTCGGCTACCACCACAAGAGGTCCATCGAGTTCCTGGACGAGGGAGACCAGCGGGTCTCGTCCAGGTCGGAGATTGCTCGCCAGTCGACCGCCGACGTCGGCGAGGTCACCGACCCGTTCGCGCAACCACGCGTCGCCTTCGCGGGCGAACACGCTGTGCAGCTCATCGATGGCCAACTCCAGGGCCCAGTCGGCGTTGATGCGCTCGGAGCGAATCAGCTCATCAACTCGACCGGTCAACATGGGATCGTCGAGCATCAACAACTGCGCGGCAAAAATTGCGGCCTGCGCCTGCCCCACCGTGCGTGCCACCCGAGAGGAGATCTCTTCGAGCTGGCTGCGCGTCACGGCCCGCGCCGAGCGGAGTCGCTGCCGCTCCCGATCGACCTTGCCGGTTGCCAGACGATAACGCACCTGACGAGCTTCACGCACGGCGACCACGGCGCGCCCAATCGCTGTGCCCTCCGCGACCCCGCGACCATTGAGCCGAACATTCGTACGGGTCATCCGCCGTCCGTCCCTGTCTCGTCAAACCCACGGATGATGAGTGCAGATAAGTCCTTGATGGCCGCCCCCTCATCCGCGCCGGTCGCCGACACGTCCAGCGTGGCTCCCCGAGGGGCCGCCAACAGCAGCAGGCCAAGAATGCTCTTGCCGTCCACCGTCCTGGCGCCGCGTGTCACTTTGATCTGACTCTCGAATTGGCTGGCATGGTGCACAAACCTCGCGGCCGCTCTTGCGTGCAATCCCAGAGCGTTCACGATGGTCACAGAGCAGGTCTGCATCACTGCGTCACCGATCAGGCATGACGCAGCAGGTCTGAAGCAACGCGAATCGCTTCCCGGCCATCGTCAGCGATAGCCTTGGCAGCGGCCTGTACGTCACGGGTGCCAACCGCCCGGGCCAACTTGATCAACATCGGCAAGTTGACGCCGGTCACAACCTCGACGCGACCGACTTCGAGAAACGCCATCGCCAAGTTCGATGGGGTGCCACCAAACATGTCTGTCAGCACAAGGACACCGGCTCCGGCATCCACGCGTTCAATCGCACGCGCCATCGCGCTGCTCGCCACGGTCACATCATCGTGCCAGCCGATAGACACGGCGGTAAATCGTGGCAGGTCGCCGACGATGGTCTCGGCCGCGTTCAGGAGCTCGGTGGCCAAGAGCCCGTGGGTGACCACCACTACGCCAACGGACGGCCCCACTGTCGCCTCACTCGGTGTCGTCTCAGACATCTGCCACATCCCTATGTCGCACCCGCAACTGCACACCTCGCGTTCCGCTCAGCGCCCGTCCGAGTGCTTCAGAAATCGCCACACTCCGATGGCGGCCGCCCGTACATCCAATCGCAACGGTCAAGTACGCCTTGCCCTCTGCGATGTACTGCGGCAGCAAGAAGCGTAGCAAGCGGGTCGTCAGCATCAGGAATCGACCGGCCTCTGGCGCCCGCATCACGTAGCGCGAGACCCGGGCGTCCAATCCCGAGAGCGGCCGCAATGTTGGCACAAAATGGGGATTCTCAAGGAAACGGACGTCCAGGACGAGGTCTGCATCAGTCGGTAGTCCTCGTTTGAAGCCAAAACTCGAGATGGTCACCGACAGCGGCGCGTGCGCGTCCGTGCCGCCACCAAGAACCAACATCTCTCGACGCAGGTCGTGCACGCTCAGCTGCGAGGTCTCGATCTTGTGGTCCGCCAACCGGCGGATCGGCGCCATCTGTCTCCGCTCCTCGACGATTCCCTCCACAGCCGAGCGCCCGGCGCCCAGCGGGTGCGGCCGGCGGGTTTCGCTGAAGCGGCGCAGCAACGTGGCTTCGTTGGCCTCGAGGTACACCAATGTCACTCGCAGATCTTTGCGACGCTTGAGGGCACGATACGTCGCCGGCAACGTCGAAAACTTCGAGCCGCCCCTCGCGTCCACGACGACGGCCACCCGGCGGCGCGCGTCTTCATCGCGGACCGTCAAATCGACAAAGGTCGAGATCAGCGAAACGGGCAGATTATCGATGCAGAAGTAGCCGAGGTCCTCCAACGCGTGAATCGCCTGCGATTTGCCGGCACCCGACAACCCGGTCACCACCATGAGATGCGGCAATGCATCGTCGACTCGAGCCATCAGTGCTCGTCCTCGTCAAAGATGCCGTGGGTTTCCTGCCGCTCGGTCGCTCGGGCAATGCGGTGCTCGAGGCGCTCGGCCAATCGCTGCGCGGCATGCCGTCCCCGTGACCGCAGCAACGAGTTCCGTGCCGCGACCTCCACCAGCATCGCCACGTTCCGTCCGGGCGCGACCGGCATGCGAATCATGGGAATGGACACCCCCAGGATGTCGTGCGTGTCCACGGTGAGACCAAGTCGATCGTACTCGCGACCCAGCTCCCAATGAGGACCGACTCGCCACGCACCTTCACTTCCACCGTATCATCGGCGACCAACCGGTGCCCCCGCCCAACCAGATCCAGAGCACATTCGCTCTTGCCGATTCCGCTCTCGCCGGTCATCAGCACGCCCAATCCGAGAATGTCGAGCAGCACGCCGTGCAACACTTCCCGAGTGGCCATGCGGTCCTCAAGCCACATCGTCAGCCGCGCAATCGCAGTCGGTGTGGACTCGCCCGTGCGAAGCAGCGGCACGCCGGCGCGCTCCGCCTCAGTCACCAGTTCAGCGGGCGGATCGAGCCCCAACGTCAGCACCACGCATGGAAAGTCGTGCGCGAACAGCTTCGCGAGTGTCTCCTGAAGAATGTGAGCCGCGAGCTGTTCAAGAAAACGGACTTCACTTTCGCCGAACACGAGGACGCGCCCCGGCCGGAGGTACGCATCAAACCCCACCAGGGCCAAGCCGGTCTTCTGGACATGGGGCAGAGTGATCTGTCGCTCAAGTCCGGCCGCGCCAGCAAGCAGATCGAACTCGAGATCCGCGCCTGCTCCGCGGGCGCCGAGCAGGGCCGCCACCGGAACAGACGCAGACATCAGAAGAACACCTTGCGTTGATTGGACGTCAAAATTTTCAGCTCTTCGCGGTATTTGGCGATGGTGCGGCGGGCCAACACCAGTCCCTCTCGCTGCAGAATGTTCATGATTTTTGAGTCACTCAGCGGGCGCTTGGCATCTTCCGCCTCAATGATCTTCTTGATCCGCTGCTTGATCGTGACTGACGAGACACTTTCTCCATACGAGCTACTGATGCCGCTATGGAAGAAATACTTCATCTCATACACGCCTTGCGGCGTGTGCATGTACTTGTTATTGACCACTCGCGAGACGGTGGACTCGTGCATCCCAATGTCATTGGCCACGTCCCGCAGCACGAGCGGACGGAGGTGTTCAATCCCACCATCGAGGAATTCACGCTGAAACGTAATGATGCTCGTCGCGACCTTGATAATCGTCTTCTGACGTTGATCAACAGACTTGAGCAGCCACAAGGCCGACCTGAACTTGTCCTTCACATACGCGCGTGTTTCGTCAGAGGTCTTCCCCCCCTTGTCAAGCAGACGCCGGTACACCGGGCTGATGCGCAGTTGGGGCAAGCCCTCTTCGTTGAGCACCGCCTTGTAGCCGTCCTCAGTCTTGATGATGTACACGTCCGGAATGACATAGTGCGAATCGGCCGGCGTGTATCTTGAACCAGGTTTCGGATCCAGATGCCGGACCACCTCAAGATAGGTCTTGATCTCTTCAGGCGGCAAGCCCATGGCCCTGGCCAATTCAGGCACGCGATGGTTCTGCAACAGCGGAAGGTGATCCAAGACGAGCGTTTCGACCGGAGTGCCTCCAAGACCGTGGGCCCGCAATTGCAGCAACAGGCACTCCTGTGGATCACGCGCAGCCACACCGATCGGATCGAATGACTGGACGTGCTCCAGAGCCTTCTCAACAGTGGCCACGGGCCAGGGGCCCAGGTCGGCGATCTCAGAGATCGAGGCGACGAGATACCCGTCATCGTCGATGTTTCCGATGATGACCTCCCCGATGTCCCGAATCTCGCCAACATCTGTCTGCAAACTCAACTGCCATCCCAGATGGTCAGCCAGCGACCCCTTCGAGGAAAGGGTGTTCTCGATGGGGGGCAGTTCCCTGACCTCTTGTGCCTGTCGGGGCCGATACCCATCATCAAGATACTCGCCAAAAAAATACTCGTAGTCGGCGTCATCCCAGGTGTCATCGCCCTTCTCGTCGGGCTTGTCGGGAACAGGTTCAGCCTCAGCAGCGACCTCTGGAGTCGCCGGGTCCTCAACGGATTCTTCGAGAAGAGGGTTTTCCACCATCTCCTGCGTCAGCAGTTCCGCCAATTCGATTGTGGTCATCGGCAGCAGCTTGATGGCCTGCTGCAACGAGGGCGTCAGGATCAGCTTCTGGGAGAGCCGTGCAGAGAGTTTCTGGGAAAGGGCCATGAGGAGACGTGTTCGTATCTTAGTCCAGTCGAAAATCTGCCCCGAGATAAATCCGCTTGACGTCCACGTCGGCGGCCAACTCCTGGGGGGTTCCATCACGAAAAATCACGCCGTCGTGCACGATGTACGCGCGATCGGTGATCTTCAGCGTTTCTCGAACATTATGATCCGTCACCAACACTCCGATTCCGCGCGACTTGAGATGGACGACAATCTGTTGAATATCGCTGACCGCGATGGGATCGATGCCGGCAAACGGCTCGTCAAGCAGAATGAACTTCGGCGAATTTACCAAAGCCCGGGTGATCTCAGCCCGACGACGCTCGCCCCCTGACAGGGTGTAGGCCTTGGCACGGGCCAATGCGGTCAGGCCCAAGTCGGCCAAGAGGACCTTGAGGCGAGCCCGCCGCTCGTCTGCTGACAGAGGCAGGGTCTCGAGAATGGCAAGAATGTTCTGTTCGACCGTCAAGCCACGAAAAATTGACGCTTCCTGAGGCAGATACCCAATGCCCTTCCTTGACCGCACATACATCGCATCCTTGGTCACGTCCTGGTCATCGAGCAACACCCGCCCTTTGTCGGGCGCGGTCAACCCCACCACCATGCCAAACGTCGTCGTCTTCCCGGCACCGTTGGGGCCCAGCAGCCCGACAATCTCGCCAGATGACACCTCGATATCGACGTCCTTGACAACCGTACGTCCGCTGTAGGCCTTCGTCAGGCCCTCGGTCCGTAACGTCGCCATCTACTTGATGACCTCGGCACACTTCATATCCTGCGCCCTGCCCACTGCGCCTCCCTCATTTGTCGCGTTCGACCACCCTGCGGTCCGCTGAAACTCCAACTTCGAGCCCGTGCCCACCTCACACATGTCTTTCCCCTTCGCGGGGGCCTTCGAGACGAAGGTGGCCGGGATGCCCGTCACCAAGTAGCGACCAGCCTCTGCATCGTATGCCAGTGTGAGGCCACTCACGTAACGATCGCCTGACAGCTTCGCCCGCACCACATCGCCGGCGGCCGCGGTGGCGTCAAGGCGCTTGAGGCCCCGTGTCTGGCTGAGCAACTCCAAGGTGATCAGGTCACCGCTCAGCCGTTCGCCGTTCTCAGACAACATCGTGGCGAGGCCGGAATACGCGAGGACACGAGTCGCGTTCGTATAGGTCATGCGCTCGCCCTGCATCCGTGTCCACGAGGGTTCCGTGGCGTTCGCCGCTGCCGGGGTCTTGCTCAAGTAAAACGTCGACCGTACGTGTCCGGTCGCGCTCAGGTCCTGCTCCGTCTCGTCGAGACGCACCTCGTCGGCCTGAAGAATGCTGCTCCCCTGGTTCGCGCTGGCACTCTCCTGCACCAGAGTGACCGCATCGGAATACAGCGCCACACCTGACGCCTTGGCATAGGAGAACCGTTCGGCCTGCGCCGTGATCGGCTTTCCTCGCTCGAACAGCCCCGCGGGAGCCGGGCCGTCTTCGTCCTTCTCGACCGTCGCCTTCCGAAGGGACGTGACTTGTCCGCGCGCCTCAATCGTGTCCCGGTTCAAGTCGAGATCAATTTCCTGCGCCCTGACCTCCATCTCGTCTGTGACGACGGTCGGCTGAATACGGGTCGGCACGTTGGCACGGAGTTGGAGCGTCTCGCCCTTCGCGTCGTAGCGGCCCTCGTCAGCGGTCGCATGGGTGCCGTCGTCATCCACCGTGAACCGCTGACGGAATCGCGCCATTGTCACATCCTTGAGCGCCCCTCCGAGTTCGAGGGCCAGCGAATCGGACGTGGCCTTGCGCTCCGACGCGGCCTGGCCCCGTGTCGCCGGACGCAACTCGCGGTATACGACGCCTCCTCGAAAGACCGCACGGTCGAGGCCAGCTGGCGCCGCCCCTTCAGCGATCAGTCCGTCTGACTCAATCGTCCGTGCAGGGGTGTCGCCGGTACGTGGCAACTGCACCTGGCTCGGCCCAGCCACATCGAGTCGTGTCAGCGTCTGGCCATCCGGGGCCAAGGTCATATCGATGACGGAGCCCGACACGCGCGTCTGGCCGTCGGTATCGCGGAGGGTCAGCACCGGACTTCCCTTGAGGTTGGCGTGCCGCAACGCTGAACCGGATTCATCAAAATCCAGGTCGATCTCGTCAGCGGACATGTCCGGCCGATCGCCCCCGCCCGTCTGCCGTACCGACGACTCCCCATCGAGTTCGACCCGTCTGACGGCAGGAGACTCTTCCGCGAAAAACACCATGATCAAGTCGCCAGACAACAACTGATCATCGCGCCTCAGCTCTGCTCCCTCTTCCATGCGCAGGTAATGGTCAGCGTCGGCGAGTCCGATTCGCTTGGCAGTCGCGACCACGCCCACACTGCCATCCTCAGGTGCGATGGTCATCTGGGCCTCGTCGTACAGCCACAAGACGGACCGGCCCATATACAAGTCTCCGCCGACGCCGCGGCCCGACAACTGACCCCGCGTGAAGGACATGGCCCCGGGAAAGTTGATGCGCTGCTCGGCGCCGAGATACGTGGCCTCTTCTGTGGCCACCGCGAATCCGTTCTCACCGACCATCCGTACATTCTTGCGAAAGACAAACGTCGACGGCTGCTCTCCAGTGGGGCCAGCAACGCCGCTGCTTTCAGCCATATCAGCCGTCACCGTGTACGTGGTTGCCCCGTGCGGAAACGATATCTTGACGTCATCAAACATCAGCCGGCCGTCGACGAGCTCCCTCGACCGTCCGGACCACCGCTCATAAATGACCCGCCCATCCCGGTCCACCTGCTTGCCCTGAGAGTCCCTACTCTCAGCCTTCACCGTGTCATCAAGCAGCACGACGGCCGGAGCGGCGTCGTCCACGGGAGGCGTGCGCAGTAGCACGTAGACCACCGCGGCGCAGCCAATCCCGACCAGGGCTACGATGATGCGTGCGACCTTCTGCCAGGCCATGTCAGCGGTCTCCCTCAGGTGCGCGGACATCGGCCACCGTCAATTCGGTGGTGCGCTCGCCCCGAAAGTCATTCTGATTGAGGGAGTAGGCCACTTCCAGACCAAACCGGTTCGCCTTGAGATAGTCTGTCCGCTCAGCAGACCGCCAGAACACCCCCCGGAACGACCGGCCATCCTGCTTGAACATCAACGCCAAATGCCGTTCCTTCAGCACCCGCGGCGCCTGCACCAAGTCGACAGGAGACGCTGAAAACACCGGCTTCGGATTGGACGCTCCGAACGGGCCGAGTCGCTCGAGGCCCTCGACCACTTCGCCCGTGATCTCGCGCAACCCAAGCGGCGCATCGATGCGAAGGCGTGGGACAAGGTCTCCAGGCTCAAGATGTTCGTTGGCATACGCCGTCAGTCGCCGACGCATCTCCGGCAACCGCGCCACCTCGACCGTCACGCCAGCGGCCTGCTTGTGCCCGCCAAACTTGAGAAAGACATCGCTGCACGCCTCCAAGGCGGCCAACATGTCGAACGCTGGAATGCTTCGGCACGAGCCGTGAGCCACACCATCCTCAATCGCCAATACGATCGCAGGTTTGCAGAACGCGTCCACAAGCTTTGAGGCCACGATGCCGACCACACCGCGGTGCCACCCCTCGGCAGCCACCACGAGCAAATTTGGCCCGCCAATTTCGGGGCTCTTCTCGACCATCCGCTTGGCTTCAGACAGCATGCCGGCTTCGCTCTCCTGCCGTCGGACGTTTTCCTCGGTCAGTTCCCGGGCCATCGCTCGCGCTGCCGTTCGAGACTCGGCATCCCTTCCCTTGGCGAGCAGCAACTCCACCGCCCGGCCGGCATGGCCCATCCGTCCGGCCGCATTCAATCGCGGCGCCAGCACGAACCCGATGTGAAAACTGTCCAGCCGTTTACCGACCAACCCACTCTCCTCAAGCAACGCTTCCAACCCGGTGCCATGGGGCCCGCGCGATAATGCCTCTAACCCAAACGCCGCGATGACCCGATTCTCACCCGTCAGTGGCACCACGTCCGCCATCGTTCCGATGGCCGCCATCTTGATGAAGGACTCGAACAGATCAGGTTTGGCTCCCTTGCCTTCACTCTCCCCTAGCAAGGCCTGCACCAACTTCAACGCCACACCTGCGCCGGCCAGGAATTTCTCGGGGTACGCACAATCAGGACGCTTCGGATTGATGACGGCCACAGCCTGAGGCAGTTCCGCTTCCGGCTCGTGATGGTCGGTAATGATGAGGTCAACCCCGAGCTCCGTGGCTCGTTTTGCTGCGGCACTCGCTCGAATTCCGCAGTCCACCGACACAATCAGTGTGGCACCGTCTGCCGCGATTTTCTCAATCGTCGCTGGCTGCAGTCCATACCCATCGCGCATCCGATCGGGCACAAAATGACCCACATCCGCACCGAGTATTTCGAGCGCCCGCTGCAGCATCGCCGTGGAAGTGATGCCATCCGCATCGTAGTCACCGTGTACCACGATGCGCTCACGCCGCTCAATCGCCGCGTGCAGTCGGGTCACGGCCGGCCGCATGTCCGTCAGCAAGAACGGGTCATGGAGGTGGCTCAGCTCCGGGGATAGAAAGCGACGGGCCTGCTCGGGGTCAGACACACCTCGCTGGTGTAGCAGCCGAGCCACGACGGGCGGAACGCCGATGGCCGTCGCGAGGCGCGCCGCGCCGGCCGTGTCCGACGGCACTTCTTCCCAAATCCTGCGAATGTTCACTCCGCTGACGACTCCGGCGGCACCGGTGCGGCTTCCGCGGGGCTCTCGTCGGTAAAGGCCTGTCCCAGGCGCCCGATCGAGCGAAATTTTTGATACCGCGCCTCAAGACGGTCGGCCGATGCCATCGCAGTCAGCTCAGCCAGGTGCCGCACGATCGCCTCGTCAAGAAGCGCCGTCGCGGCCGCATGGTTCTGGTGCGCGCCGCCAATTGGCTCGGGCACAATCTCTTCGATGATCTGCATGCCGAGCAGATCCTTGGCGGTAATCTTGAGCGCTTCGGCTGCGTCCATTTTTCGCGCCGCATCTCGCCACAAAATGGCGGCACACCCTTCTGGCGGGATCACGCTGTAGACGGCGAATTCCTGCATCAGCACTCGATCGCCGATGGCGATTCCCAGTGCGCCGCCCGAGCCTCCCTCACCGCAGACGACCACAACGATGGAGGTATCCAGCAGGGCCATCTCCCGAAGATTCAACGCGATCGCTTCGGCAACGCCCCGTTCCTCCGACTCCACGCCTGGATACGCCGCCGGGGTGTCGACAAACACGATCACGGGCTGCTTGAACTTCTCGGCCAACCGCATCACCCGCAGCGCCTTCCGGTAGCCTTCCGGCTTGGCGTAGCCAAAATTTCGATAGATCTTCTGCTTCGTGTCGCTACCCTTCTGGTGCCCGATGATAAACACAGGCTGGCCATGAAAATGCCCCATGCCGGTCACAATCGCCTTGTCATCGGCGAAGCGTCGGTCCCCGTGCAGTTCCGTAAATCCGGTAAACAGTCGCCCCACATAGTCGAGCATGACCGGCCGGTCGGCGTGCCGTGCCACAAGCACGTGCTGCCAGGCCGTCAAGTGCGCAAAAATCTCCCGCCGCAGTTCCTCGGCGCGGGCTTCCAACCGCGCGATGGTCGCCTGGCGCTCCGGTGTGTGAGGCATCAGCCGCATGGCCTCCACTTCCTTCAACAGGATGGCGACAGGTTCTTCAAATTCCAATGTGTCTACGGGCACGTCTCCCCACTTCCTTGCCGATTACTCCCCGACTTGGTCGACGACCTATTTCATACTGACCGCACCGGGACCGCACACCGTCTCGACCTCCCGGACAAATCCTTCGCTGGGCCGAATCCGATGGGAGGTCGCCGCACGCACACGCAAGCTCCCGTGATCTCCAGGCACCTCGACCAGAAACGACACACGTCGGTCGCCGGGGTACCGCTCAAAGACCTGGACGAGCGAGTGCAGCGTCTGGCGGGCGGTCCCCGAGCCCGCCAGCCGAATCTGAACTTCCCGGACTGTCCGCTCGCGCGCGGCCTCGAGCGTGGTCAACTCGCTCGCCACCATCTTGCTCGTCTCGTCATCCCGCTCGTACTTGCCTCGGACGATCAGCATCGCGTCACTGACCACGACACGTCCACATTTTGCAAACGCTTCAGGAAAGACCACCACCTCGACTTTTCCGGCCTCGTCTTCAAGATAAAACGCCGCCATGGCGTCACCACGCTTGGTTTTCAGGGGCCGCAATCCCGTGACGACCCCGGCGGCCAGGCAATCCGGCTCAGACTCTGTGAGCGCCGACACCGTTTTGGCTCCAGAGGCGGCGATGACATCGGCATAGCGCTGTAGAGGATGGCCGCTCATATAGAGCCCCAGGGCCTCTTTCTCAAAGTTGAGGGCTTCGGTTTCGGACCAGGCCCGCCCATCGAGAAGGATCGCCGCATCATCCAGGGCAATCTCGGAGTCCTCGTCGCCACCGAAAAGCTGAGTTTGTCCCTGCTCGCGGTCTCTCTGGTGCCGGCCGCCATGGTCGAGCATCCGATCGACCCCCGCCAGTAAACGGGCCCGCCACGACAAGTATTCCTCACAGCCTCCCGGAGCCAGGGTATCGCACGCCCCGGCCTTGATCAGGCACTCCAAGACCTTCTTGTTCACCAACCGGAGGTCGATATGTTCAGCCAGCCCAAACATCGAAGTGATGCGTCCCCCGAGCGCCTCACGCGCGCCCAGAAGCGAAAGGATCGCGCCTTCCCCGGCGCCTTTGATGGCACCCAGTCCAAACCGCACGCCTGCGGACTCCCCCTCGCGGTGCTCGACCGTGAAGTGCAGTCCGCTCCGGTTGATATCAGGCGGCAGCACCGCGACGCCCAGTTCCCGGCACTCGGCCAGATACAAGGCCACTTTGTCTGACGTCTGCGATTCAATCGTCAGCAAGGCGGCCATAAAGTGTCGCGGGTAGTTCGCTTTCAGGTAACCGGTCTGATACGCCAGCAACGCATACGCGCTTGAGTGCGATTTATTGAAGCCGTATCCGGCAAAAAACTCGATGAACTGGAAGATCTTGGTGGCCTTCTTCTCGGAGATGCCGCGCTCTGCGCATCCGGACATGAAGCGCGTCCGCGTCGCCTGCATCTTCTGCTCGTCCTTCTTGCCCATCGCGCGCCGAAGTTCATCAGCCTGGCCAAGCGTAAAACCGGCCAAGTCACTGGCCAGGCGCATGACCTGTTCCTGGTAGGCGATGACGCCGTACGTTTCCTTGAGCACGGACTCCATTTGCGGAAGCTCGTACTTGATCTCCACGCGGCCGTGTTTTCGGTTGATGTAGTCGTCAACGACGCCGCCACGCAGCGGGCCAGGGCGATACAACGCGTTGAGTGCGATCAGGTCTTCCAGACACTGCGGCTTCGCTTTGCGCAGCGTCTCACGCATGCCTGAACTCTCGAACTGAAATACCCCGTGCGTCTGCCCGTTCGCAAACAACTGATACGTCTTCTCATCATCGAGCGGCAAGCGATCCAACTCAACGACATCTCCCGTCGTCTCCTTGATATGTTTTACCGCGTCGTCAAGCAACGTCAGGGTGCTCAAGCCAAGGAAATCCATCTTGAGCAGGCCAACCCGCTCGATGTCCTTCATCGCCCACTGAGTGGTGATTTCTTCCTTCTGACTGCGATAGAGCGGAGCGAACTCGACGATCGGGCGCGGAGCGATCACCACCCCGGCCGCGTGCACCGACGCATGTCGCGTCATCCCCTCGAGCCGCCGAGCGACCTTCAGGAGTTCCCGGACGCGTTCGTCCTTTCGCTCCAACTCAGCCAGCGCCGGCACCTCTTCCAGCGCCTTGTCAAGATTCATGTCGAGCGTACCCGGAATCAACTTGGCGACACGATCGACTTCGGAAATCGGAAACTCCATGACGCGCCCGACGTCACGCACCACGGCGCGCGCCTTCATCGTGCCGAACGTGATGATTTGGCTCACGTTCTCCCTGCCGTATTTTTCGGTGACATATCTGATGACGACATCTCTGCCGTTGATACAGAAATCAATATCAATGTCAGGCATGCTGATA
>JABMNV010000092.1 GCA_013203475.1 Acidobacteriota bacterium
AGGTAAACCGTCCACGGAATCGGATCAACCTCACCTGGCCCTCAATGACGCGTCAGCGCACTACGTCAGCGTCGGCTTTGCCTATTACGTCCGCGCGCGTCGCTGAAGTCGAGGCGGCCGACAGAGACTGACGCGTCGCCTTACATTCCGATGCGAAAGCCCACGCGAACGGTCAGCGGTGGTTGCATCGCCGTAGATCGTCGGAAGGCCGGCGTGGTCAGCACGTCTTCTTCCACTTCGTTCAGATGTCGCGTGGCGTTGAAGACGTCCACATGAACGGCTGCGCGTCGGCCGCCGATGGTGAGTTCCTTTTCGACGCGGACATCGAGTGTCAGCGTGTAGGTAAACCGCGTGCGGCCGATGCTGTACGCGTGAAGCATCTCGGGCCCCTGAGCCAGGTCTGGTGCGACGACCACGCGTGAAAACGGCTGCCCATCCTGGTACCGGGCTGAGAAGCCGACTCGAATGTCGCCTGGGGCGCGGTAGGTCGCGGACCACTTTCCAACGTACGCCCGGTCGAAGAAGAGGCGACCCGGCAGCACGGGGACGGCGTTGGGCTGATTGAAACGATCCCCCGAAACACTCTGGTCGTTCTGAAGGGGACCGAATCCAGGCAGAGGTGCTCGGCCGTGGTTGCGATACGCCGTCGCTCCAAAGAGCATGACCAGCCTCCGAGTCGTCAGGTGCCAGGTCACCTCGACCCCTTGGTAGGTCGCGTCGTCGCCATCAAGGTTGGTGAGTAGGAAGGCATCCTGGCCAAAACTTTCAGGACGCTGGTCATACGCCACAAGCGGTTGGTCGTCAGCCGGGCCGTCCCAGTCGAAAAACGCGTCGGGGATCAACACGGCGCGGTAACTGGAGGCAGGAACGCCGGTGTTGACGACGCCCAGCAGGGACGATTGGTTGCGCCAGATGGCCGCGGCGCGGAGGCGCATGAGCTGGCCGTGCCGCAACTCCAGTCCGGCGGTTCGTTCAAAGGTCCGAGGTGTTGACAGCGCCGAGTCGACGGACATGACCGCCGCGCCTCGACCGGCACGCGCAACCAGGACGCCCTGTTCGCTGGGGTCATATCGGCCGTCAGCATTCGAGTCGATCCATCGGTAGATGTGGGACACCGCCTCGCCGGGATCGCCGTGGCCCAAGAGACCGAGCGTCAAGCCTTCTGCATACAGGCCCGCGCCTCCAAACAATGAAAGTGGTCCGAGGTTCCACTGAAGGTTGGCTCGCGGGGACACCGTTGACCATCGGACCCCGGTAGAGGCTCCTCGGGCGGACCCGTCCTCAAGGTCGGCGCGCACGCCGGCATTCAGGGTGGCCGTGGGCCCAAGTCCAATGCGGTCGCCCAGGTACGCTGTCCCCCGCAGAAGCGAGCGTTGGGACATCGCTGACACTGTTGCCGGCAGCCACACCCGTGCCGCAAGGCCGCCCACTTGTTCGGCGACAGTGGAGAGGGCGAGGATGTCGGAGGTGGCATGCGCTTGACGGAGGTCGATGCCCGCTCGAAGTTCATGGGTGGTGCCGCCCCACATCAACAGGGGTGCGGCCGTCTGCGCCTTTAGTTCCCACTGCGTTGAGGTCGTCTGTGAGGCAGGACGCGGCACAGGGCCGTCGAGCACGCGATCAATTACGCCGGTCCCGGTCACAGAAATGCCTGGTGTGAAAGCCGCCCGCTGAAAGGAAGCCGAGATCATGGCTCTGGAGCCGCCAGCCCCGGTGTGTTCCCATGTGGCGCCGGTTTGCCAGAACGTCGCTCTCTCGGTCACGCGCCTGTCCAGAAACTGAGACCGGCCGCCAAATGGATAGACCGCCCTCTGCACTGAAGACAGCACGCGGATCTGGTTCTCCTCAGTGGCATTGACGACCAGATGGCTGAACAGAGATGCCTGGTCTGATGTCCACACACCGGGCAGGTCCCGCTCAGAAAACTGCGCGCGCGTGATGGCGCCGGACACCACAAGGCCACTCCGATCGCCCGCCGGGCCGCTCATCTGGCCACTGACGTTCCGCCACGTGGAAATGCGATTGATCGGCGGCGCATCGACCAGTCGTCTGGTGTCCACCATACCCGGGGTCGTGAACGACAATTGCAGCGAACCGTGCCGGCGGGCGCCGGCGCGCCGCGGTGTCAGGCCGATCTGCACCCCCGGCGACTGTGTTTCGACTGCCGCCAGGCCCGAGGTCACCGAGACGGCACCAACGGCACCAAGATCCACGGCGAATGGAATTAGCCCCACTTCGTTGGGCGACAGAAGTGTCATGTCCCCAAAGGTCACAGAAGTTGAACTCCACGAGGCCCCGCGACTGCCCATCCTGGCCGAGTGCCCGGTGCCAATGCCGCCGGTGTCCATCCTGTCGGCGATGACAAATGGCACCGCCGTCTCGACCAGCGCCCAGATGTTGCGGCCCGAGGGGTGGTCCTCAAGCCACGCCTCATCGAAAGAGAGACCCTCTCCTGCCGTTTGTCGGCTGGCGATTCTGATCCCCGCCGCCTTCTGAGGCAGGTCATCAAACGACGCCACCAGCGTCACGATTTCTCGAGCGCGCAGCGTGACGTTCATCGAAAGCGGCGATTGGCCGGAGGGGTGCACGGTGACGAGATACACACCGGGAGGAAGGCCCGTGATGGAAGCGAATGTCGCGAAGGACGCGCTGCCTGCGCGGATGGGGCCGGACGCCTGCGTTGTCCAGCGGCGTGTCGGCTCCTGCTCAGATTGCAGGGTCACCACCGAAGGGTCGAGCGATGTCGTGTCTGATCCGGTGATTTGCACACGCAGACTCGCCGTATCCTCGGGCGACAGTCCGGAGACCAACGGCGAAGCGAGGGCCGACGTGACGACACCAAGGGACACCGCACAGGCCAGGGCGGCCCGGTGCACGATGCGGCGCCACGCCGATGTCAACGCACCGTCACGTTCTTGATGATGTCGTTCATCGCCACTTTGTCGACGATATTGATGCCTTTGATGACCTTGCCGAGCGCGACGTACTTGCCGTTCAGGGCAGGGTTATCTCCCCGCAGAATGAAGAACATGCTGTCAGCGGTCTCGGCTTTCCACTCGAGCCGATAGGCTAGGCCCACAATTCCACGGACGAATTTTCGCGTGGAGAACTCGGCGACGCCCAAAGGTTTGTTCGATCGGCCAGGGCCACTGCCGCCGGTGCCCCAGAGTTTTTGCTTGGTGATATCGCGCGAGTTCGGGTCGCCTGCCTGTACCAAGGCCGGTTGCACCCAGTGAAAGCGCTGTCCCCGGTAGAAGCCCTTCTTGGCGAGCGCGACGAAGTGGGCGACCGAAATCGGCGCTTCATCGGGAAATGTCTCGATCTCGATGTCGCCTCCCTCGGTCTCAAGCACCACGATGGGCGTGGCGGCGTCTTGCGCCTTGGCAGCCTCAATGTGAATAGGGGAAAAGGAGAACAGCAGCGCTGCTGCAGCGCTGACGGTCACAAGTGGACGGAACATCGGTCACCTCCAGTCAATTTCTCAGATAAGCTTACCCTTCTCGCACCCGTTTGACCACTGTCTCACGCGCTTTCGATCAGGCCGTTCCATAGAGCCGGTCCCCGAAGTCTCCGAGCCCAGGGACAATAAATTTGCGGCCGTTGAGCTCGCGGTCCAGTGCCGACGAGAACACGGCCACGTCTGGATGCGCGCGCTCAAGCGCCTGTACGCCCTCTGGTGCCGCGACGATGCAGAGCAGTCGAATGTCCTGGGCTCCAGCCTCTTTGAGTACGTCGATGGCCATCACTGCGGATCCGCCGGTGGCGAGCATAGGATCGACGAGCAGCACGGTGCTGTCTGCGAGGCCCTCAGGCAGATGCACTGAATATCTGGCAGGCTTTGCTGTCTGCTCATCACGCTTGAGTCCAATGTGTCCGATTCGCGCACCTGGCAACAAATCCAGGACCGGGTCGATCAGGCTCAACCCCGCCCGCAGCACCGCCACAATGACCACGTCGGCCGCAACGGTCTGGCCCGTCGTCTGCTCCAGCGGCGTTTGCACAGTCGTCGCACGCGTGGCCAAGTCTCTGGTGGCCTCAGTCGCCACTATCAGGCCCACGCGATGGGCCAGACGACGAAAATGGCTGGCGCGCGTGGAAGTGTCGCGCAAGGCGACCAACGCGTCCTGGGCGATTGGATGATCCACCAGGTGAAAGGGCATCCGGAAACTATACACCTGAGGTTCCCACCGATAGAATCTCGTCATGAGCCGTACGGGATGGGTGTTGGCAGGAGGACTGACGGTCGTCGCAGCCGTGGCGCTGTTGAGCCTTCCGGCGTCGGGACGAACCTCCGTCTCTCTTCTGATCAGCGGCGGGACTGTTGTGACGATGGACGGTGCTGGAGGCGGCGCCGGAACGGTGATTCCAGATGGGGCAGTCGCCATCGATGGGCAACTCATCGTCGCCGTCGGGCCGACGGCTGACGTCGAAGCGATGTATGTGGGTCGCGAACGAATCGACGCCACGGGCCAGGTGATCATGCCGGGCCTGATCAACACGCATACCCATGCGCCGATGGTGTTGTTTCGTGGCTTGGCTGACGACCTTGCGCTGATGGACTGGCTGAACCAGTATATTTTTCCTGCTGAGAAAGCCACCGTGTCTGCAGAATTTGTGCGTGTGGGGACCCGGTTGGCTGTGCTTGAGATGATTGAGTCCGGCACCACGGCGTACGCGGACATGTACTACTTCGAGGAAGAGATCGCGGCAACGACCAAGGCCGCGGGGATGCGGGGCGTACTGGGCCAGACGATTATCCAGTTTCCTGTACCCGACGCCGCGACTCCTGAAGAGGGCTTGGCCCGAGCCGAGGCGTTCTTGAAGGAGTGGGCTGACGATGATTTGATTGTGCCCGCCGTGGCCCCGCACGCGCCCTACACGTTGAGCCCCGATACGCTGAAGGCGACTCGTGCGCTGGCGAACAGGTATGACGCGCCGTTGTTGATTCACCTGGCTGAAACGCGGGATGAAGTGGGCATTATCGCCAAGGACCACGGGACGTCACCGGCCTTGTTCCTGGACAGCCTCGGTCTCTGGTCAGGGAAGTCACTCGCGGCCCATGCCGTCTGGGTGGATGAGGTGGACATGGCGATGCTCGCCGCTCGAGGGGTGGGCCTGTCGCATAATCCCGAGAGCAATATGAAATTGGCCAGCGGCACAGCGCCAGTGCTTGGGTGGATGGCTCACGGTATTCGTGCCGGACTCGGGACGGATGGAGCAGCCAGCAATAACGATTTGGACATGTTCGAGGCCATGCGGGTGGCGGCGTTGCTCCACAAGCATGCGTCAGGTGATCCGCGCGCCATGCCAGCGCGGGACGTGCTGACGCTGGCCACGCGGGGCGGTGCCGAAGCGATGGGACTGGCGGACCGGATCGGCAGTTTGGAAGTGGGCAAAGAGGCCGATGTCATCACTGTCTCGATGAGCAGTGCACGCCAGACGCCCCTGTTCGACCCGCTGTCTCACCTGGTCTACGTGACTCGCGGCGATGACGTGCGCAATACCATTGTTCAGGGGCGGGTCTTGATGCGCGACCGCCGGGTGATCACGATGGACCGCATCGCGGTCATTGAGGCAGCCAAGGGGATGTCCGAGCGTGTGCGGTCGGCCGTTGCCGGGCAGGGGGCGCAATGACTCAGGTCCGGGAGTTTCTAAGCAAAGCGGACATCGCTGCGCGTGTCACTGAACTGGGCGCGGAGATTCGTCGGGCCGCGGGGGCGGATACGCCCGTCCACTTGGTAGGTGTGCTCAAAGGTGCGTTTGTCTTTCTGGCAGATGTCATGCGCGAGATTGGGGGGGACGTCTCGTGCGACTTCATCGCGGTGTCCAGTTATGTCGGCACCCAGTCAACGGGGCAGGTGCAAATTCTCAAAGATCTGGGCCACTCCATTGAGGGGCGATATGTAGTCATCGTCGAGGATATCGTGGACACGGGATTGACGCTGGCGTATCTTCAGGGGGTTCTGCGAACCCGGGCCCCAAAGTCACTCACGACAGCCTGCCTGCTGAGCAAGCCGTCCAGGCGCAAGGTGAACGTTCCAGTCGAGCACATCGGATTCACGATCGAAGACCGCTTTGTGGTGGGCTACGGGCTCGACGTTAACGAACGGTACCGCAACTTGCCGTTCATCGGTCTTGTGCAAGGAGGGGACTGACGTGGCCCTCCGACGATTTTCGATGATCACTGAGGTTGACGCGAGGCAGATTGAGCCTGGCACCACCGTCGTGCTTGAGGCCAAGGGCCACGTCACGCCATTGGCAGCTGATACGTTGCGGGAACGGCGGGTGACCGTTTCTCGCGACGGGGCAGTCGATAGCACGCTTCCCGAGGACCTCGCTCCCATCCATCCGGTCCGACGTGTCGCGATTGGGTCTGATCACACTGGCGTGGCCCTCAAGGCGACCCTGGTTGGGCATCTTCGCAAAAGCGGCCTTGCCGTGATCGACTGCGGCACCGATGGTCCAGACACGGTCGACTATCCAGACATCGCTGCGGCCGTTGGCAAGAGCGTGGCTCGCGGTGAGGTCGATGCCGGGATCGTGATTGACGGTTCAGGTCTTGGGTCGGCCATGGCGGCCAACAAGATCAAGGGCGTCCGGGCGGCCATGTGCCTGACGGTCACGCTTGCCCGGTACTCGCGTGAACACAACGGTGCCAATGTGCTGGCACTTGGTTCAAGCCTGGTGGACTCGTCTGCCGCCATTGCCATGGTCGACGCATGGTTGAGCACGCCAATGAGAGAAGCGCGGTACCTGCGCCGACTGCTGAAGGTGCGCCGGCTGGAAGAGAGATTCTAGTGGATACCCGAGCCGTGGATCTGACCCGACTGATTGCCATCATCGCCGAAGAGGTGTTGGGCGCCACGCGGCGCCCGGTGACCGCGTGTGAATGCCATGCCGTCAATGAGGACTGTTGCCCCACGCGGTTGCGTGGCGTGATCGAGGCGGGAGCCGTGCGGTTTGGGCTCCATGCGCAGGGCGGCGCTCCGGACGGTGTGTCAGGCTTGATCGATCACACGCTTTTGAAACAGGACGCCTCGCGCCAGGAACTTGAGCAGTTGTGTCGCGAGGCTGCCGAATTCAAATTCGCGACCGTCTGTGTGAACCCGACATGGGTGGCCTTGTGCGCCGCCCAGTTGCGGAATACGGCGGTCGGCGTGTGCACCGTGGTGGGGTTCCCGTTGGGCGCGACGACGGCGGACGTCAAGAACTACGAAACCCGTCGCGTGATTTTTGACGGCGCCCGCGAAGTCGACATGGTCATCAACATCGGTGCGCTCAAGAGCGGCGATGTGCGAACGGTGGAAAAGGACATCGAGGCCGTGGCCGCGGTGTGCCGTGAGGCTGGCGTGATCAGCAAAGTCATCATCGAAGCGGCGCTGCTGACAGATGACGAGAAGGTGACCGCGTGTACATTGGCAAAGGCTGAAGGTGCCGACTTCGTCAAGACGTCCACGGGATTTGGACCCGGCGGTGCGACCGTCGCCGATGTCGCGCTGATGCGTCGGGTGGTTGGTGCGGACATGGGCGTCAAGGCGGCCGGTGGCGTGCGAGACCTTGAAGGACTCAAGGCCATGGTCGAGGCGGGCGCGAGCCGTGTGGGGGCGAGTGCCGGCGTGAAGATCGTGCAGCAATCCAGAGGTGCGGCCCCGGCATCGGTCGTAGCGCTCGGCGTGCCAAAGTCCTAGCGTAAAGACGTGAAGGTGGGCTTTGGAACCCCGTGGCCTTCATGGCTTCATGCCGACTGTGTGTGGTCTTAACTGATGGACTCACCAGCGGTGGTGAGTCTGTGTCGTTCGAGTCGGCGATACAGTGCCGACCGGCTCAGGCCAAGTGCACGGGCCGCTCGGCTGACGTTGCCTCGGGCGCGCTGCATGGCGGCGCGTACGAGCTGGCCTTCGACGTCGCGTAACCGCATCGCTTCGAATGAAGAAGATGCGCGTGTGTGGGCATCTGAGCCAGCCAACTGCGCTTCCAGTTCGGCCACCCGACGGAGCGCCTGGCACAGTTCAGCCTGTGACCGGAGCGTGGCGATGAGGCGTGTCTCATCGAACGGCTTTTCGATGAAGTCCTTGGCCCCGCGACGCCTGGCCTCCAGGGCCAGGCCAATGGAACTCCCGATCACGGTCATGACCGTGATCGGGAGTGTGGGATCGAGCTTGTGCAGGCGGCCTACCAGGTCCAGCCCCTGTTCACCACTTGTGCGACCTTTTGTGAAATTCAAGTCGACAAGCGCGGTATGCACACTCTGCGTGCGTGCCACTTCGAGCGCCTGAGCAGGCGTGGTTGCGGCGATGGTGGTCAGACCGTCCGGCTCCAGGAGGAGCGGAACGGCTTCGATGACGTCTGTCTGGTCATCAGCCACCAGGATGCGCAACTGGGTGCGCCAGGCGGAGCGTGATCGTGGGCAGCGCGACGGCCTGACCACCGACGAGCGGGTGCGACTCAAGGAGTTGGCGCGCGAGAACC
>JABMNV010000008.1 GCA_013203475.1 Acidobacteriota bacterium
CTTCGATGTAGGCCGTCTGCTTGTCGAGCGCGTAGAAGGGATAGTTGATGTAGGGATTGATCTCGTTGGCGTGGTGAATGTTCACCACGGTGCCGCCGGCGGCTTTGACTTCATCAACGGTGACGTACTTGTGCACAAACCGCGTGTCAAAGTGAGTCTTGGTATCAAGGGTCTTGAATGGCGTCACCAGAAACCTGACGTTGAAGTGCAGCGTCGCGCCAGCTGACATCTGACGCTTGCCCGAGTAATTGGTCGCGGTCACAGAGCCAGCGGTCCTGGCGATGCGGATGCCGCCACGGCCGTCGTTGAACCAGGACGGCGGCATATTGAGCGGCTGGTTGAGGTAGAAGTTGGTATTGAGAGGCCGCGCATAGTTGTCATCGCGCAAGACGTACTGCAGCCCCTTGTTGATACCGCCGAACCACGCGCCCTCTTGATGGTTCTCAACCTTCCACGTCCAGTCGATTTGAGCCGGCGTCCGTCCGCCCTTGCGGCCCAGACCGAGCATGTACTCGGCAGCGTCTGGCACCAACGCCAAGGGGAGCACGATGTCGTCGATGTTGAGCTCCTCAAGCGCTTCAACCGCGATGCGATAGTCGAGCATGCCGTCATATTCGAGCGCACCTCTAACGCTCATGCGGACGCGGTCCGACCGACTGTCAGCCGACCACGACACACGCCCGCGGGCTTCCTGGGTCACTTGGAACGGCTCTGCACTGAGGCGCTCAGTGACGCCGCCAATCACGATATTGAGTGCCACGGGGGTCGCCAGAATCGGCTGGGGCTGGTCGGCCAGTGACGTCATCTCTGGTGTGAAATAACTCACGATCCGATCAGGCAAGCCCGACGCGCCCAGTGCCACGGTGCGGCCCAGAATGGAAAGGTCATGACCATTCGCGCCCCCGATCTCGACCGGCGTGTACGGCTGAATGATGAAATCCGGGTCCGTTCCTGCGGTCGAGTCGAGCCAGGCCAGGCGACTCATCAGCTCTGGCTCGTCGAACCCATGATTGGCGACCGCCGCATCGTCAACGGTCACCTTCACCGAAATAGTCTTCCGTTCGGCACCGGCTGAGACGACGACCGCGCCTTCGACAAGTCCCGGTCGCTGATCTGCTGGAACCTGTACGCCGAGCCACAGGGGCTGAATCGTCTCTGCCGCAACGTTGACTTCTTTCTCGAAGGGAATCCCGTTCTCGTCAATGCCTCCGCAGTTGAAACAAGTCAGCGTCTCTTGCCAGCTCTCAGGAAAGCCCTCGAACGCGACCGCGATGTCACTGAGCGCCCTTGAACCTGCAACCACCGCCACCTGGAAGGTGAAAAACTCATCGCGCAGGACGATGCTTTGAAACGTCGTTGATGGCCCTCGGTCGGTCCACGATTTCGGCAGGTACTTCCGCATTCGAACCGGATAGTCGCGGTGCTCGGGCACCACCATCCAGCCGTTCGGCGCCGCCTGCATGAACTGGGCGGTTTCTGCCTTGTTCGCAATGACTTCCATCGGGAAGAAACTGTGGAACTCATCCACAGATTGAATGCGGGTGACCGTGGCCTGCCTCAGGTCGCCCACGGGCGTTGCCCGCGTCGCGGCCACCCAGGTCGCGTCGGGAGCGTCCAAAGAAACGGGGGCATCGAACCCAGAGAGCGACGCCGGATACGTCACTGTCGGATAGGGCCCGCCTGTGGTCATCCAGGGCATGTAGTACACGTGGTACAGGCTTGAACTCGCGTTGGCTTCGAAGGCGACGACGCCGGAAGCATTGTCAACTCGAAGTGCCACCGCGTTCTTGACGGGTTCGTTCGTGGTCGCGTCCAACACCACGATCGCCTTGGCGCCAGGGTTGGGATCGTGGCGACGCCAGGGAATCGTGGCGACCACGGTTTCTGATGAAGCCGGACCGACGTCTCCGACGACAACGACCGCCCGGTGATTGCCCCAGGACGTGCCCTTCTCGCCTGCGGTCAAGAACGGCGCCCAGTTCCCCGCCTCAAACACCACATTGTCGACCACATTCGAGATGGCTGGTGCTCGATGGAGTTGGCGGATCGTAGGCTCACCTGAACAGGCACCAACGAATGAGACCAGGCCCGAGACGAGACCGAAAACAAGCCCGCGGCGAAGCCTCCAACCGAGACGCTTACCGGCCGGCGAGTGACAACGCACGGAGGAATAACTTTCCATCAAGATCTCCAAAAAAACGTTTGTGTTTCGCAACGACGCCATCGATCGCCGCTTTGCGAGCATCCACATTCGCCATCCCGGGTCGGGCGAGCACTTCGACCATTTCGCGCACGGCTGCATTGGTCGTAGACGCAAGGACACTCTTGAACATGGGC
>JABMNV010000093.1 GCA_013203475.1 Acidobacteriota bacterium
TCGCTGAAGATGTCGCGCCCAAGAACATCCTGATGATTGGTCCCACGGGAGTCGGCAAGACCGAGATTGCGCGGAGGCTTGCCAAGCTTGCCCACTCGCCGTTTCTGAAGATCGAGGCCTCGAAGTTCACCGAGGTCGGGTATGTCGGTCGCGACGTGGAGTCGATGGTGCGCGACCTCGTAGAAATTGGCGTGAAGATGGTGCGCGAGGAATTGGAGGTCGAGGTCCAGGAGCGCGCCGCTGCCGCCGCCGAAGATCGCCTGCTTGACCTGTTGTTGCCCCCTTCCCCGTCGGCGCCGGCGAGCGGGTTTGGTGCCGGGTCCCACGAAGAACATCTGGCGCGGGATCGGGTCTCAGGCACACGCGAGAAACTTCGGGATCAACTCCGCGCAGGCAAATTTGACGACAAGACGGTGGAGGTGGACATCGCGCAGCGATCGATGTCGTCGTTTGAGGTAGTCTCCGGGTCCTCCGTTGAAGAAATCGGTGTCAATCTGCGCGACATGATGCCTGGGTTATTTCAGGGCAAGACACGGCGTCGGTCGTTGCCGGTGTCTGAAGCCCGCGAGCATCTGAAGCAGGAAGAGGCGCAGAAGTTGATCGATATGGATGGAGTGGCGCGGGCCGCCATCACCCGCGTCGAGAACGCCGGCATCATTTTTCTCGACGAAATCGACAAGATCGCAGGCAAGGACGGGAGTCACGGGCCCGATATCAGCCGAGAGGGGGTGCAACGAGACATCCTGCCCATCGTGGAAGGCACGACCGTCAGTACCAAACACGGCATGGTCAAGACGGATCACATC
This sequence comes from Acidobacteriota bacterium, assembly GCA_013203475.1. GTDB lineage: Bacteria > Acidobacteriota > Vicinamibacteria > Vicinamibacterales > SCN-69-37 > SYFT01. The sequence goes on from JABMNV010000093.1 coordinate 807, forward strand.
TTGTTCATCGCCGCCGGTGCCTTTCACGTGTCGAAGCCCTCGGATCTCATCCCTGAATTGCAAGGGCGGTTCCCCATTCGTGTGGAACTGGAAGCACTGGGCAAAGAGGAGTTCATCAGGATCCTCACCGAACCGCGCAGCGCGCTCATTACTCAATACATCGCGTTGATGGCCACCGAGGGTGTGCGGTTGGAGTTCACGCCCGAGGCGATCGCCCGACTGGCCGAACTGGCCGCGCTGGTCAACGATCGCACTGAGAACATCGGTGCGCGGCGGCTGCACACGGTCCTGGAACGGCTGCTGGACGAAGTGTCGTTTCACGCGCCCGAACTTGACGGGCAATCGATTACGATTGATCCACCATACGTGGACCGCATGCTTGCCGATATCGCCAAGAGCGACGATTTGTCGCGCTACATCCTGTGACCACCATCCGCGGTGTCTTCGTCGTGCTGGTGGGCGTGCTGCTGGCCTCAGCGGCCTGCGGCAAGAAGGGGCCGCCGCTTCCCCCGCTGCGCCCGATGCCGGCAGCGCCGACGGCGCTGACAGCCCGGCACACTGGCGACCGTGTCGTGTTGCGACTGACCCTGCCGTCTGCCGGTGTAGACCCCGCACTGGCCCTCTCGCTGGCCCGGGTCGACATCTACGCGCGCACGTTGCCCGCCGGGTCTCCGATTCCACGTGTCGAACAGCTGCTCAAGCCCGAGAACGTGGTCGGCAGCATTGAGGTGCGTCCGCCAGCGCTGGACGCGGCGGCGGACTCGACACCCACCAGCCCCACGACGGCGGCGATCACGGGCGGAGCCGCGGCACCAGTCAAGACCCGTCCGGCCCCGGGAGACGTGGTGACATGGACCGAGACCGTGCCGACAGGTGAGCCGACTCCCCTCGAACTCACGAGGGAGCAAGCCACCCGCCTGGCTGCACAACGTCCCCTCTGGGTGCCGGTGGCGCCGGCTGGTCTCCTTGTGTCGATGACACCCGTGACACTCCAGGCCCGGTACTATGTCGCGGTTGGCGTCTCAGACCGAGACCGACTGGGTCCGGCGTCCGCCACGCTCGTCGTGCCGTTCGGTCCAGTGCCGGAATCACCGGGTGTACCGGTACTGACCTACATCGAAACCGCGCTGACGGTGACCTGGACCACGGCCGTTTCTGGGGCCCCAGTGCGGGTCGTGGAGACCTCGGCTTCTGGAGAGGAACAGCCGGTGCCCACAGTGGTGGCGCCGATCACGACGGGGTCATGGTCGACGCCGTTCATTTTTGGAGTGGAACGGTGTTTCGTGATCCGCCGCGTCGTGTCTCAGGGGGTCGTCTCGATCGAGAGCGCCTCGGCCGACCCTCAGTGCACGACACCGGAAGACACCTTCCCGCCGCCCGCGCCGGTCGGCTTGGTCGCGGTGCCTGGTCCCGAGACGGTGACGTTGATCTGGGATCCCGTCTCGGCGCCCGACCTGGCGGGGTACTTCGTCTTGCGCGGCGAGGGGACGGGTGAGACACTGCAGCGTCTGACAGAGGCGCCGGTGACATCGCTTCAGTATGCCGACGCCACGACGCGCACGGGTGTGCGCTACGTGTACTCTGTCATCGCCGTCGACATCGTCGGCAACCCCAGCGCGTTATCCGACCGGGTCACCGTGGACCGGTTCGTTCCTACAGGAAGATGAATGGTTCGACTTTATCGCATTGAACAGGACGGAATTCCCCGCCACGCTGCCGAACGCGAGGGCACGTGGCGACTCGTTGATGGCGATATTTTTGGCGCCTGGACGGAAGGGGCGGAAATCGCCTCTGAAGGCCTGCGCCTGCTGGCACCCGTGTCGCCGTCAAAAATCGTCTGTGTAGGCCTGAACTACAAGGACCACGCGGCCGAGCAGAACAAGGCTCTGCCGCTAGAGCCGCTGTTGTTCATGAAGCCATCGACCGCGGTCATCGGGCCGGGCGACGACATCCAGGTGCCGGCATGGGCTGGCCGGATTGACCATGAGGCTGAACTCGGTATCGTCATCGGCAAGCGGGCCCATCGTGTTCCGCTGGAACAGACGCAGGATTATGTACTGGGACTGATTGCGGTGAACGACGTGACTGCGCGTGAGCTGCAGAACACGGACGGTCAATACACACGGTGCAAAGGTTTCGACACGTTTGCGCCTATTGGTCCGTGCGTGGCGATGGGGTTGGACGGGCGAGACCTCAGTGTGCGGGCCTACGTCAATGGCCAGGTGCGGCAGGACTCACGCACACGAGAGTTGATCTTCACGATTCCTGAACTGATCGCCTACATCACGTCGGTCATGACGCTGCTGCCTGGTGACATTATTTCGACGGGCACGCCTTCGGGGGTCGGGCCCATCTCGCCGGGCGACTCGGTGACGGTGCATGTGGAAGGCGTCGGCGCGCTGACGAATGGAGTAGTGAAGCAGTGAAAATTTTTCTCGACACGGGGAATCTGAAAGAGATCGAAGCGATGGTGCCCCTCGGTATCGTGGACGGCGTCACCACGAACCCATCGCTGATGGCCAAGGAGAGCGGTGATCCTCGGGCGATCATCAAGTCGATTTGTGACTTGGTACAGGGGCCCGTCAGCGCCGAGGTCGTCGCCACCGACTGGGAGGGGATGGTTTCGGAGGGCCGCGAGCTGGCGTCGATCGATCCTCACGTGGTGGTCAAGGTGCCATTTACCCGCGACGGCGTTCGCGCGACGAAGGTCCTGGCCGGCGAAGGGACTCGTGTGAACGTCACCTTGATCTTCTCCGCCCCACAGGCCCTGATCGCGGCCAAGGTTGGCGCGGCGTACGTGAGTCCGTTTGTCGGACGTCTCGATGACATTTCCGTCGATGGCATGGGGCTCGTCCAGCAGATCGTGGAGATTTTCGAGGCGTTCAGCTTCGCCACCGAAGTGCTGGTCGCCAGCGTCCGCGGCCCGATGCATATCGTGGAAGCCGCTCGCATGGGGGCTGACGTCTGCACCTGCCCGGTCTCGGTGGTCGAGGCGTGTTTCAAGCATCCGCTGACCGACATCGGTCTGGCCAAGTTTCTCAAGGACTGGGAGAAGGCCCAGGCCTCACGGACGTGACCACCCCGAACGAACGTCTCGCCGACTTGGAGCGCCGAGCAGAACTGGGGGGCGGCCAAGACCGGTTGCGTCGACAACGTGAGGGCGGCAAGCTGACCGCTCGTGAGCGGGTCGACTTGCTGTTTGATGTCGGGACGTTCGAAGAACTCGACAAACTGGTCACGCACCGATGCCGGGATTTCGGCTTGGAGAAGGAACTCGTGCCCGGCGACGGTGTGGTCGCGGGACATGGTCGGGTGGATGGCCGACCCGTGTATGCGTTCACGCAGGATTTCACCGTGTTCGGTGGGTCGCTCTCGGAAACCAACGCGGCCAAGATCGTCAAAGTCATGGACCTGGCCATGAAGATGGGCGCCCCTGTTGTTGGGCTCAACGACTCAGGCGGGGCGCGCATTCAGGAAGGCGTGGTCTCGCTCGCCGGCTACGCGGACATCTTCCTGCGAAACACGCTCGCCTCCGGCGTGATTCCGCAGATTTCCGCCATCATGGGCCCCTGCGCCGGCGGGGCGGTATATTCGCCTGCGATCACCGACTTCAACATCATGGTCGAAGGCACGAGCTACATGTTTGTGACCGGACCTGACGTCATCAAGACGGTGACGCACGAGGACGTGACCAAGGAGGCACTCGGTGGTGCCATGGCGCACAACGCCACCAGCGGCGTGGCGCACTTTGCCGTCCCGAGTGACCGTGAATGCATCTTGTTGATTCGAGAATTACTCGGCTACCTTCCGTCGAATAATCTCGATGACGCGCCGCGCGTGGCGACCTCCGACCCCGTCGACCGCGAGGACGCCTCGCTGGACGCGCTGGTGCCCGAGCAGCCGAATCAACCGTACGACATGCACGACCTCATCCAGGTCGTGGTGGACGACGGAGTGTTTCTGGAAGTGCACCAGCACTACGCGCAGAACATCATTTGTGGATTCGCACGCCTCGGTGGCCGCTCTGTCGGCCTCGTCGCCAATCAACCAAAGGTGTTGGCCGGGTGTCTCGATATCGACGCCTCGGTCAAGGCCGCGCGCTTCGTTCGGTTCTGCGACGCGTTCAATATTCCTCTCATCACGTTCGAGGATGTCCCGGGATTTCTGCCGGGCGTCCAACAGGAACATGCGGGCATTATCCGGGCGGGGGCGAAGTTACTGTATGCGTACGCCGAAGCGACGGTCCCGAAGATCACCGTGATCACGCGCAAGGCCTATGGCGGGGCGTACTGCGTCATGGCGAGCAAACACATTCGGACCGACTTCAACTTCGCCTATCCGATGGCCGAGATCGCCGTCATGGGCCCAGAGGGGGCCGTCAACATCCTCTACCGCCGCGAACTGCAGGACGCTGCCGATCCGGTTGGGCGGCGGGCCGAGTTGGTTGCCGAGTTCCGGGAGAAGCTTGCGAATCCCTTCGTGGCGGCGTCCCGGGGTTACATCGATGAGGTCATTCATCCGAGGATGACCCGCGCCAAACTCATTGCGGCGCTGGCGAGTTGCGAGAACAAGCGCGACAAGAACCCGCCGAAGAAACACGGCAACATTCCGCTATGATGCTGCGCCCGAAAGTGCTCGTCGCGAATCGGGGCGAGATCGCCGTTCGTGTCATGCGCGCGTGCCGTGAGCTCGGCCTTGGGACGGTGGCCGTCTACTCAGACTGCGACCGTACGGCGCTACACGTGCGGACGGCCGACGAGTCGTACCACATTGGAGCGGGGCCGGCCGTCGACAGCTATCTCCGGATCGACCGTCTGATCGAGGTTGCGCGCAAGAGCGGCGCGACGCTGGTGCATCCCGGGTATGGATTCCTGGCCGAGAACGTCGGCTTTGCGCAGGCGTGTGTGGATGCGGGGCTCACGTTCGTCGGACCACCACCGGATGCCATCACCAGGATGGGCAGCAAGACGGCCGCTCGAGAGGCGGCCATCGCCGCCGGGGTTCCGGTCGTCCCCGGTTCGGAAACGCCATTCGACGAGCACGTGCCAGAGGATGTGATCGCCGCGGCCGGCACGCAGGTCGGCTATCCCCTCGTGGTGAAGGCTGTCTCGGGCGGTGGTGGCAAGGGCATGCGTACTGTCCTGGCGCCCGAGGACCTCGCCGCGGCGGTTCGCACGGCCCGCTCAGAGGCGAAGTCGGCGTTTGGCGATGCGACGGTGTACCTCGAGCGGCGCATTCTGAGGCCTCGCCACATCGAGATTCAGTTGCTCGGTGACTCTTTCGGCACGGTCATTCCATTCGTTGAGCGCGAGTGTTCCATTCAGCGGCGACACCAGAAAGTCGTGGAGGAGTCGCCGTCGTTGGCTCTGACGGACGAGACGCGTCGGGCGATGGCCGAGTGCGCGGCTTCTGTGGCGCGGATGGTGGGTTACACCAATGCGGGCACCATCGAATTTCTGCTCGACGAGGATGGCAAGTTCTATTTCCTCGAGATGAACACCCGGTTGCAGGTGGAGCATCCAGTGACGGAAATGGTGACCGGAATCGACCTCGTGCACTGGCAACTGCGCATCGCCATGGGAGAGCCGTTGACTGTGGATCCGGTCAGGGCGTTGACGCCCCGGGGCCATGCCATCGAGTGCCGCATTTACGCCGAGGACCCAGATCAGGGGTTCATGCCTTCGCCCGGGATCGTGCGAAGTCTCAGTGTGCCCGGTGGCCCTGGCGTTCGGGATGATCGTGGCGTGGCTGCGGGTTTTGAGATCCCCCTGTTCTATGACTCGATGATTTCCAAGCTCATTGTCTGGGGTGAGACTCGCCAGCAAGGCATCGCTCGTCTGACCCGGGTGCTTGATGAGTACCGCGTGATTGGCGTGCGCACGACGCTCCCGTTCTTTCGATGGCTGGTCGCGCAGCCCGAGTTTGCTGACGGGCAATTTGATACGACCTATCTCGACGCCCTCCTCTCAGCTCGTAAGGGCCAGCCGTTCCTGGAGGCGACCGAGGCGGACGTCGACGACGCGGTCGTGGTGGCGGCTCTGGCGGCTTGGTCACGGGCGCATCAGGCGTCGGCGGGGGCGCCCACATCGTCGGCCTCCGGGGTCTGGCGTCGAGCGGCGCGCGACGAGGGCTTGCGGTGAGGTTTGAGATCGAGGCCGCCGGTCGTCTCCGCTCGGTGGTCGTTGAGCACGTGCCAGACACCGGGCGGTTCCGCGTGGTCGTCGACGACGTGGTCCGGGCGGTCGACGTCCAGGCGACGGACCTGGGTTTCTCGCTCATCTTTGAGGCGGACGGTCGGTCGTTGGACGTGGCGGCGTCGCCACGCGCCGGTGGCGAGTGGCTCGTGCAGTTCCCGCGTGTTGACGTCCCGGTGGTGGTCGATGGCCAACGGGTGGCGCGCGGTCGCGGCGGTAGTGTGGCCAAGGCCGGAGAACAACGGGTGACGGCCCCAATGCCCGGGCGCATTCTCCGCGTTCTGGTCCAGCCCGGTGACGAGGTGACGCATCGGCAGGGACTCGTCGTCATTGAGGCGATGAAGATGGAGAACGAGTTGGTCGCGCCGAAGGCCGGGACGGTCAAGGACGTGGCCGTGACCGAGGGCACGTCCGTCGAAGCCGGGCGTCTCCTTGTCGTCATCGAGTGACGCTGGGGTCGGGTAAGCTGGAGCTGTGACCGACGTTGAGACACAGCCGGCGCCCGAAACTGGCGGTCGGACTCCGCCCCCGGCGGTGCCGTGGCGCCAGCGATGGCGGGCGTTGCGGTGGTCGCGGCGAGCTGTGCTCGTTGTGGCCGCGTTTGGCGCGGCGTTTCTTGTCTCACTCTTGACGATCGATCTTGGGCCCCAGCTGCGCGGGTGGGTCGAACGCCAGGCGACGGCGTATCTGGAGCGACCGATGCATATCGGCCGTCTCTCAGCCGCAATCCGCCCCGGTCGTTTTGTCCTCGAAGACATTCTCATCGAGGGCCTGACTGCCGACGCCGCTCCGTTTCTCAAGGCGCGGAAGCTGTTTATTTCGGTGTCGTGGCGGACCCTGATTCGCCGCGAACTCGTCCTTGAGGCGGAGTTGGATGGCTTTGCCGTGACGATCGAGGGGTTCCCGGGCAACGAGACCAATGTGCCGAGGCTCCTGCCAGAAGCGAGCGGGGCCGGTCCACCGTTGTTCTCTACCCTTGTCAACAATGTGTACGGCCGTGATGGGTGGTTCAACTACATCGATCACGCACAGCCATGGGACATCACCTGCGAGAATGTGACCGTCAATTTTGTTCGTGCAGGCCATCTTGATCAGTACGTGGCGACTGCAGCATTTCGTGGCGGCGTGGTTCACATTCTCGACTACGAGGCGATGCCGCTCGAGAGCATGACGTCGCGGATGACGTTTGATGGTCCGCTGATTCGAGTCGGAGGTCTGGACCTGGTGGCCGATGGCACCAGGTCGCACCTGTCTGGCGTCCTCGATACGGCTCTGTGGCCCAAACACGAGTTTGATATCGAGACCCGTTTTGATGTCGCTCCCCTGAAGGAAATTTTCTTCTTTGGGCAATCCTTCACTGCGTCAGGGCGAGGTGATTTCACCGGCAAGTACCACAAGTATCAGGACGGCGGGTATGAGGTCGCTGGCGCCTACACAACACCGCGTCTCATTGTGAACGGGCTCGACTTTCCCAGGCTCGACGGTCGTGTGGTGTGGATGCCGAACCGCCTTGAAGTGGTGGGGAACAAGAGCGAGTTCTATGGCGGCACGATGGGCCTGTCGTATGTCCTCGATACGAGGGGCGGCGGCCGCGGCACGATCGCAGACCTGTCGGTCACGTACCAGCAGGTTGACCTGGTCGCGTTCGGCAACGTGATGGGATGGGAGGGCATCGAGTTGGCCAGTCGTGCAGACGGTTGGCAGACGATGACCTGGCCCAGCGGCCAGTTTGAGCAGATGGTGGGAGACGGCGAAATTCGCGCCCAGCCCGAGGATGGCCGGGCGGTGGCGTCCGCGCGACTGCCGGAGCCCACAGTGGCGGCTCCGAGGGAAACACCGTTCATCAAGGCTCGCTCCCTCGGCCCGGTGTCGGTGGGGGGCGTCGTCAAGTACAGGTTGACACCGGACGTGATTGATTTTGGCGAGAGTTGGGCGGCGACGCCGCAGACCCATGTCGCCTTTGACGGCACCACCGGTTGGCGCGACGACACCAATATCCCGTTCCGACTTGTGAGCACCGACTGGCAGGCGACGGACCGACTTGTGGCGGCCATCATGACGACGTTTGGTGCCCCCACCGGTGCCGTCGAAATCGGTGGGCGTGGCGTGTTCGACGGCAGGATGACGAAATGGTTCAGTCGCCCTTTGATTGTTGGGTTGTTCGAAGGCGATGGCATTCGGGCCTGGGACGTGGAGTGGGGACGGGCGCGCGGCGACCTGCTGATTGAGAACTCGTACGTCACCATTACCAACAGTCTGGTCGGCGAAGGCGACACACACATCGTTGCCAACGGGAAGTATGCGTTGGGATACCCGCGCGCAGACGGCGGCGAAGAGATGGATGCGCGGATCACGGTCGAGCACTGGCCGCTGACCGACTTCCGCCACGCGTTCCTGCTCGATGACTGGCCTGTGGAAGGAACGGCGTTTGCCGACATCCGGATCTATGGAAATTACGAAGGGCCTGAAGGGTTTGGACTGATGCGCGTGACCCCCGGCTCTGCCTGGGAAGAAACGTTCGAGACCTTCACGACGCGGCTTTCATTTGAGGGCACCGGCATGCGCCTGGAGGGCGCGGAGTCGACCAAGAGTACGGGGTTCGTACGCGGTGCGGCGTACATCGGGTGGCCTGCTGTTGAAGGCGGCTTTGGCACATACAGCTTTACGTTCGACGGTGAAAAGATCCCGATTGAATCGCTGGTGAGTTTTACGGTTCCCGATGCCGACTTGACCGGTGTTCTGAACTTCACGATGAACGGCAGCGGCAGCATGGAGCGACCCCGGTACGATTGGGACGGTCGCGTGGCCGACTTGTTCTGGGGCGACGAAGGGATCGGTCAGGCCACGGCACACATGGTCGTGGAAGAGGATGTGGTCACCATCGATCGCCTTGATGTGGCGTCTGACCGACTGTCCATCTCTGGCTCGGGCCGGGTTGCCATGACTGATGCGTATGACGCGGAGATGACGCTGCGGTTTAGCGAGACATCAATTGACCCCTATCTTCGGTTCGTGGCTCCCCAGTTGTCCCCCTATTCCCAGGCGGTGGTGAGCGGGTCTGTGCGTTTCAGTGGGGAACTGGCGAACGTGTCCAGGCTCGGTGTGGACGTGACGATTGATCGGGCCGACCTGAAGCTGTTCGACTACGCGCTCCGGAACTCTGAGCCCATGCGCTTCGCACTCCAGGACGATGTCTTCCATATTCGGAGCTTCAGGCTTGCAGGTGACGGGACGGGCTTGAACGTGTCGGGCGACGTCAACCGCGCGACATCGGCCCTGGACATCGCCTTCGATGGCACCGCGAATCTGGCGGTGCTGCAAGGTGTCGTGCAGGACGCGCGCAGTTCCGGCAACGCCACAGTTGCCGCGCGCGTGACGGGCACCATGGAGTCGCCCACGTATTCAGGTCGCGCCACAATTACCGACGGTCGATTGCGTCACTTCTCGTTTCCGCACAGCCTCGATGACATTCATGGGTCGGTGACATTTGATGGGGATGGTATCGGGCTTGATGGTCTGCGTGCGCGGATGGGCACCGGAGGACGCAGTGGTGGTGGAGAAATCATCTTTGGCGGAACGATTGGCCTGGAGGCGTTTGCGACGGGCGAGCTGAACGTGACCGCCCGAGGCACGGGCCTTGATCTGCGATTTCCTGAAGGGTTTCGTTCGACTGTGGACGCGGACCTCGCGTTGACTGGAACGGTGGATGCCGCACAACTCGCCGGTCAGATCACGGTCCGTCAGGCGCGATATACCAGTCGCTTGCAAAGCAACGCCGGCCTTCTAGGATTTGCCACGGGCGACAGTGGTGCCGAGTTGCTGGCGGTGGCGGTGGCAGCCCCAACCGAATTGCCGCTTTCGTTTGATGTGGCGCTGACAGGCCAGCGTCTCGTCGTGATCGATGACAGTGATGCCACGATCGTGGTGTCGTCCGATCTGCGTCTGACCGGGACGATGGACAGACCCTTGGTCATCGGGCGCGTGGACATCGATCGGGGCGATTGGGAATTCCTCGGGAATCGGTACACGGGGGTGGGGTACCTGGAGTTTTCTAACCCCGATCGAATCGATCCGTTCTTTGATATTGAGGCGCGCACGCAGATTCGCCAACCGTCACAGGACTATCGCCTCGACTTGCGACTGTCGGGCACTCGGAGTCGGTTTACGTACGACCTGAGCGCGGACCCGCCACTGTCGGAGACCGATGTGTTGTCTCTGATTCTCGGACAGAGCCCCAACCTGCAACGCGCGGAACTGCGTTCCCTGGGATCATCGCAAGACGTGCAGAATCAGCTGATGTCTTCTGTTCTGGCCCAGTTGGTGGCGAGCCCCATCACGACGCAGGTGGGTCGGGTCGTGGAGCGGACGGGTCTGGTCGACACGTTTACGGTCACTCCGTTATTCGGTCCCGATGCGACCCTGCAGCAGCTCAACCCTGGCGCGCGGGTGACCGTCGGGAAACGGATTTCCAGTCGGGCGTACCTGACCTATTCGCGATCCCTGGATAACGCCAACCTCAACTACGAAATCTTGTTGCTCGAGTACGCACAAAACGACCGGATGTCCTGGGTGCTCTCGCGCAACGAAGACGGCACGTTTGCACTCGACTTCCGTGTGCGGTACCGGTTCTGACGATGCCCCGTCACCTGCGTCTCGTCGTGTCGATCGGAGTGGCGGCCCTCGTGTGCCTACCCGCGCCGGCGAGTGCTCAACGGCCGTTGGTCGTGCCGGATCTGGCTCCGTATGTGGGGCGGACGGTCATGGTGCTTCGGGTGGAGGTAGAGGGGCAGCCAACGCATGAGTCAAGCCTGCTGCGACTACTGGAAGTGCACGAGTCTGCGCCACTGCGGGAGGCTGAGGTGCGCGAGAGTCTCGCGCACCTGACCAACCTTCGTCGGTTCTCCGACGTGACGGTCGCGGTGCGGCCGTCGGGAGGCGGGGTGGACGTGATCTTCACCCTGACCCCGGCCCATCCCATCGATCGTCTGGAATTTCGAGGCACGCTGGGAATCGGTCGACGTGACCTTGAGCGCGGTGTCCGCGAACAGATTGGTGGGCGCCTCGCCACACTGGAGCCTGATGTCGCGGTGGCCGCCGTGCGTCGACTGCTTGGCGATGAAGGATTCGCGGCGCCGGTCGTGCGCGCCGAGATCGAGTCGAGCCATGCGGCGCACCGCTCCACTCTGGTGCTGACGATTGAGGCCGGGCCTCGGCAGCGCGTCGGTCGCATCACGATCGCGGGCGCGTCGCCGCTCTCGGCAGGGGAGGTCCGGACCTCCCTGGGCGTGATGACGGGACAGCCGTACCGGCGTCGTGCGCTTGAGGACACCCTTCGAGGGGTCGCCGAGAGGCTGCGGGCGCGAGGCTACTACGAGGCGTCGGCCAGCCATTTCGCGGCTGGCGAGGGGCAGGTGGTCGACCTCGTCGTGTCGGTTGAGGCGGGGCCGATCGTAGAGATTGTCGTCACTGGCGACTCATTGCCGACTGACGACGTCGATCAGTGGATTCCCATCCGCCGTGAGAACTCAGCCGATCAGGATCTGCTCGAAGACGCCGCGATTCGCATTCAGGCCGCGTTACAGCGCGACGGGTACTGGCGCGCTGAGGTGAACGTTCGCCCGCTGGAAGACCCGGACGGCTCCAGGATTGTGGTGAGCGTCGAGGTGAATCGAGGCCGTCAATACCGTCTCCGAGACGTGACCATCGCCGGCCATGAGTATTTCTCCGAAGACGAAGTGCGGGCCCTCCTGGATCTTCGTCTCGGCGAGTTCTTCCGTCTCGACGTCGTCACCAATCGAGTGGTCGCCCTGTACAACGCGTATGAGTTTGCCGGGTTCGCGGCCGACATCACGATCGTGCCAGAGGCGGCGACCGACACGCGAGCGGATCAGGACGGGGAAGCGGTCGTGCATCTGTCGATTATCGAAGGCCCCGCACGGTCAGTGGGTGACGTAGTCGTTCAAGGGGCAGAACATATCGGAGAGGCCGAGGTCAGACGCGCGATTCGACTGGCGCCCGGCCAGCCTCTGCGGGATGCCCAGATTCGTCAGGATCGAGACGCTGTCGAACTCTTGTATCGCAACTCTGGACTCCAGTCTGCCGAGGTGACCGTCACTCTCGACGGCGGCCCACAGTACACGGTGACCTTCGTGATCGTTGAGGGGCGACAGACCACCATCGACCACGTCATTGTGGCGGGGAACCGACGGGTCGACACGCAGACGATTCTGAATCAGGTCACACTGCGATCCGGACAGCCCTTTGGATTGGCTGCGCGTCTCGAGAGCTTGCGCCAGTTGAACGCGTTGGCGATTTTTCGACGAGTTTCAATCACTGGTGCTCCAGGAGGGACCGACGAGACGCATGTGGACGTCGTCGTGCAAGTGGAGGAGGCGGCGGCGACGACCGTTGGGTATGGTGGCGGCGTCGAATTTGGCCGACGATTACGCACGGTCTCTGGCGTGGGCGAGGAGCGCCTGGAGTTTGCGCCGAGAGGGTTTCTGGAACTGGGACGGCGCAACCTGTTTGGCGGCAATCGCTCGATCAACCTGTTTTCTCGGGTGAGCCTGCGCAAAGGGGCTGCAGGCGGGGCCGGTGACGGTGACGGCGACGGGTTTGGTTTCAGCGAATATCGGGTGACCGGAATCTATCGCGAAGGCCGCGCGTGGCGGTCGGCCACGGACCTCGTCGTCAGTGCGACGACCGAGCGGACGATTCGCACGTCGTACACCTTTGAGCGTCGCGGGATTAACGCAGAGGCCCTGCGACGATGGTCGGCCCGGACCAGCGTCTTCGCCCGGTACGCGCTCGATTCGACGCGCCTTTTCGAGAATGGCATTTCGGCCGACGATCAACCCCTGATCGACCGGCTGTTTCCCCAGATTCGCCTGTCCTCAGTGTCCAGCGGCGTCGTCTGGGACAACCGGAACGATTTGCTCGATCCGACCGGCGGCGGATTACTGAGCGCCGATGCCGAAGTCGCTGCGCGGGGACTGGGCTCAGAGGTCGGTTTTGTGAAGGCGTTTTTTCAGGCCACTGGTTTTCGCCGAGTCTCGCGCGGGAACCGAGTTGTGCTTGCGGGACGGATGCAGGTCGGTCTGGCTCGCGGATTCGAGCGGCAGGTCGTGCGCCTTGACGCCAGCGGTCAACCGGTCGGCGAGGTGAACGGCGAGAGTGTGACTGACACTGTCGCGGACCTGCCAGCAGGCCGCCGGTTCTTCGCTGGCGGCAGCACGTCCGTGCGCGGCTTTCAGCAGGACCGGCTTGGGGTCCCAGACATCATCAACGTGGCGGGGTTGTCCATCGGGGGGAACGGCTTGGTCGTGCTCAATGGCGAGGCCCGGATGCGGATCGTGCCCTCGGTCTCTTTGGTCGCCTTTGTTGACGCCGGCAACGTGTTCGCGCGCGCCGGAGACATCAGGCTGGCGCAGTTGCGAGCGACGTTGGGAGCGGGGATCCGCTATCGCTCTCCGCTGGGACCGTTACGCCTGGACGTCGGCTTCAAGGGTGACCGTCGACTGGTGGGCGGCAAGCGCGAGCGGGGCTGGGAGTTTCATCTGAGCATCGGCGAAGCGTTTTGACTGGCCACTTGAATCCGAACAAAGTCCACGGCCGCTGCCAGGCGTCGACCGTCCTGACCCCCGATGTCGGCTGGGCGCGTGGCACGACTAAACCGCAGCGACACGCGATTGAGTCCCTTGCGCCACACGTCCGCGTTCGTCGGCAGTTCCACCCGTTGCCAGCCCCCTCCGATCACGGGGCCGTCAAGCGCGTGGCCGTTGATGGCCACTGAGAGCATCTGCGGTGGTGCGTCCGGGTAGTCAAACGCCCGGAGTTGCACTTGGAACAGCAGCGCCGACGGGTGATCCAGCGGGATCAGGACGACCGCCTGATCACCGGCCCACCGAAACGTGATGTCTCCGTCGCGCTCAGGGCCGTACCAGCCATCACCAACGTAGACGTCGTCGTCGGTGCCTACATCCACCCGTCCATACGGGCGGGTGGGATCACCCAGGAATCGATTCGGCCGGAGGAGATCAAATCGCGCGGGTGCGACGCCGTTGTGCCAGGCGAACGCGAGATTGGCCGGCATTGACCACGGATGACCGAACCACCCATGGAGCGTTGAGGCCTGGGCGGATCCGAGGTCAGCGAACGAGACGATCTGCCCGAGACGATACGTGCCCGCACGGGCAACGGCGAGCAATGAGACATTCCAGATCACCAACAGTCCGAACACACCCGCCGCCACGGCCGCAGGTCGGCGGACGATCGCTCGTTGGGTGGCGACAATGGCGGCGGCCAGGGCGGGGACAAAGAAGGGAATCACACTGTCAAAGCGTCGGCCCCCGTAACTGGCACCTGCCCACCAGTCCTCGACGGCCGCGTTCGTCCAGGTCATCAGCGCCAACGTCAGAAGGCCCATGGCCGCCAACGTTCGATGTCGTCGCCACAGGGGTATCAGGCCAAGCGCCGCGAGATACAAGGCCGGTGACGTGGCGAACAGTCCACTCCGTGACGACCACAGCACGTCGATCAGTTGCGGTGCCGTCCAGAACAGGCGCGGGCTGACCGGAGGCTGGGTGATCCACGCACCGTAGAGCGCGTGCCAGGTCAGCATTTGTGGCAGGGCGCCGATCCAGACGCCCAGACCGAACACCGCGAGGCGGCGGGGCTGCCTGAGCAGCAGAAGCGTCGGCAGGATGAGGACCACCGCGTTCTGCCACCGCATGATCACCATCACGCCGCCAGCCAACCCGAGCAGGGCCAGGGCACGCCAGTCGTCGCGAGCCCGGAGCCTGGTCCAGGCCAGCGTGAATCCCGCGACAGCCGCCATCGAGACGCCATGGCTCATCGTGGGTTCGCGCACGAGATACCAGAGCACGAACGAACCCAGGCCGACGGTGACCACGGCCAGAGTGGCGGCCCGGGCATCAACGGCGAGTCTGGCCAGTCGGTAGGACCACCAGAGGCCGAGCAGCCCATAGAACAGACCGCCCAGACAGACCGCCTGTCGGTAAGGGAACGAGGTGCCGTCGGTCTTGACGTCGCGACCGCTGGCCGACAGCCCCATGGCCGTCAGGTGTCCGACGCCGAAGAACGGAGCCCACGCTATCGCAGGGCCGATGGCCCACGCACTCTGGGCATAGCCGGTGATGGTGGGTTCCAACAGGAACTGGTGCTGGGCGTCGTCGATGCCAAGCAGCGCGTAGTCGTTGGTGAGGTCGACGTCGTGATCGAACCACAGCGAGCGTGTGAAGGCGAAGTAATAGAAGCCGTCGCTCTGCAGACGCGCGCCCAACTGCAACTGGGCAGCGGCGCCGGTGGCAAAACAGACGGCGAGCACGGCGGCCGTTCGCGTGGCGCGAACACGCCGGGCCGCACTGGCCCCGCTGGCCCCGCTCGCCCCGCTCGCAATGACCAGACCGGCACCCACCACAACGAGGGCGACACTCCAGACCATCGACACGTCTGCATGCACGCCGGTCCACTGCGCCAGCGACAGGCGCGTCAACTGACGAGAGACAAGGTCCAGCAGGCCGGTCGCGAGAAGAATGCCGCTCGTCAGCGGCAGTATCCGCGCCTTCATCGTTGGCTCACCCGAAGAAAGTCCACGGCCGCCGCAAGTGTCCTGGTATCGCCGCCGGCTCCGACATCGGCAGGTCGCGTGGCCCGCTCAAAGCGAAGACGAACGTGGTTGACGCCGGCCCGCCACGCGGACGCCGGAGTGGGGATCGCGATGACCTGCCAGGTGTCACCGACCTCAAATGGACCAAACGTCTCGCGACCGGTCTCGATGGTGACGCGTTGGATGGGTGCTCCCGCGAACGAGAACGCGCGCAGACGGAGCTGCACGGTGAGTTCGGCCGTGTGCGCTAGAGGCACGAGAACCTGCGCGTCACCTGCCGCCCAGCGAAACGTTGTGTCTCCCTCCCGCTCGGCCGCGCCCCACCCCTCGCCCACAAGAGGCCCATCGGCGCCGCCGATGTCCACGCGCCCGTACGGTTGCAGCGGGTCACCCAGGAAGTACGACGGCCGCAAGACGTCGTAGGCGGCCACCGTCACGTCGTTCCGCAGCGCGTGCCACCAGTTGGCAGGAACGGAAAACGGATAGCCAATCCACGAGTGGAGCGTCCGCACCTGGTCTCCGGCAACGGGGCCGAATGCGATCGCCTCCCCAAGTCGGACGACGCCTCTTTGTGCTGCCGACATGAGCGTCAGATTCCAGATGACCGCACCGGCGAGGAAGACGCCGACCAAGGTCTGCGGCCGTCTGGCCGCCAGCCCACGCAGCCACTGCCAGCTGACAATCAAACCCAACGTGAGAATGGGCAGCACGCCGTCAAAGCGTCGGCCACCGAAACCGTCAGAGCCCCACCAGTCCTGAATCGAGGCGTTGAAGTACACCATCACTGCCGTGGCGACGAGCAGGGGCAGGCCCGCGGCCCGGTGCCGCGCGCTGAATCCGAGCAGACCGATCGCCGCGACATACAGGAGCGGCGACATCGCGAACAAGCCGTTCCGCGACGAGAAGAGCGTGAGCTCCAGCTGCGGCATCGTCCAGCGAATGACGGGGCCGATGGGCGAGATCGCGATGTAGGTGCCGTAAATCGACCGCCACGCCATGAGCTGGGGCACACAGGCGACGATCGCGGCGACCGTGAACACCAGGCCGCCAAGAAGGAGCCGACGTGCCGCGCCATGTCGTGAGCTGCGCCAGGCGACCCACACTGCCGCACTCAGTTCGCACGCCGGCACGATGGCGAACAGCGCATTCTGCCAGCGAATGATCGTCATTAATCCAGCCAGCAGACCCAGTGCGGTCCACCAGACCAGTTGCGTGCGCGGCGGTGCCTCGGGGCGACGCCGCTGCCGACTTGCGGCCCAGCACCAGAGGAACCCGGCGACCGCGGCCATTGACGGCGCATGGGTCATCGTGGGTTCCACGACGCTGTACCAGAGCATGAACGAACCACCGGCCATCAAGGCCACCGCGGTCGCGGCCTCGCGGCGGGCAAACCACTGCTCGGCAAAGCGGAGCGTGAACCACCATCCCAGCAGTGTGTAGAAGAGACCGGCGATGACGATGGATTGCCGATAGGGGAACGAGGTGCCGTCGGTCGCGACCTCCTGGCCGGCGGCGGCCAGCCGGGTGGCTGCCAGATGTCCGACGGCGAAAAATGGTGACCAGATGATCGCCGGTCCGATCGTCCACGCCGAGTGAGCGTATCCAGTAGGGGTGGGATCAAAGAGGTAGGTCTTGTCGCCCAGGCCCAGCAGGCGGTAATCATTGGCGAAGCTCACGTCGTGATCGAAGGTCATCGAGCGCAGGTACGCGTAGTAATAAAACGCGTCACTCTGCAGCCGTGCTCCGGTCTGCAGTTGCCACGCCAGGCCGCCAGCGAGGGTTCCTGCCAGCACAATGGCCGTGGCTCGCTGCCGCTGGGTCACCACCAGCGCGCCCGCTGCAGCACAGGCCAGCAGGACCAGCATTTCTGGAGCGTCGGGCAGCCACGGCAGCCATCGTGCCCTGGTGAGTTGCCGTCCGATCACATGCACGATCAGGCTGGCGAGCAGCAGCCAGGCGGCTGTGCCGACCACCGACCGCAGCAGGGCCACGGTTCGGGTCACGGCGTCGGCACGCGATAGATACGCCACTCCGCACCAGGGTGCGCCTGATCTGGCATGAACGTGGTGAGGTGTTCGAGCCGGCGGAATAGATCGTTGTATCGACTGGCTGCACCAGGCTCCGGCGGGTTCGCGTAGAGGGCCGTCCAGAATGCCTGCGAGGAAGCCACGAGGTACTGGAAGCCTTCCGACTGGTAGAAATGAAAGTCCTCATGCACGAGACGCGCCAGATTTTCTGCCCGGTGTTCCCTGGTATCAAACAGGATGCCGCGAGTCTCGATGCCGATCTTGGCACCGGCCGGCAGGTGTTCAATCATCCAACGGTAGGTCTGTTCGGCCGTGCCGACCTTGCGCGCGTCGATGAGCGATGAGACCGCATTGACAGTGGGCAGCCAGCACACGGTGACCACCAGCACTGTGCCGAGTATTCCCGCGGCCATGGGCCGCGCCAGTCTGGCATGGACGGCCTCCAGGACGGCCGCCACCGCGCTTCCCGCTAACACGCTGAGGAACGGCAGCACCGGAAGGAGATAGCGGCCATAGATGAGTCGTTGGCCCGCGATGATCCAGAAATAAAGCAGCGCAAACAGGGCCGTCGTGACCCAGCACAACGTGGCGATGTTGCGAGGCTGGTGCCACAGCCTGCGAAGTCCGAGCCCGAGGCCACCCGCTGCCAACAGCAGGCCCGGCGTCGAAAAATTCAGTCGTAGATGCTTCAAGTAGATCACCCATCCGGGCTCGGGCGGCGGCGGACCGATGGCGTACATGTGTGAGAGGTACGCAAACGCGTTCAGGAATTCCGGGAGTGCCAGCACGGTGTACGGTGCTCCAGCGAGGAACCCGCTGGCCGCGCCGCCCGTGACTGCCGCGATCGCCCGCAGTTTCCAGGGCCACCCTCCGGTGCCGATCAACAAGACCAGCAGCGGCAGCAGGATGGCGACGCCGCCGTTGTACTTGGTCGCTGCGGCGAGTCCTGCCGTTACGCCCGCCCAGAAGAAGGCCCGTACGGTGTGATGATCGTGCGCCCTGAGCGCGAGCACCCAGGTGAGCACGATGAAAAATGTGGTTGGCACGTCGGTCAGCACGAAGTGCGACTCGCGCACGTGCATGGATTGGACGGCGAAGATCGCCGCCGAGATCAGTCCCGCCAGCGGAGAGATGCGCTTGGCTCCTTGATACACCAACACGATCGTGAGCGTGCCGAATGCCGCGGTGACGGCCCGGCCCCAGAGATAGAAATCAGCGGGTGTGGTGCTGTCGAGATTGGCCCAGAGCCCCGCAATGCCACCCGCAACAAACCGCACGCAGGCAGTCAGGAGCTGGATGTAGATGTAGAGTCCCGGATAATCGAAAAAGTGCGGATGAAAATCTCCGGTCTTCATCATCCGCACCGCCCGCTCGACTATCTCGGGCTCATCCACTCCAATCGCGAACGGAATGCCCTGACCCAGCGCGGTGAAACGCAGCACGGCACCCAGGACCACGATAAGGGTCAGCAGAACCAGGTGTCCGCGTCGGGAGATGAAAGCAGGAGACGACATCAGCGGTTCGATTGTACGGGCCATTACGCTCGTCCAAGCAGATCGTTGTAGAGCGCGATCTGGCGGTCGACCAACACGGCCCAGGAAAACTCTTCCTCCACGATACGGCGACTCGCCGCGCCCAGACCCACCAGCGATGACCGCGCCGCGGCTGCGGCACCCAAGGCCTCGGTGAGCGCCGAGACCGACCCAGGCTCGACGAGCCAACCGTTGATGTTCGGTCGAACCTTGTCCGGCAGGCCACCGGCCCGGGTTGCGATGATCGGACGCCGATGCGCCATGGCTTCCAGTGTCACGAGGGAACTACCTTCGTATCGCGTCGGATGGACAAATACGGTGGCGGCTTCGTACCACGCGTGAAGGTCGGCGTCCGAGACGCGCCCTGCGAAGATCACATGCGCCTCGAGGTGTGTGGCTTGAACCACCGACTGAATCACCGATCGATACGGACCGGCACCTGCCAGCACCCAGCGCCAGCCGTACGCTGACAGAGGCCCGCCTGGTCGCGCGGCCTGACCAAGCGCTCGCGCCATGACATCAAATCCCTTGTTCTGCTCCAGGCGGCCCACGCTGAGGAGCACGGTTTCACCTGCACCAATGCCGTAGGTGTGCCGCAGGAGCAGGCCCTCGGCCGCACCGGCCAGCCCGCTCACTTCGACCAGGTCAATCCCATTGGGAATGGTGACCATCTGACCAGCGGCTGGGCGCAAGTGCCTCGTGACCACGGGCTCGAGCGCCCGATCGGTCGCGATGATGGCGTCCGCTCGACGCGACGTGGCGCGCACGGCGGCGCGGAGCGGAGCATATCCCCACCGCTTCAGACGGGGCAGCGCCTCTGCGGACGCGCCGAATTCTTCGAGCCCCTGGGGATTGACCACCAGTGGCGGATCGCCCTGGCGCCTACCCAACGCATATCCCAACCCCGCGGCACCAAAGGCATGCACGATGTCGATCTTCCCGGCGCGTGCCAGCGCAAGGGCCAGTCGTCCGGCCCGCCACCCGAACAGCGGGTACGCTGTGCTGCGGTCGACAATGGTGGTGCCCCGACGATTCGCGAACGGGAACGTGGCATAGGGCACCTGCCGCAGAGTGATCCGAGGCGAGGCGAACGGATCCGTGGTCGACGCGCGGTGTCGGCCGTCGGGCGGAGGCGTGATCAGCGTGACGTCGACGTCGCGCGCCGCCAGATGCCGGACCAAGTCATGGACGGACCGTTCAAGGCCACCCTGCCCGTGCAATGACCGGACGGCCCGGGCGATGACCGCCACGCGCAGGGGTTTGTTACGCATGGTCAGGCCCCGTCGTCAGGACCGATGCGTACACCGCCTCAATGCGTGCGGCGACTTGGGACGCCTCGAAGTGTGTGCGTGCATGTGCGGCGGCGCCCGCTCCGAGGCGTGCCCGCAGATCGGGATCGCCCGCCAGTCGGCCCAGGTCACGGGCGAAGGCCTCTGGTGATGAGGCCAACAGCCCGGTCACGTCATGTTGGATGATGTCACCCGTGCCGCCCGTGTCCATCGCCGCAATCGGCAGGCCGAGCGCGGAGGCTTCAATCAGCACGCGGCTGAGTGACTCAGGACCGTAGGACGGAAACGCCAGCATCGTGGCACCCCGCATGGCCGTCAGTACTTCCGCGCGGTCGCGCCAGCCCAGCCAGCGTGTCTTTCGCCCACGACGTGTGGCGTCGGCCTCCAACTGGCTGCGCATCGGGCCATCACCGATCACCACCAGTGGCCAGTCGACGTTGGCGGCGTCGAGCGCGGGCAGCAAGAACTGCACGCCTTTGTTGACGGCCAGCTTGCCCGCGTACAACACAGAGGCTTGCTCTGGCGGCGTGGCGTTGGGTTCGAGCGTCGTCATGTCCACAGGATTCGGAATTGTCTCGATCCGCGTCTGCGCCAACTCGGGTGCACGACGTCGCAGATCGCGAGCGATGGCGGTGCTCACCGCGACCACGACCTGAGCCCGCGCCAGTTCGCGTCGCTTTGTGGCGAGATTGTGCCGCATGTACGGAATCAGAGGCCACGCCGCCCGTCCGAGTGCGCTGCGGCTTGGTATGCACCGACACATCCCGCCCACCGTACAGGCGGGGCACAAGTTCGGTGCGGACGGCTCCACGATCAGGTCGGACCAGTAACAGACGGGCCAGTAGTCGCGCACGGTGGAGACCACGGGAACGTTGCACTGGCGTCCTGCCCGCACCGCCGGGACCGTTGTCATTACGTGCTGTGCGTGAACCACATCAACGGGACTGGCTTGCAGGCGGGTGACCAGGTATCGCGCGAGCGTTGACCAGAGTCGCTCGTTCTTGAGCACATTCCTGACGACCGGAACGTTCGGCACGTGACAGCGGAACTGCGTGACGTCGATGCCGTCGTACGACGTCTGATGCAGACCGTCCTCCTTGCCAGGCATGGCATGGACGACCGTCACGTGATGCCCACGCTGGCGCAGCTGCCGCGCCAACTCAAAGGTGCTCCATCCCGACCCTCCAGAGCCTGGAGGAAACGAATCGGTGACCAACAAGACGCGGCGACGGGTCATTCCGTTGACGTGGGTCATGTGATGCGACTCATCGTTCCGAGACCAGTCTCCGTAATCGTGCGTCGAGGGCCGCGCAGTGCGCGCGCCAGCTGTAGTGGTCCACGGCCTTTGTGCGCGCGGCGCGGCCCAGCTTGGCGCGGAGAATTCCGTCCGTGAGCCGGACGAGTGCGGCGTCCAACGTGCGCGGATTACGGGGGTCGTACAACAGACCCTCTTGTTCGTCACGCACCAGTTGGGCGATGCGAGGGAGGCGTGGTGCAACCACCGGCAGGCCGGCCGACATGTACTCGAAAATTTTCAAGGGCGACCAGTAGAAGCCTAGTTGCAGAGGCTTGTGCTTGCCCGGATCAAATGGCGCCACGCCGATGTCGGCCGCCGCCAGGCACGCGGGCAGGTGCTCGTGGGGGACGGCGCCCGTGAATATCACGCCTGGCACATCGCGGGCCGCATGTTCTGCCGCCGCACGCTCGGGGCCGTCACCAATAAACACGGCCCCGAGTCGGTGTTCGCCCTGGGCGTGCAGGCGGGCCAGCGCGGCCGACAACTGGACCACACCATGCCAGGACCGAAACGCACCCGCAAACACACACAACACTCGGCCCGAATCACGCTGAAACGGGAGGGAACCCTGCGCGTCGGGAGTGAAGCGGTCGACATCGGCACCCCACTCCGCTTCGAGGACGGTTGCCGGGTCCACCCATGCCGGTAGGATCCCGGCATTCGGGGTCACAAAGAGGTGCGTGTGTCGACAGAGGGCGTCGCGCCAGCGGCGCATGGGCTCGACAAGCAGTGCGCGATCGATGCGCGACTTGATGGAGCCTGGAAAGTCGATAATGGGCGCGTTGACCTCGAGGACCGCAGGCAGTCCGAGTCGGCGCGCCGCAATGACGCCCTCGCCGCCGAAGTTGTAGTACCGCTCCATGACGACCTGCGCCTTGACACGCCGAGCCAGTGCGGCGACGGCGCCAACCCTGAGCCACCGGAGCGCGGGCTGACCAAGGGGAGGTGACATCGGATGCCAATGCACCGGACCATCCGGCCAGGGGCCGCCAGGGGTCACAGCGACGTGCACCTCGTGGCCCAGGGCTGCCAACCCGTCGGCGACGGCCCTGACGTGCACAGACCCGCCAAGGGTGCCTGTTACCTGTTGGTCAAGTGCCGCGTAGACGATGCGCATGTCAGCGGTCCATCGTCTGCGGTGCGTGGGCCTGGACCTTGCGCAACCGGGCAAAGAAGGGACCGGATCGGAAGCGTCCCCAGAGCACCACGTCGAGGTACATCACACCCGTGATCGCGCGGGTCATCCAATAGACGAGGCCACGTTTTCGGAGTCGAGTCTTGGCCGTGGCTCGAGCCTCTCGCACGGCCGCCCCCGCGTCACCCTGGGTGCCAGATCGGCGCGCCATTCGTCCAGCGATGATGTGCTCAGCCATTCGCGTCAGGATGTTCTCGACAAAGGAGCCGAAGATCGGGGTGTAGTACGTGATGCGTTCCACCGTGAATCCAGCATCGGCTGCCACGCGGTGAAGGTCCTCGTGGTCGGCGATGGGGTTGAGGTGGTCAGACTTGCGCAGACGCTCGGTTCGCAGATCGAGCAGCCCAAGACGTTCCAACCCGTGAGCGAGATGATTGACCCATCGCACACCGATGGCCAGGGGCCCGTTCTTGCGCACGTGCGTATATACAAACAGCGCCCCGTCATCAGCCAGCACCCGATTGGCCTCAGACAGCATGTCATGGAGCGCCTGGGGTGACAGGTGCTCCAGCACGTCGAGCGACCATGCTTTCGTGAATGCCCCATCGGCCAGGGGGAGTTGTCGCAGATCGCCCAGCAGGAGGTCGCACCCTTCGAGGGCTTCTTTGGCGAAGAACGCACTGATGTCGACGCCCGTGAACGACGCGCCCGTGTCGCGATTCCAGACCATCGCCCGCCCGCTGCCGCAGCCCAAATCCACCACCCGATCGTCAGCGGTCAGATTGAGAAATGCCCGCAGTTGGTCGTTACGAATTTTTGATCCCAGAAGCGGCGGGGCGACCGTCTCGTGGCGCGCATCGACGTGAAGGGCCGCATCGAGGTACTTCGTCTGTTCAGCAAACGCTTCAATCGGGCGAAGATCCAAATAGCCGGCGTTCTGCTGCCCACTGCCGAAAACGCGCTGACACGCCGGACACGTGGCGCCAGAGGCGTGTGGTTGCAGCAGGACCCGACACTCGGGGCAACGGACTACGGAGAAGATCGCGGAAGAAATCATGAAATGGCCGCCTCCAACGCGCGTTCGATACGTTCCGCGCGCCGGTCCCACGTATATTCAGCCGAGAGCTCAAGAGCGGCCTCGCCCAGTCTCCGGCGGTGAGTCGGATCACTCGCCAGCGCCGACATCGCGTCAGCCAACGATGCCGCATCACCCGGCGGCACCAGCCACGCCGTGACGTCGTGTGTCAGCACTTCACGAATGGCCGGCAGGTCTGACGCGATGATGGTACCGCCGCACGCCAAGTATTCGAACAATTTTAACGGAGACGTATACCGCTCCGAGATCGCCGTGGACGTGTTGGGTAACACCAGCAAATCGGCCTCGGCCAGCGCTGCCGCCACCTCATATGGTGGCAGGAGTCCCGTGATGGTCAGTCGATCCTCCAGGTGCAGAGTCTTGGCCAACGCCGTCACGCGTGCCAGGTCGGCTTCGCCGGGATGGCCACCGACGATGAGGCCGTCGACCTGCGGTAAGGCGGCGAGCGCCCGTAGAAAAATGTCGACGCCTTTCCAGGGGTACAGATGCCCGGCATAGGCTGCGCGAACACGGTCGGTCGTCGGGCGGGTGACCGGGGCGGAGGCCACGGCGGGTGGGGCGCCGTCGGGCACGACGCTCACGCCGCTGCGCGATCCGTATCGCGTGCTGAGATCATCGGCCAGCGTCTGCGTAATTGTGATGTACGCGTCCGCGCGGGCCCACACAAGCGCCTCGCGGCGGTCCAGTCGTGCGAGCTTGTTCTCCGACGGTGCGAGGTCCGGACGACCGAGCAGGCTCGGTAATGAGGCACTGACCACGGGGGCAATGCCGTGTGACTCGTAGACCAGTCGTGGTCGGCGCGAGGCGGGAACGCGGGCGAGCAACGCGGCCAACCCGAGGTCGCGGGTATAGACCACGTCGCTGGCGTCCTGGAGTCGTCTCCGACTCAGGGCGCGGCGTACCGCAGACCACAACATGTGGACGCGTCGCCCGGTCGCGTTCCCGCGGGGGTGAATCGTCTCGATCGTGAAGGTCGGCGTTACAGCGACGCCGTAGAACTCAAATGGATCACGCGGAGGTGTGTGAGTGTCGGGGCGCACCAGCAGTGTCACGTGGTGGCTGCGGGCCGCTAGCGCGCGACACGTGGCCATCGTCTGGACCCCGTTGGCACGTTCGATGGGGAAGCGGGTATCAGCGAAGGAGAGGATCCGCATGCGGCGATCACTCATTGGCGACCCTGCCGTACGCTCGCCCGGTCGAAGAGGGTGAAATTTTGCGGACTGTTTGGCGAGCGCAGCGCGCGCGAAATCTGACTGTCGCGCCATTCCCAGAGACGGGTGTGGAAACGGTCGACGTCCCGAGGCGCCGTGTTCCATCGGTCGTTGGGATAGACAAAGGTACCGAGGCCTGCCACGCCCACGGACCAGATGAGCAGCATTGTTTCGGCGAGCTTTCGAACCGGGCGTCGGCCGACCCACACGGCGCCGATGGCCCCAAAGGGCGCCAAGGGAATCAGGACGTCGAGCAGGTAACGGGGGCCGAACGAGTGTCCACCCCACCACACGGCATAGCACGCATACATGATGAATTGAACAACGATGGCGGTCGCCAGCCAGAACAAATCCGGAGTCTTCGACCGACGTCGAAGCGACAGGGCCATGCCCGCGAGTGCCACCAGGACGATCGGGCTATAGACCAGTAATCCACGGCAGGGCGAGACTAGCAGGCCGAAGGCGTTCAGCCAAGGCGCCGTCGCGAGGGGGCCTTCGACGCCGTGCAGTAGTGGATGCAGAGCCTCAGTGGACGCTGTGGCGCCGATGACCGAGCCGAACCACGTGAGGTTGCGGCCCACCTCCAGCGCCGCCGCTGTCATCACCAGCGCGGTCGGGGCCACTGCCGCGCGCCACCCCACCCGACTGATCATCCAGAGCAGAAAGACTGCGACGAGTGGGGCGACCTGCATCCGTGCGGCGCCTGCCAGGGCGAGGCCACCGGCGCCAACCAGTAGTCTGGTTCGCGAGAGCGCGTCGATTCGCCACCACGCCCACAATGTCAGCGCCAGGCCGAACGCCACGCACTCTTGTTGGCTCAGCGTTTGGCTCACGGCCGCCCAGTAGTTTGTGCCAAAGCCGAGCGCGAGCGCCGTGACCAACGCAACGGTCGTAGACACTGCCCGAAGCAGAGCGAGAAACACGAGCGTCACAGCCGCAGCTGTCAGCAGCGATGCCGTGACTTTGGCGAGCAGATTGGCTGCCAACGGCGCGTCCATGTCGACCAGGCCCGTCGTGTGGACGACGAAGGCGGGGATCGCCGCGATGAGGCCAGGCACCACGCCATATGCTGGCCGCCAGTGGCCGTCCCGCCCGATGGCAAACGCGGCGCGTTCACCCAATTGTGGCTGCGCCGCGACGTCCCGATCGAGTACCCATGTTCCACGGACTGCCATTCCGCGTGCGAAGTATTTGGCGGCTTGCCCGTCAATCGAACCCGATTCCCGGCCGTTAGCGTTGTAGCCAGCCACCAACAGGAGGAACAGGAGCACTGAAGTGCGGCGAGGCCTGGAGAAGAAGGCGTTCACTGGCGTGGCTGGCGATAAAACGAACTGCGGTCAGTCAGATACTGCCAGGCGAGCGCCGGTGCGTCGCGGGGAAGTACGACAAAGGTCTGCCACGCATTGTCTCTCAACGTGAGTCGTTGCCGGTCCATACGGTGGGTGCCAAATTGTATAAGCAGACCCAGGTTCCACCACACGCTGAGTACAACAATGCCCCAGAGGATGCGACGTGGTTGGCGACCGCTCGACAGAACGGCGGCCAGCCCGACGACAAGGAGTGGCGTGACTTCGAGAAAGCGTCGCTGGCCAAACGCACCTGCCACCGTCCACGACTCGACGGCGCCGTTGATGTAGACCTGAAGCCCGATCATCACGAGCGCACACACGCCGAACCACCGCGCGTCGTGACTGAGTTCGGGACGGGGGTCCGCACGGATGCGGCCCAGCGCCAGGCCGACCAGGCCCGCCAGGCCCAGCACGGCCAGCGGCGTCCAGACGAACCACCCATGCTCGGGATTGAGCAAGACGCTGAATGCGTGCGGCGACATCCAGGACATCTTGTTCCCGACAGATTCGTGAGGACCGATGTAGCCGTTGATGGCGCGCGATGCGAGCAGTTGCGGCAGGAACGCCGCCAGTGCGGCGGCGGCGCCTACCGCAGCTCGAATCGCGGTCGGGCGCCACTGGCGGCGACGCCAGGCCCAGCGGGCAAAGTCGAGCGCCGGGCCGATCGCAAACAGCCCGGCCTGGTCCCGCATTGTGGCCATCAGGCCGACCGTCAGGCCCAACAGGATGATGCCGGCGGGCGACCACGTCTCGCGCACGCGCAGCCAGACCCAGAGCGAGAGTGTGACCGCGAAGGTGGCGCACGCATGTGAGAATGGCGGCGCCACGTAGACATAGAACAGCAGGGGGGTTCCGATCATCACCGCGAGGGCGGCGCCCCGACCGCGTGCCATCCATCGGTGCGCGATGGCCGCGGAGAGGAAAATCGCCAGCCACCCGTACACCGCCGATCCGTAAGCGACCGCTGTGATGTAGGGCTGACTGTAACCATCCTGCGGGGCACCAGTGACACCTGCGACGATGTGGCCAACGGCGTAGAACGGCGCCCAGAGTAGCGCCGGTCCGATCGTGCCGAAATTGATCCGGCGTCCCGCCTGTGTGTAGCGGTCTTCGAGAAAGGTGGCGTGGAATCCCTCCCCGCCGGCGTCGTGCTCAAAGAAATATTGATATTCGTTTTCGAAACTCAGGTCGCGATCAAACGCCAATGAACGCACGAAGGCGAAGTACTGGACCTCATCCGAGGCGTAGATTCGCGTCGTGACCGCAGGGAGCGTCAGCACGGCCAGCAGACCGAGCGCCCACAGGCGCCGCGTCGTCATCACCGCCCCAGTCCCAGAGACGTCGCCAATATTTGTTGCAGGACCTGCGCGCCGTTGAAGCCAGCGTGGTTGGCCATCGAGACAAAGATGGAGCCACGACGGATGTAGAACGCGCCCCATGCCAGCCCCAATAGGCCGACAACGACCGCGACGTCCCACCCTTGGTCGATGTGTCCGAGCCCAAACGCCAATCCGAAGACCAGGTTCCCCACCCACATACCGCCGAGGCGCTGACCAAAACGGTGCAGGATGAAACCGCGCTGGAGCTCTTCACGCACACCACCCGCCAGAACCACGACTACGGCGAAGATGGCGGCGTCCAGCGGGTTTCGCATGAAGGCCGCCAATGGACTGACGTCCACGTTGTGCAACCACGGAGCAATCGCGCGTACACCAGCGACCAGGCTGACGACGATGAGGAACACCAGTGGGACCAGAGCCAGACCGAGACCGATTTCACGCAGTGCGGGCCTGGTGCCGACATAGACCTGCCGGGAGGTCTCACCGCTGGAGTGCAGAAACGCGAAAATAAGCAAGGCGATGATGGCCGTGTCGAGCAGGCTGACGGTCGCGATAAACTCCAGCGACAAGCCTTCGCTGGTGAGCGGCGGCATGCCGAGACCGAAAATCAGCACGGTCGCAATCAGGAGTTGTGTCGGCAGGCCGCTGACCGCAATCACTTGGAGCAGTGCAAACGGACGGACGGGCGGTTGCACGGCGACTTCGTCCATCTAGCTCACTGTATCAGGGGAGTGCAGACTCCCTTGTTTTCAGGTTATGTTCGCCAAATGGTTTCATCCAAACCGCCATGGCCCTTTGGGTCAGAGCGATGAAAAAATAGGGCAGGTAAAAAAAGCCCATACTCACGGGGCGTTTCTCAATATATGGCGTCGTGGCATCTAAATAACCACCATATATCGTGGTTTCTGGCTTGACTTGGGCATCAACTGGGCGCATATTCTTTTCCCGGCGCTCCTGCAGCCGACTCCGGAGCATCCCAGCGTTTCGGGTCGTGTTTTCTGCCTCCTTCTCCCGCCTGTTTTGGGTGTGGTGGGACCAGGAGGAGGGCCCTGTTGGAGGCGTCGTCGTGGGGAGATTCATTGGTAGGCGTTGGCAGGGATGAAGTAGCCGTATCCGGGGCGGATGCGGTGCCATGTACGAAAGGTAAAGGTCAGATCGAATGCAGACAGCCCAGAACGTAGGAACCTCGGTTGGCGAGACGACGACTCGAGAGACGCGGACGTTTGGTCCCGGCGCGTCCATCGCTGGACTCGAGTTTGAGCGTTATTTCAGCCAGGACGGCCTGGATCCGTTTGATGAAGTCGAGTGGGAGCTGCGTGCGGCGGTCATCGCCAACGAACGCGGCGAACTGGTCTTCGAGCAACGGGACGTCGAGTTTCCGAAGTTCTGGTCGCAACAGGCGACCAATATTGTGGTGTCCAAGTATTTTCGGGGACAGCTTGGGGCGCCCGAGCGTGAGCATTCGGTCAAGCAGTTGGTGGGCCGGGTCGTGGACGCGATTACTCGTTGGGCCCGTGAGCAAGGCTACTTTGCGTCTGAGGATGATCTGCAGGCGTTCAGCGATGATCTGAAACATCTGCTGGTCTATCAGAAGGGGGCATTTAACAGCCCCGTGTGGTTCAACTGCGGGTTCGAAAAGGCACCGCAGTGTTCGGCCTGCTTCATCAACGCGGTGCAGGACACGATGGAATCAATTCTTGGTCTGGCGAAGACCGAGGGCATGTTGTTCAAGTTTGGATCCGGCACGGGATCCAATCTCTCTGCCATTCGTTCGTCGAGGGAAGTGCTGGCCGGTGGAGGCACCGCGTCCGGGCCTGTCTCGTTCATGAAAGGCTTCGACGCATTCGCTGGTGTCATCAAGTCGGGTGGCAAGACGCGTCGGGCCGCGAAGATGGTGATCCTCAATGCCGAACATCCGGACATCGAGGAGTTCATCAACTGCAAGGTGCAGGAAGAAAAGAAAGCCTGGGCGCTGATCGATGCCGGCTACGACGGGTCGTTCACGGGCGTCGCCTACGGATCGGTGTTTTTCCAGAATTCGAATAACTCCGTGCGGGTGACTGACGAGTTCATGCGTGCCGTGTTGGACGATGGCGAGTGGCACACACGGAGTGTGACCACCGGTGAGGTTGTGGACACGTATAAAGCGCGTGAGCTGATGCGGCAAATCGCTGAAGGCACGTGGGTCTGCGGCGATCCAGGCATGCAGTTCGATTCGACGGTCAACGACTGGCACACGTGCTCCAATACGGCCCGCATTAATGCGAGCAATCCGTGTTCGGAGTACATGTTTCTGGATGACTCGGCGTGCAACCTCGCGTCGATCAATTTGATGAAATTTATTGATGCGGAAGGCGAGTTCGACTTCACAGCCTTCGAGGCCGCTTGCCGCACGTTCATTACCGCCCAGGAAATCCTGGTCGACAATTCGAGTTACCCGACCCCGTCGATCGGGCGCAACAGTCATGCGTATCGGCCGCTGGGCTTGGGCTACGCCAATCTGGGCGCGTTGCTGATGTCGCGCGGTCTGCCGTACGACAGCGATGGCGGGCGCGACTACGCTGCGGCGATTACGGCGATCATGCACGGGTCGGCCTACGCGCAGAGTGCGCGCACGGCGCGGGATCACGGTGGGCCATTTCCCGGGTACGAGAAGAATCGAGAGCCGATGCTGCGCGTCATGCGCAAGCACCGGTCTGCGATCAAGGACATCGACAAGACCCATGTGCCTCAGCCGCTGTACGAGCGTGCGAAGGAGATTTGGGATGAGTGCGTCGAGTTGGGTGAAGCCCACGGCTATCGGAACGCCCAGGCGACCGTGCTTGCGCCCACGGGCACCATTGGTTTCATGATGGACTGCGACACGACCGGCGTGGAGCCGGATATTGCGCTGGTCAAGTACAAGAA
>JABMNV010000261.1 GCA_013203475.1 Acidobacteriota bacterium
GCCCCTGTTCACCCTCCGGAAAGGGTCACAGGACCTCCTGAGTTACACCACTCGGAGGGGCGCTACCCGAGCGTTGCTCAAGCGCCATCAGGTGCTTGCACAGCGTAGGCAAGCCTGCCCCTCGATGCAAGAGCAAGGATGTTAATTCTGAAAGTGGTCTGATAATTCTGGCGAGGAGGAGGAGGAGTGCGGGGACTCTGGAATCTTAATTTGAGGCTGCCTAGAGGTGAGCTCCAAAGATGTTCCGCACATTTCAGCGTTTCGGGACACGTGTCTCTTTTAGAAGCGCAACCTTGACGCCATCCCAGCGCCTCGAGCATCATAGTTCAATGAATCGAACCATACCCATTACCGGCGAATCAAGCAATCTTGCAAAGCAACCAAGACTCAGGAGATTTTCAAGTCACTCACGTGAGTAGGCAAAGTCTGCCCAAAGATAATCATCATTATTCTCCAGATCTAGGAGCTTTAGCAGCATCTTGCTGTCAGGAATATTGGCTGGTGTCTGTGTAAAGCGTCTGATTAATCCACGACCCAAATCTTTGCAGCCGCAGGCCCTGTAACCAAAGGGTTGTTGCCTTTTTTTTGGTCAATTGAAGGTCTAAGTTATTCTACTGCAGTCGGTTTAGATTTTGTTTCCAGTCATTTGGCAAGTAATCGGCCTTGATATCGTTGTTCTTTTCTCAGGTGTTGCGCTGCTACTGCAACGCAGAAGCCTTTGGCTATGGAACAGCGACGAGTGTGACATCAATAATCTGACCTCCACTGGCCTTGAGGCCCTAACTGAGCTCGAAGGTTGACTCAAAAATCTCGAAGAGCTCCTTGATCACATCAGCCTTACGCAGTCGCTCTCTGAAGAAAGCATTTGTAGTTGGATCAGGAATATCACTCAACACCAAGGCCGACAAGCTCCCCAAAAGAGCGCCTGTTATTTAGTTAAAATTCGACCTCCTCATCGCTGAGATTGAAAAGTTTCTTGAGCAGCAGCTTTTTGAGAAGGATCAGCGGATCAATTCCCCGCCGACCAGCATTGCTCTTGCGCTCCTCTGGTTGCCCCTTATCAAGCAAAGGATCGAATGATTCCCTTGAAATCGAGCTGACAGTGGCTAAAGAGCAAGTTTTTTGTTTTAAGATTTACGACTCTTTACTGTTTGCCCTAGAAGCCTCGCTAACTCATGGATACGGTGCAATCTGATTTCCTGATACTAATCGAAAACTGTCCACAGGTAGGCTGATTTGGCATCTTCCATGGCACAGTTAAGTTAGGTGAGGATGGGCTTAGAAAGCATATAAAACCCTAGCTGCTTCTTAGCCTAAATGTACTGTGCTTGGCAAGTCTATTGTTAGTGGTCCCGTACATGAGCCGCGTTGAGGGAAAGCGGCTCAAGGGGTCAGGATCCATAATAATCAATCGGAGCGACAGGATTTGAACCTGCGACCCCCACTACCCCAAAGTGGTGCGCTACCAAGCTGCGCTACGCCCCGGCGAA
>JABMNV010000094.1 GCA_013203475.1 Acidobacteriota bacterium
GGCACCGCCACCTTTGACGGACTGAGTCTGGCCTGGGCCGTGGCCGAACACCTGGCTAGCAACGACCGGGCCCGACCCAAGACGATCTTTGCCACGCACTACCACGAGCTGACGGATCTGGCCGACGCGCTCCCTGGCGTCGCGAATTTCCATGTCGCGGCTCGTGAGTTCAAAGATGACATCGTCTTCCTGCACAAGGTCATTGAAGGGCGCTCTGATCGTTCGTACGGCATTCAGGTGGCGCGTCTGGCCGGCCTGCCGCCTGCCGTGGTCCGGCGGGCGACAGAAATCCTGCGGTCGTTGGAACAGGACGAACTGCAACGAGGGGGGCGGCCGACTCTGAGCGGCGCACACGCGACAACTCAAGCGCAACTAGGCCTCTTTCAGGCACCCCCAGATCTTCACCCGATCGTCGAGCGCATGAAAGCTCTGGACCTCGAGCGCCTCACGCCGCTCGACGCCCTGAATCTGCTGGCCGAACTCAAGCGTGAGGCCGAACAATGACGCCACTGCGACCGCATCGATGGACTGGATTGGCGTGCCTCCTCCTGGCCCTGACGGGCAGCGTCGACTGCGGCTCGCCCACCACGCGGCCGTCCGACATCATCGTCATCGCGATGGCCAACTCGCCAACGAATTTCGATCCGGCGGTTGGGCTCGACGAGGCCTCCCAGAAGATCCATCAGCTGCTCTTCAGTTCGTTAGTCAAGATCGACGAGTCGCTGCGAGTGGTGCCTGACCTGGCGGTTCGCGTCGACTGGCCAGATCCGTTGACGTATGTGGCGGAACTCCCCACCGGTGTTCGGTTCCACGACGGCAGCCTGCTGTCGGCAGCCGACGTGGCGTATACATTCAATCGGTTTCTGGATCCCGAGTTCGTCTCTGGTCGCAAGGGCGCCTATCGCTCGCTCAGGGCCGTTGAGGTCATCGACGAGACCCACGTTGCCTTTCGCCTGACCGAGGCGTCGGCGTCGTTTCCGATCAACCTCGTGATGGGCATCGTGCCCGAAGGGACTGGGCCTGAGGCGGCGCGTGCTCCCATCGGCAGTGGTCCCTATCGGCTGGCAGAATTTGCCCCGGACGACCACACCACGCTGGCGCCTTTCGCCGACTACTATCAGGGGCGGCCGAACAACGCGGGACTGCTGCTCCGAGTCGTGCCTGACGAGACCATGCGCGGTCTGGAATTGCGGAAGGGCTCGGTGGACCTGGTCATCAACGATCTGTCACCGGACATCGTGGATGGGTTGAAACAGGAACCACATCTGCGCGTCACCACCGCCGAGGGCACCGACTTTGCTTATCTGGGCTTCAACCTCCGCGACTCTCTTCTTCAAGACAAACGTGTGCGACTCGCGGTTGGTTACGCCATCGATCAGCAGGCCATTGTGCGGTATCTGCGTCGCGGGCTCGCCACGCCTGCCATCGGAATCGTGCCGCCGATGTCGTGGGCACACGATCCAACTGTTTTCCGATTTGAGCGAGATGTCGAGCGAGCGAAGGCGCTCCTGGACGCCGCGGGATATCCGGATCCCGACGGCGACGGCCCAGTGCCTCGACTGCGGCTGAGTTTGAAGACATCTACGTCAGCCGCCTACCGGCTGCAGGCAGCCGTCATTCAGCAGAACCTCGCCGAGGCTGGCATCGCACTGGAATTACGTTCGTACGAGTTCGCCACGCTCTTTGCCGACGTCATCCGCGGCAACGTCCAGCTCTACACCCTGCAGTGGGTGGGGGTCACCGACCCGGACATGTTGCGGCGCGTGTTTCACTCGTCACAGATTCCACCAGGGGGATTCAACCGTGGGTACTACAGCAACCCGGACGTGGACCGCCTGATCGACCAGGCCACAGCCGCCCTCGACGAGGACCAGCGCGGGGCCCTGTATGGCGAAGCACAACGTCTGATCGCCGCAGACGCGCCGTACATCAGCCTGTGGTACAAAACCAATGTGGCCGTGGCCCACGAACGACTGACGGGCATCACGTTGTCACCCATTGCAGATTTTTCTTTTCTTCAGCATGTGGGGTCGTCGCATGAATTGCCACGCTCCTGACACGTTTTGCCTGCTCAGATGGAGTGCTTGATGTCCGCGCCAGTCGACTATGAACAGATTCAACCCCTGTGGTTCGGAGGCTCCCTTCCGGTCATGTGCGACTTCGCTCAGTCGGCGGCCGTCATTCTGCCGATCCCGCTCGATCGAACGACGTCGTATGTCAGAGGCACGCGGAATGGCCCGCGCGAGCTGATCATGGCGTCGGCTCAAGTGGAACTCTGGGACGAGGAGCTTGGCGTCGACGTCCACCCGCAAGGCATTTTCACGATGCCCGAGATGGAACTGAGCCACGCGACGATGGAAGCCGCCATCGCCCGTATACATCGCACGGCCAGCGACATCATGGACACAGACAAGTTCCTGGTGGCGCTTGGTGGCGAGCACTCCATTACGCCGCCGTTGGTGGCGGCGGCGGCCGCACGACACTCAGGCCTGACCGTGCTCCAGATTGACGCACACGCAGACCTGCGCGACGGCTATCTTGGGGAGCACCACAGCCACGCCTCCGCGATGCGTCGCTCACTGGAGTCGGCCGCCGTCGTCCAGGTGGGCATTCGGAACCTGTCGCAGGAAGAGGCCGAGGCGTTGCCTTCACTCAACACCACAATTTTTTACGACTGGAATATGCGCGACGATCCGGATTGGATCAGCCGCGTCGTGGAGTCGCTTCGGGGGCCGGTCTACATCACGATCGATCTCGACGGCCTCGATCCGAGTCTCATGCCGGCCGTCGGCACGCCTGAACCGGGGGGACTTGCGTGGCGCGAACTGACCACACTTCTGCGGCGGACATTTACCGAGCGCGACGTCGTCGCCTGTGATGTGGTGGAACTCTGCCCGATCGCCGGCCACTGGTCGCCCAATTTTGTCGCCGCGCGCCTGGTCTACAAGCTCCTGACGTACAAGCTCGGCCTTCGCTCGAGTTAGCCGAGCGTCACTAGTTCCTGGCGCGCCTCAGGCACATACAGCGAGTTCGGGAATTCGTCGACGACCCGCTTGTAGGCCGTTCGGGCTTCGGCAGGCTTCCCGGCTTTTTTGTACGCACGGGCCAGCTGCATCAACACGCCATCGACCGGGAGCAGGCCGTCACGATCGGCTGACAGGTTTTCCAGCAGTTGAAGCCCCTTGTCGAACGAGCCGCTGGCGATCAGCACCTCTGCCTGCCCGAGCTTGGCCATGGGCTCGAACACCGTTCCGCTCGCGGTATCGACCGTCGCCTGAAATCCCTGCTCCGCTTCCTCATAGCGCGCCAGTGCCATCAAGGCGGCGGCGCGGTGATAGCGGGCCGCGATGGCGGCATCCGTTGACGGATAGGCGTCTATGACCTGCTCAAATGCGGTCAGCGCGGCTTCGTCCCGGGCAACCTTGGAAGGATAGGTCCCGGCCTGTTGCGTAGCGCCTGGCACCGTCGGCGCGGGCACAATGGGGGCTTCGTAGGTCGTCATCGCGGCGCCCAGTAGGGCTCCGCCCTTGCCAGCCACATTGCCGCGCCACCATGAATATCCGACGCTGGCGACGACCACGAAGCCGACCGCGATGGCACCCAAAATGACGCGATCGCGATGGGTCGCCACGAATTCGGTCACTCTCGCGACCGTCATGACGAACTCATTGCGCTTCAGATGCTGCCGTTCTCCTGCCCTCATGTCACATTCTCCCCATCCGACGCGGCCCGCGGCCACGCTCAAGCCCTCTATTCTGCCACGGAACGCAAAAAAGGGCCCGTCACCATCCGGCGACGAGCCCTTGCCGACTGACCGCCGACTACTTGTTCATCCAGACGTCTTCAAGGACCACCACGGTCGTGGTGAGCGTCTGTGCTCCAACGGTCAGCCGCACGAGGTAGCTGCCCGGATCCACGGTGCCGCCACCGCCGCCGCGGCCGCCACCGGCCACAAACGGCACACCCCCGCCGCCACCGCCACCGCGGCCACCACCGCCCTGGCCACGACCGCCTGCACGACCCGCCTGCGCGCCCGGCCCAGCGGCCCGCCCCGCTTGCCCAGCCTGGCCTGTGCGCCCGGCCTGGCCGCCGCCGCGACCGGCATTACCGCCGCCCACTGCCGGGTCTGGCTGCATGTTCCACTGCACCCGGTTCATGCCAGCCTTCGCGTCAGCAGTCATGGTACGAATGACAGTGGCCCCTTCAAGAATCTCGATGGTGGCCTCCCCCATGTCTGCCTTGACCCAGAAGCTGATGGCCGTGCCTCCCTGAGGATTGTCGCCAGCGAAATTCCGCTCAGGAATCGAGCGCGCCTTCGTCGTATCGCTCTTCCACAGCACGGCCGCCCGCGGTTCAAACAACCGGACATCCCCATCGCCAGCACCTGCCAGTTGCTCGAGCGGCGAGATGTCGTCGGCAATCCAAATGCTCCGACCGTGCGTCGCGACGATCAGGTCACGGTCACGCGGGTGAATCAGCAAATCGTCCACGCGAACGCTCGGCAGGCCGGTCATGAAGCTCTTCCACTCCTTGCCGCCATCGAGCGTGACAAACAATCCGAACTCCGTTCCAACAAAGATCAGGTTCGGATTCACGGACGATTCACGCAGTGCGTTGATGTTCCCCATGGCCGGCAGATTGCTGGCCACGGCCGTCCACGTCTTGCCGTAGTCGGTGGTCTTGAAGAGATACGGCTTCCAGTCGTCGTTGCGATGGTTATCGAGTGCGACGTACGCCGTGGCCGGATCAAAGTGCGACGGCTCGATACGCGACACCTGGATAAATCCCTGCGGGGCCCCGGCAACATTCCCGATGACGTTGGTGAATGACTCACCGGCGTTCATGCTCAGCTGCAGATTGCCATCGTCAGTCCCCACCCAGATAATGCCGGGCTTGGACGGTGACTCGGCGACCACGGTGATCAGCGAGTTGTTCGAATAGCCGTCGTGCTTGGACGCCATCGGTGCGTTGCCAGCCACGCCCATGATTGGAATCTCGAATCGATCGACGTTCTTGGACAGGTCCTGCGGATTGATCCACCAGGAATCTCCGCGATTGGTCGACTTCATGAAGTACTGGCCACCGGTGAAGACCATGGCCGAGTTGTGCGTCGACAGCTCGATCGGCGTGTTCCAGTAGAACCGAATCGGATCCAGATCCTCGGACGCATTGGTGATGTTTGGCGCGCCGCCGCGACCGCCACCACGTCCGCCTCCCCCCGCACTCGGACGGATGCTCTTCTGGGTCCCGTTGCGCAAATCCAACCGCGACATCGCACCGTTCTGCGACTCGGAAAACATGATGGTCCAGTCGGTGGGGTCCTGACGAGTATAGAACCCGTCTCCGCCCCCGACG
This sequence comes from Acidobacteriota bacterium, assembly GCA_013203475.1. Taxonomy (GTDB): domain Bacteria; phylum Acidobacteriota; class Vicinamibacteria; order Vicinamibacterales; family SCN-69-37; genus SYFT01. The sequence continues at coordinate 5,356 of JABMNV010000094.1, forward strand.
CGATACCAATCGGTGCCCAAAATCGCCTTGCCTCCGAAGGAGCTGGCACCGCCGCCGCGCCCGCCACCCGCGCGAACGGCGCTTGGCCCGCACCAGCTGCCGTTGTCCTGCAATCCGCCACAGACCACGTACGGACGCTGCATGTCAGCCGAGACCTGATAAAACATCCCGAGCGCCATGTCGTTGTGGTAGTCCCAGGTCAGGCCGCCGTCGTGACTGATATCAAGACCGCCGTCATGCCCCACCGCCACAATGCGGGGATCGATCGGATTGATCCAGAACGCGTGGTAGTCGCCGTGTCCAGTGCCGGCGAGTCCCTGCCATGTCTTGCCGCCGTCGAGCGACATCTGCGCGCGAGCACCTCCCTGAAACAGTTTCTGGTCGTTGGTGGGATCGACGCGGATCTGGCTGTAATAGATAGGCCGGTTATTGACGTTTGTGATGAACGTCCACGTCGTGCCCGAGTCGTCTGACCGCCAGACACCACTACGGGTTGGCCCACCATTCTGGGTGCGGGCGCCATCGCCACTGTTGCCGGCCAGGCCGTCATCGCCGACGCCGACCTGAATGCCGCCCTCGGCGCCGACTTCCGCGATCATGTAAATCGTGGACGGCCGCGATCGAAAGATCGACAGGCCAATGCGCCCCATGATGCCGTCGGGCGATGCGGGGAAACCGCCGCCTGTAAGCCTCGTCCACGTCCCACCTGCGTCGGTCGTCTTCCAGACGCCGCTCTGGGGGCCGCCGCCGTTGACTCCCCACCACGTCCGCCGCCGTGCATACGACGCCGCGTAGACGACGCGGGGATTGACGGGGTCGATCTGGACTTCCGTGAAACCCGTATCAGCATCGATGTACTTGGACTTCGCCCAGGTCTTGCCACCGTCGGTCGACTTGAAGAGACCGCGCTCCTCGTTCGGGCCAAACAAGTGGCCCACTGCCGCCACGTAGACGACGTCCGGATTGGTCGGGTCAACGGCGATGCGACCGATCGACTGCGTGTCTTCGAGTCCCATATGCACCCAGGTCTTGCCCCCGTCCTTGGTGCCGTAGACGCCGTTGCCGATCGTCGAACTCTGGCGATTGTTCGGCTCGCCCGTGCCGACATAAACGACGTCTGTGTCGCTGGGCGCGATGGCGATATCTCCGATCGACGAGACTGGCATTTCGTCAAACAATGACGTCCAGTGGGTCCCGGCGTCCGTCGTCTTCCACAGGCCACCCGTGGCAAACCCCAGGTACATCGTCATCGGGTCCTTCTCGGCTCCCTCGATGTCATCGAGTCGGCCGGACATGGTGGCCGGGCCGATGGAGCGGAACTCGAAACCCTGGAGCACCGGGTCGTCCGACGCATTCACCGGACTGGGTGGAGTCTGGCCGCCGGGGGCCTGGGCAAAGAGCGCGGAGCCAAGAAACAGGGCGGCCACCACCGCAAGTGTTCGGTGGAGCGCGGAACGTGGAACCTTCATGGGTTCTTCCTTTCAATTTGGAGTGAGTTGAGCTGACAGCTCGTCAAAGACGCTGTCGTGTGGACGACAGTGGGCCCGCGTCCGTTTACAAGAACACTCTGATACGCTCCGCCTGTGCGGCTCATTCTGAGAGGCGGTGGTTGGGCCCTCGGGGCTGCACTCGCACTGACCGTCTGGTTTGGGTATTCGGCGGGGCAAGGCACGGTCACCGTAGTGTGGTGCCTCGCCTTGGTCGCGGCTTTTGCCATGGCCTTGCTGCTCATCAGCCTGCCGGCGGCAGCCATTGGTGCCTGGACGAGTCGGCACCGGAACGTGAACGAGCGGCGCAGGAGTGTCGACGCGTGGGCGCTGGCCGGGCTCATCTGCGTGCTCTTCTTTGCTCGCCTTGAACCCGCGCATCAGCTGTTTGGCCCAACTCAGCACATCGGGCTCATGGGCATTCTCGACCTGATTCTTCTCGCGCTGGCGGCCACCGCTATTATGTACGGCGTTTCCGGTGGCGGTCCTCGCCGCAGGTGGCGCTATCGAGCCGGCACTGTGGCGTTGACCGCCCTGTGTCTCGAAGTCGCGGCCGTCGCCCAAGACCCTGCCGCTGATCGCTCTGCCGAGGTGAAAAGCTATCCCGCCACCGACGCGGACGGGGAACCATCGACATCGGGGCCGTCCCGTCTGCTGTTTATCGGCATCGACGGGCTCGATTGGCGGCTGCTCACCGAGCTGTCCCGGCAGCACCAGCTTCCGGGCCTTCAGAAATTGATCACACAGGGCCGCCGCTGGTCGCTTGACACGGCGGGCCTGAAGCGATCGCCCGAAGCGTGGTCCAGTATTCACAAGGGCACACCCCCGCGTACTCACGGCATCGGCGGGTTTTCCCGCTGGCTGCTGTTTAGCGGCATGGCGGTGGTCCATGCGCAGCCCTACTTCGGACCGCACTTGCCGTTCTTTATCGATCACTTCATGGCGGTCCTGCCGGCCGCCTTCTGGGACCATCGACTGACGACCGCCGCCCACCTCGCCCGACCTGCGTTTTGGGAGATTGCGGCCGATGCCCGTGTGCCGACGGCCGTGGTCTCGCCCTTCCCGTTCACGTCACCGCTGTTCGCGGTCGAGGGCGCGATGGCCGCGTTGGATCCAGACGCCGAGCACTGGTTTGTCGGCACGACGACTGATGGGCGTTCAACCATCACGTCAGTGCCGCTGTCTGACTTCGATCCGCTACCGTCTGACATGGATGCTGATATCTGGCTGATGCACTCCGAACGTGTGGCAATGGCTGAGCGTCTGTTCTCCGACGTGCAGCCGAGACTCGGCGTGTTCTATACGTCGGCCATCGACGAGACGATGCATGACGAGTGGCGGCGAGATTGCGGCTCCGTCGGCGTGTGTGCGCTGGAGCTCGATCAAGTTCACGTGTCCGCGATTGCTGACGCATATCGGCGCGTGGATCGGGACATCGAGCGCCTCATCACCGCGTTCGGCACGCCGGCCACCGTCGTTCTGGTGTCTGATCACGGGTGGGAACTCGGCGAGGCCGCACACGTCTTCGGGCCCGATGGCGTGTGGGTCGTCAGCCCCGCAGACAGGCCTGGATTTGCGGGCTGCACCGACATCTATCGCGTGGCGCCGACCCTCCTGTCGGCGTTGGGCCTTCCAGCTGAGTCGGACATGACGCCGCTGACGGCCGATGGCCAACCTTTGCGCCGAGCCAGCCCGCGGCTGGTCACCCGCACCCAACTCCTGGACGCCGCCGGCCCCTCTGCAGATCGGCTGGAGTTGCTCAGAGCCGTGGGTTAGGGCCTGCCGCGAAATAAGCAGATCGTTTGTCACAGGCTCCCCGTCGGGTGAATCGTGTAGTTCCATTCGCCGTGGAACACATGTGGCTCCAGGTGCACGAGCGCCAGCTGGGCGTCGGAGATGCGGCGGCCCTTGGGATAGGGGCGGTCATCGATCCGGCTGCGGACCCGCAAGCCGGTCGTCGTCGTGGCGGCGATGAGGCTCACGATCACCTGGTGCGTGATGAGGGGCTTGCCGCGCCAGTTCTGGGTGATGAACGAGAACAGGCGGTGTTCGATCTTGTTCCACTTGCTCGTACCGGGCGGCAAGTGGCAGACGGTCACCGGGAAGCCCAGCTCGTCGACGAGCCCCTGGAGTTCGAACTTCCACAGCCGCAGCCGATAGCCGTTGCTGCCCCCGCCGTCGGCGGTGATCACGAGCGAGGTGGCGTGGGGATACGCACTTCATCCGTGAACACCGTGATTTGGTGCGCGACGCCATTATTTATAGCAAGGCGATGGCCGCGGCGGCGCCGCAGTGCCCCCGGCAGCGTTTTGATATTCAGTGAAGGAGCACAGCATATGGGACGACAAAGAGACGGAATGATTGAAGACTTTCAGCGGCAGGCCGGCATCCAGCCCGCGAGCCCGGCACAGAGACAGACGCTGATTCGCCTCTCGCAGCTCGCCGTCCAACTAGTTCAAGTCATCGCGCTCGAAGAGTCTGGCATTCGGGATGGTGACGGCTATTGGTCTGGCTGCGACCCGATTGATGCCATCATCGCGACCCTTGTCGAGGTTGGCCACGGCGAACGGAGAAGCTCTTGAAGCGAGCGACATCGCCGCGTCCCCTCCGACCAGGCAACCAGGACCAGCCACCGATGGCATCGGCCGGGTGGCCGCACAGTGGAGGCCCGGGCATCTGCTCCTCCTGTGGCGACGGCCTAGGTCATCCCCTGTCGTATGGCCGCTAAGATGATTGCCAGCGAGCTGCGGACCTGTTCTATCGGGAGCTGGACAACGCGGCAACGGTCAAAGAATCCGAGGAGAATCCATGAGTCGCAATACCAGCGGACTGAAACGCGGCGGCAGCCTCGGCCGTCCCAAAGGCGTCCCGAACCGAGCCACACAGGATGCCAAGGAATTTTGCGGCGGCATCGTCTCCGACCCGACCTATCAGGAGCGGCTTCGGATTCGAGCCCTTGACGGCCCCCTTCCTCCGGTCCTTGAGTGCCTGCTGTGGCATTACGCATTCGGGCGGCCCAGCCAGCGCATCGAACACGGGGGCCACCTGTCGGTCTCTGGGGAGTCGGAACTTGTCGAGCGGCTCAAGCGAGGGCGTCAGCGGGTGGCGCAGATGCGAGCGGAGCCACAGGGCGCCATCAAGCCCTCGAATTAGGCGGGAACTCATGTCCTCCGACATTCGCCCTACCGAAAATGTCTACGCGATCGGATCAAGATCACCCTGGTAGACATGGACGAACGAAACGGCACGGCTCCCTCAGGTTTCCCGAAGAAAACACGTCGCATGGACGGCCGTGGACACTAGCCGTGGGGATTCGTAATCAGCAGGTCAGCGGTTCGAGCCCGCTCGCCGACTCCACAATTTTCTAGGAAATAGTCGAAAAGTGGATACGGAGAGTCACTCGGTGACGCTGCCTGTCTAACACCCGTCTAACTGCGGAATCGCGACCCACGCAAGGCGTCGTCGATAGTCCGTATTACGTGGGTCTTCCCTGACATAACGTCCCATATCAGTCCCTGGGGCAGATCACGTGGGGCGGATTTCGCCGCCACGAGCCCAGGCGCGGCGGCGACCACCTCGATCGGTGATGCGGCGCCCAGGAATTGATCGATCGTCGGCGAGGTGGACGCTTGAGGCGCCGCGGATGGGTTGGCGGCCAGGGTCAGCCCAACGGCGATCGCCACAAAGAGAATCAGTCGAGCGCGCACCATGTGAATCCTCCAGAATCGACGTGTATTGTTTCTTATCGCGAACCGCGGGTCCGCGCTGACCGGCCGAGCGGTTTGCGCCAGGCATCTTCCCATCCGTCAGGTGTCCGATACCCGATCTGCAGTTCACGCTCGGTGAGACGTCCCACCACAAAACCCTTGGGCCGGCTTTGTGTGGTGCCCTGCGCAGGGTCGGCATCGTACTGCGGCGACGGCGCCATCACCACGTCCATGCCGCTCCACGTGTAGTGTTCGTATCGATGTTCGTGGCCGTGCACGATCAACGCGATGTTGTACGGCTTCAGGGCGGCAGCGAGTGCGTCGAGATCCGCGGGAAGCCACCACTTTTCCAGGCCCCAGCCGCGCAGGCCATAGTGCCAATACACCACCACCGGCCGGCCACTCTTGCCCACCTGTGCCTTCAGGTCACTCGTCAAGAAGGCCAGCGCGTCCTTCGGATCGTTCCATGGGGCTTCCCGGTCGTACACCGCACGCGAGACGGATCCCGGAAACACGTTCAAGCACACAAAGTGCACATCGTCCCAGTCCCACGAATAGTGGTAGCCGTGTTTATCGAGATGGAGGGTGGCTGGCCGTGTGAGGTTGCGGGCGATCAGATCCTGCTGAACGTAGGTGAACGTGCCTACGGCTTGTTTGGTGTCGAGGTCATGATTGCCCGCGCCTTCGAAGGCGGGAAACCGCAGGCGCGCAACGCCGTTGGGATCAAACAGTTGCTTGTAGAGCGCCCAGTTGGTGGGATTAGACACGGCGTCCACCAGATCTCCGGCGATGAGCACACCGCGCGGCTCGTTCACGACGCCGCCAAAAGGCGCCGGCGTTCCGGGCAGCCCGTTCATCAAGGCAATCGTGTGTTCGGTGCCCGCGATGCCCCACCGGGGGATGTTGATTTGCGGATCGCCGATGGCGAAGAACGTCACGTCCCGCGGCGTCGCCTGTGTCCATCCGGCCAGCACCGCCGCAGCCAGCAGGAGCAGATGGAACCGCATGGGACCGCGAGATGAGTGGGGACGCATGTGGCGAATCCTCGCACAGAATCGGCGTCGTCGATAGTCCGTATTACGTGGGTCTTCCCTGACATAACGTCCCTTATCAGTCCCTGGGGCAAAGCGGATCATTGCAACTTGTGACAGTCCCGCAGCAATGGCTCCATTGGTCCAGTTTGAGAAATATCCAGTGGGCCAGGTTCAAGCCCGAGTGTAGCCCCGCAGGAGGCAACGCCTTCAGGGTTGCCTGAGGGTCGCCGGTAGAGGCAACCTCGTCGCGGCCGGGTGGGGCATCGAAGGGAGTCCCCCTTTGTCTCCCCGCCCGTCAGGCTCCTGGAGATCGCGGGCAACGTGATCCTCTACGTGCCGTTCGGAGCGCTGTTCGCATGGACGCAGCCCACCCGGGGAGGCGTGCTGTGGCGCACCATGGCGTGGGCGCCAAGGCGCAGCGGTCTATCACCGTAACCTGGGTGAAGTTCCGCAAGCTGGCTGGTACGGTCTATCATCTCTATCGTCACCGTCGTCTGACCACACCCTTGGAGGATCTATGCGCACCGTTTCTCGCGTCGCTGTTCTTGTCGCTGGAGGCATGATGGCGCTCGCCGCAGCCGGGGCCGCCCAGGCCCCGCC
>JABMNV010000095.1 GCA_013203475.1 Acidobacteriota bacterium
ACCGCCCTCAGCGATCGCCGGAGGTCGATCGATCTCGCTCGTCAGTTTCGGAGCATCGCTACAGTAAATACTGAATCAGGTTGTCTCAAAGTCGTTGACACGGCCCGGTCCGCAGCGTATAGTGGGCAGCATGTCGGATCATCGAGTCACGTACGCTGTCGATCCCGCACCTCCCGGTCGGAATCGTCTCACCTGCTTCTTCCGAGTCATTCTCGCTATTCCGCACGCACTGCTCGTGGGCGGTCCCGGGGGCGTGGGCTGGTCCCTCAGTGCGGTGAATGACGATGGGGGACGGTCCAGTAGTGGTTCCTATGGCCTTCTGGGCGCAGCGGCCTGGATCGTGGCGGTGATTTCGTGGTTCGCGATCATGTTCACCGGGCGACAGCCGAAAGGGTTGTGGGATTTCACCTCGTTCTACATGACGTGGCGCAGCAAGGCCGTCGCCTACATGTCCCTGCTGCGCGACGAGTACCCGCCGTTCGGCGAGGGCCCGTACCCGACGGTGTTCGACGTCGGCGCGTTTCCAGAGACTCGCGATCGGGTGAGCGTGGGATTTCGCATCATCGCGTGCATTCCGCACATGATTGCGCTGGTGGTTGTCGGGATCGTCTGGGTGCTCTCAGCCATCATCGGCTGGTTCGCCATTCTCCTCACCGGCGAATATCCGACGAGTCTGTACCAGTTTTCCGTGGGCTACCTGCGCTGGTCACTGCGCTTTGAGGCTTACCTGCTGCTGATGCATGACGACTTTCCGCCCTTCAGCCTCGACTGACGTCCCCGTACCGCGCCTTTCGTTCCCTGGTGTAGGTCCACCAGGGTCGAGGCGCCGCGCCATTGATGAAGTCGGTCAGCGACATGAACGTGTCAAGCACGCAGGGGTCCTGCCTGACGCCGGTCTTGCGATGCAGTGTCTGATAGAGCCGCAGTGGGTCGTGGCCCTTGAGTTGCTCGGGCGTATTGATGCCGAGCAACTTCAAGTCTCCAGCGAACGCTGGTCCCACATTCGGCAGGTCGGTCAACCGCTGCAGACGGTCGCGTCTCACTTTTGAGGGATTCATCCAGACCTCCTCGGCCTATATGGCCATCGTCTTTATGAACTCACTGCCGACGCGGCCCTTGCGGCAGGCCGCCGTCTTCATGAACTCGGCCGAGTGCTTCGCCTGAATCGAGAGCGCGTCGGCCAGCGGCGCGCCACATGACGCTCTGGCACAATCAAGAATCGCCTTGCGGCCCGCTTCAAGCGACGGCCCCTCGGCCGCCGGTAATCCCGTCGGCTCGGGCAGCCCCTCCAGCGCGCCTTGGTCGAACGCGCGACGCGCGATCCCGGAAGTGCCCGACGCGATCGCCCACGCGGTGGCGAGCGACTCATCCATGGAACCGGTGGCGTCAACGAGCCAGCCCACGGTTTCTTCTGCGCGCACCGACTTGCCCGACAGCAGCATCGTGAGCAGCTTCGGCCAGTCTGCCTTCCGCGCTTTCCGGAAGTTCCAGTGGCAGCCTTCCATGCCTGGCACGACAGGCAGCGTCACTTCCGGGAGGCCGAGCTGGGTGCCGTTTGTCGCGACGACGAAGTGGCAGTGGGACATGAGCTCGAGCATGCCGCCGAGGCAGCGCTTGCCGGTGATGACGCCGACTGACGTCTTGAAGTCGGTATGCAGTCGGCGAGCCGTCGACGTCCAGCGCTCCGAGAGCGACTGTCCCGCCTTCACATCGTCGAGCGCGGGGTAGAACTCGCTGGTGTCGGCACCAACCAGCTGTGTCGCCAGGTGGAAGTCGCCGCTGAGAATGACGGCGTCAATCTTCGCGGCACCGAGCCAGTCGATGGCGCGGTTGAGCTCGGCGTCCACATCACCGTTGTAGCTCTCGCGGCTGATCGTGACCACGCCGATGTGACCGTCGTGTTCGGCGTTGACGTAGAGCTGCTGCCACTCGGGCTCGTTGAGGCGGTCGAGGGCGTCCGCGTGCCACGCAGACGCGGCGGCGGTCGGCTCCTGCTTGTGATACGCCGCCACGAGCGACCGCGCCTTGTCTGCACCGAGCGATCGGATCATCGCCGGCAGACCCGACCGGAACTGCGCGCAAATCTCGCCGATGGCGTTCATGTGCGCGAGGTGCGAACGGCGCTCGTGAATCATGAGCGCGGTCATCTGGATGAGCGGTCCGGCAATCGCCACCTGGAACTCGCTCTCGTCGTCGGACGTCAGCGCCCAGTCGACGAGCGGGCGGAAGTGATTCGGTGGATACCAGGTTTGGCCGGTCTCCTTGCGCTCGGTCAGGTCGGCGGTTGGTTCAAAGAGCGGGCCGTACTCCTTGCTCAGGTGATGCAGACACGACCAGGTGAGGAAGTTCGCGCCTTTCGCGCCGATCGCATCGTGCGCGCGCAGGGGGTTGGGCCCGAAGTACTTGCGCACGTACTTATCGATTTTCCAGTAGGGCGTGTTGGTCGTCTCGTGATAGCGGAGCGCCGCCAGGGCCACACCGCAGAAGAGCACGTCGAGGATGAACGACCAGTGGTCACCGACTTCCATCGGGATGAGTCCCATCGACCACAGCAACTGCGTGATGGCCGACGGTGTGTCCTCGACGATTTCGAAGACCTTGTTGATCTCGTGCGGGAACGCCGGATGCGCCACGCCGACGCCCAGCTCACGGCTCGGGAAGCCCGACGTGACGGACCGAATCTCGATTCCCGGGAATGCGGCGCGGAAGGTCGCGTAGTGCGCGCGCTTGATTTCAAGGATCTCGGGAATCGCCTCGAGTAGAAACCGTGGTGTGAATCCCGCCAGCGCGGGCGGCAGCGTCTTGCCGTCGTACTTGAGCTGCACGATGCCGCCCATGATTCGGGCGGCGGCTTCGGGGCCGAATGACGCGACCAGGCCGGGGTACTTGTGTCCGATGCCATCGGGCGCGTTCGGCATATCGAGCCCGACGATCGTCACGCCGTACGGCTGCAGCCGTGACGCGAACTGCATCATCTTGCCGGCACCGACGATGCCGTTGGCGCCGGAGATGACCATGGAGCCACGATCGTTGGCCGGACCGAAGACCTGATCGACCAGGCTGGCGGTGTCGACGGGCAGTCGGCCGTTCCGGAACGCCTCGAGTGGCGTGCCGAGGCCGAGCGTTTCGAGTGTGGATGTGCGCATCGAAGTGGATGTCGAGGCCATTACTGCGTCCTCCGGTCTGTTTTTCCAGCGCGTGCGCGATCGCCCACCTCGAAGATGGCCGCAATGCCGACGTCGCCGGCCGCGCAGCCAAAGAGCAGCACAAGGCCGCCACCGAGGTCGACCGCCTCTTCGAGGCCTTCGATCAACGACCGTGTCAGCGTCGGTCCCTGCGGATGCCCCCACACGAGTGAGCAACCGGTGCGGTTGACCTCTTTCCAGTCGTGATTGAGGAGCTTGGAGAAGATCACGTCGTTCACCGCAAACGGGTTGTGGCACTTCGCCACGGCGATGTCCTTCATTGTGAAGCCGGTCTGGGCGAAGAGCTTCTGCACCGCAAGCGATGGTGCCTCCGGCATGAGACCAGGATTGGCTCGCGTTTCGGTGCGCGCCACCAGGCGGATGTCAATCTCCGGGCGCGGGCTCAGTTCCGCCGCCCGTTCCTGGGTGGTGACCAGGAGCGTGGCCATGCCGTCCGCCGCGTGGGTCTGGCCGCCGCCGGTCACGCAGGTGTCGAGTTCGCGCATGCCGCCAAGCGCTTCCATGGTGATCTGGCGCACGCCCGTGTCCTGGTCGATCCGGCCCATGAGCTTGCCCTGCAGGTTCAGGATGTCGAGCGGTACGCAGACCCGGTCGAGGAAGCCAGACTGCTTCGCTTCGAAATACTGCTGGTACCGGTAGAACACCACTTCGTCGACTTCGCGACGATCGAGTTTGTGCTTCCGCGCTGCCGCACCGGCCGTGGCGATCATGGCCTTGCCCGTCGCCGGGTCGAAGCCAAAGTTCTCCCACACATCGTTCAGGGCAAACGTGCGCTCGTAGGCGCGCCGTTCGGGGAACACGCCGACGGGCGAGTCGCTGGTGCGGTCGAATGTCAGCACACCAACAACGTCACCACCGTGGCCCTCGACCTGGGCCGCCGCGGCGAGGGTGGCCTGGAGGCCCGTGGCACACGCTTGCTCGAGGTGATAGCCGGGAATCCGTCGGCCAAAGGTGGCCGCCAGCATCGGCGCATTCCAGAATTTCCAGTGCCACGGAATCGTTGAGCCGAGGATGAGATAGTCAAGCGCGGCCGTCGGCACACGTCGAAGACCGAGAATGCGGTTCATCGACTCAGCGGCGAACTGGCCAATGTTCACTTCGGCCAGTGCGGACGTCTGCCATGCGGGGAAGAAACTCGTGCCCCAGGTGCCGTACGGGATGCGCGCTCGGGGATACAGGGAGTCCTTGAACGACATCCCACTAGCTTATCCTTCCCGGTCGCTCCTCCACATGGCATCCTGTAGCCATGTCCCTCCGGTCGATCCATCGTGCCCTCGGCATCACCCTGGTGGTGCCCCTCCTGGCGTGGACCATCACGGCCGCCGTGTTCTTCGTCAAGCCGGGTTACGGGGGCGCGTATGAGAGCCTCACGGTTCGCACCTATCCCCTGACCGATGCGGTCGCGGTCATCCCCGAGCCTGATTGGCGTGAAGTCCGGCACCTCAAGACTGTCCTTGGCACCCACCTGCTCGTCCGTACCGACGCGGGCTGGCAGCAGATGGACCCGGCCACGATGCAGGAGCGGGTCGCGCCCACGGCCGACGAAGTGCGGGCCCTGGTCGAGGATGCGTTGACGGCGAATCCGACGCGCTACGGGGCCATCGCCGCAGCCGACAGCACCACGATCACGACCGATACCGGCGTCCGCGTGACGGTTGACTGGGATCGTCTCGCCTTGTCACAGCGAGGCCTCGATACCGATCGCATCGACGGCATTTATCGCATCCACTATCTGCAGTGGACCGGCATTGCGTGGCTCGACCGCATTGTTGGCGGCGTGGGCCTGGTCCTGATGTTGGGCTTGAGCTTCGCCGGTGTCTGGTTGCTGACGAAGCGGCGGCGCCTTCGTGAAGGGGAATAGTCAATGATGAGGTCCCCCCACACACGGCTCGTCGTCGCCGCTCCGGGGCTTCACGAACCAGCCAGAAGACATTGAGAAAAGCATCAAGCGGTCGTCGAGCCAGGTGCAACCGCAGACGGTGGCCGATGCCCCGGGCTCCATTCAAGAACGAGCTGCGGAAACGTTGACCCGGCCGTTACCGGTTGATGCGGTCGGAAATTGCCGCCACCTTTCCGGCGTGGGCGGCGTTGAACGCTGCCACCTCTGCGAGAAGTGCGTCGAAATCCACGCGAGCGGCGGTTAACTTGCTCAGATGGTCTTCATACACGCGCAGCGCCGCGTCGGTCGGGCCATATCCGGAACCGCCGGCCACGTCGCCGCCGCTGCCGCCGACTTCCGCGAGCAGCCACACCAGATTCATATAGATCTTGTATTTCTCGACGTACCACTTGTCGTCGCTGTGCATCTCCGTGCGCGAAAGGAAATGCAACTCGGTGTTGTACAGCTTGTCGTAGAGCCCGGCGAGGTCGCCGTCAATGACCGCGTCGCCGGCGTGAGTCTTGCGGAGGTCCTCGACCTGAGCCCGCATGACTTCGATGCGGTTGATCTTGTCGACGACCTCGTTCAGGGTGGTGACGATATCGGTCTGCAGCGCCGCGCTGGCGGCTAATGCGGCGTCATCGACCGGGAGCGTGACGTCCCGCCAGACCTCGAACGGTTGTGTGTACTGCTGGCCGTTGTACGTCAGCCGGACCGTGTATTTGCCCGGCGCCGCCGAGGGCTGCCAGCGCTGGGCTCCCAGGCCCCAGTGCGTGACCGGACGCTCACGCGTCGTCCATCGACCAGCGTCCCAGATGTACGGATTGTCGGGCGGCAGCGAACGCAAGACCGGCTGGTCGGGCGACGGATGCAGCAGATTCCACGACGTCTGGTTCATGCCGGCCTGGCCGACGACGTCGTTCGTGAAGATGGTGGCCCCGTTGGCGCCCAGTACTTCAACGGTGATCGGCGCGGTCGGAGCCGCTGCAAGCGAGAACACGAAGTCTGCAGCGCCGCCCCGTGCCGCGCGCGTGGCGGGACGCGGTGCATAGAGATGGAGCGGTGCCTGGGCCGCACCCAGATCGCCCTGTTCCAGTTCCCAGACGTCGCGCAGAATCCAGACGCCTCTGCCGTAGGTGGCGACGACGACCTCGGGGGCGTTTTTGGGAATCTCAATCCAGTTGACGGGTGCGGCAGGCAGCTTGTCTTTGAACTGCGTCCATGTCGTGCCGTCGTCACGCGAGTAGAAGAAGCCGTGACCGGTGCCAGCGAAGATCATGCCCTTGCGATGCGGATTCTCTGCGACGGACAACGTGTAGTCGAGCGGGTTGCCTCGAGGCAGGCCGGCGTCCAGGCGCGTCCATGTCTGTCCGAAGTCCGCCGTCTTGAAGAGATACGGGTCGCGGTTGTCGACCAGGTGATAGTCCACGACCATGTAGGCGGTGCCTGGATCGAAGTGGGAGGAATCAATGCGGCGCACGAGTCCCCAGGGCGGCATGTCGATGTTCTGCGTCAGGTCGTTCCAGGTCGCGCCGGCATCACGCGAAATCCACACCTTGCCGTCGTTGGTGCCCACCCAGACCACGCCCTGTTGCGTACGTGATGGAGCGATGGCGGCGATGGTCGCCCCATAGAACTGGCCGAGGTTGTCGCCCACGACGCCGCCGGAGAACCTGATGCGACTGGGGTCACCCGTCGACAGATCGGGACTGATTTCTTCCCACGACTGTCCCCGGTCCCGCGTTCGGAAGAGGACCTGACAGCCGAAGTACACCGAGTTGTCGAACCAGTCGATGGCCAGTGGCGGAGACCACTGGCAGCGATACTTCAGGTCGACAGGGTCCGAGTCGAGGGTGTGCATCCAGGGGCTCACCGAGCGCCGCAATCCCGACAGTTCATCGAACGTCGCGACGTGGGCGGCGTAGCAGGTGCCCCAGACAAACCGATGGTTGTTGGGTTCCGGGTAGGTGTAGCCAGATTCGCACGAGGGCATGCCCTCCTGGTCGGGGGCTGCCGCCGCGCCGCCGCGACCACCGCCACGTCCACCGCCTCGACCCCCACCGCGGCCCGCAGCAACCGTGACTGGAGGAGGTGGCGGGGCATACGACGGCACGTTCGCCGGCACGATTGGACGGCTGCTATTGAACCGCATGCTGCCGTCGTCCTGACGATCGGAATAAATCCAATACGGATGCCGCTGATCGACAGTCGCCCGATACATCTGGCCGATGGGCAACGAGACGCTCGTATTGCCTGTGGGATTCAGGGGCGATCCGGAGATGCCCATCCCGCCGTCACCGGTCACGATGAAGTGCCCTGGCATGGATGGCGTGGTGTCCCACCAGATGTCGTGGCAGTCGCCACAGCCTCCAGGGCCTCGGTCCCAAATCTTGCCGCCGTCGCGTGAGCGCCACAGCGTGCTGTTCGCAATGAGGACATGGTCCGGGTCGTCGGGCGAGACCCGGATGCGGATGTAGTATCCGGCTCGACCAATCAGGCGGCGGTCCCAACTGACGTTGTTCCACGTCACTCCGGCGTCGTCTGACCGCCAGAGCGAGCCCTGTGCTTCAGAGGGCAGACCTTTGACGCCGTCTCCGCCCGTCTGAATCAGCGCATACATCCGGTTGCCGTTCGACGGGGCGATGGCGACGTCGGTTTTTCCGTAGGGCGACTTGGGCAGTCCTGTCGAGTTGACCTGCGAGAACGTCTTGCCGTTGTCGTGTGACAGGTAGATGCCGCTGCCCATTCCGCCACTTTCCAGAATGTGCGTCTGCAGAAAGATTTCCCAGGTGCTGGCGATCACGACATTCGGATCCTGCTGTGAGAGTTGCAGACCAGAACAGCCCGTGTCTTCGTTGACGAACAGCGTCCGTTGCCAGGTGGTGCCGCCGTCTTCAGAACGGAAGACGCCGCGCTCGGGTTGCGGGCCCGTCGCACGGCCCAGCGCACAGGCCATCACGATGTTTTCGTTGGTCGGGTGGATGATGATCGTGCCGATGCGGCCGGTCTCTTCCAGGCCCATCTTGGTCCATGTTTCGCCGGCATCAGTCGACTTGTAGATGCCGTCGCCCATCATGTCCATGTCGCGCACGGCCCAGGCCTCGCCCGTGCCGGCCCACACCACGTTGGGGTTGCTTGGCGCGACGGCGAGGGCGCCGATCGCTTGCGAGGACTGACCATCAAACGTCGGTTTCCACGTGGCACCGCCGTCGCTGCTCTTCCAGACCCCGCCCGAAGCGGCACCCGCGTAATACACGCCGGGCTGGCCAGCCACGGCCGCAGCGGCCGCAATGCGGCCGGCGCTGGTGGGCCCCATGTACTCGAAGTGAGGTGGAGCCACCGGTTGCGTCTGCTCCGGGCCGCTCGGGGCCGCGCCGCGACCGCCGCCGCGCTGCGCCGTCGCAACAGTGGGCATCAAGACGAGCATGAGGCAGAGCAGTGTGCTGCCGCCGACGAGGCTGATGGAGGAGCGGGACAATCGGGACATGGAAGGGCCTTTCGGAAGCGGAATCGACCAAAAACTACCACGCGCGACTGGGCGGCACAAATACTCAGGTAGAATCCGCCCATGACTTACAGCAAGACCTTCACCGCGCTGTGTCTCGCGGTCGGCGTGCTCACCGGTGTCGCACCCGCCGGGTCGGTGGCTCCCCTGAATGCCCAGCAAGAGGCGATTCGAGCCGAGGAGGCTCCGCCGAACGCGATGTGGCTCGACAGCCTCGACCTGACGAAGATGGTCCAGCGGCGGCAGACCCCCAGGGCCGGACAGACGTTGGCGCGCGCTCGGGGCCGGGGACGGGGTGCCGGTGCAGCGCCGGATGCCTCTCCGATCGTCCTCGGTGGTGTGACCTATCCTCATGGGATCGGCACCCTCTCAATCAACGAATTGATCGTCGACCTCAAGGGCCAGGCGACGCGCTTCGTCGCGATGGTCGGACTCGATGATGTGGCGTCAGCGCAGGGCAGCGTGACCGTCGAAGCCTGGGTCGACAATGTGAACAAGTTCCGGAGTCCGGTGCTCAAGACCGGCGATGCTCCAATGCTCGTGGATATCGACCTGACCGGCGCTCGGTTCCTCGAACTGTTCATCGATGATGGCGGTGACGTCAGCACCGGCGACAATGCCGACTGGGGCGGCGGCTTGATCTACCTCAAGCCGGATGCCACCGCTCAGCCCGAGTCGTGGACGTTTCCCACTGAGGCGGCGCAGCCAATCGCTTCGGGCGATCCCGCCTCCCCTCGCATCAATGCGCCCAGAATCACCGGCGGTACGCCCGGCCGATGGTTCATGTTCAAGATTCCAGCGACCGGCGACGAGCCACTGGCGTTCGCGGCCAGTAATCTGCCTGCAGGTCTGCGCCTGGACTCGGCCACCGGCATCATCACCGGTGCCATCGCTCGTGCCGGCACCACGGTCGTCGACGTGAGTGTGACAAATGCTCACGGACGTGCCGACAGCAAGCTGGCCATCGTCGGCGTGCCCGGCAGCTACCAGCACGAAGAGATCGACGCACAGACGTGGGCTGACTGGGGTGTTGACGTGCTCAAGCACGACTGGTGCTCGTATTCAGGCATTGCGGCCGACGACAGCCTGGCCGAACTGCAGAACTACTGGCGAACCACCGGCGACTTGACGGACCGACTCACGCCGAACGAGCAGCTCACACATATCTCGCTGTGGGCACTGCAGGCCGCACCGCTGTTGATCGGTGCCGACATGTCACAGTTCGATCAGTTCACCACCGACTTGATGACCAATCACGAGGTGATGGAGATCAGTCAGGACGTCCTCGGTCGGGGAGCCGCGCGGCTCTATCAGCGCGAGCGGCTGGAGTTATGGGCGCGTCCGCTGGCTGGCGGCACGATGGCGGTCGGGTTGTTCAACCGTGGCTTGCAGGCCGCGACGATGACGGCGACATGGGATGAGCTTGGGCTGACAGGGAGTCAGCTCGTTCGCGATGTGTGGGCGCAGAAGGATCTGGGAAGTCAGACCGAGGCCTTCACGACGCGCGTACCGGCGCACGGTGTGGTGATGGTCAAGATTGGCCAACCCTCGTCAATGCTGACCGTGGCGGGCGAACCGGCTGAACTTCAGATCCGGGCAGCGGGAGACGGGGCGGTGCGGGTGACTCTCAAGCCCGTCAGTTTTGCCGGTGACTTTCCCGCTACGCCGGCCGTGGTGGACCGCCCGTACCCGGAACCTGTCATCAATCTTCGTAGTCTTGACAGGCCCATGCAGGCGCGCATCGGCAGCTTGCGTGTTGAAGTGAGCCCATCGCCGTTATCGGTGACCGTCACGAACGCGGCGGGCCAACTCGTGCAGAAGCTTGTGTTCGAGCCGGACGGTACTCTGGCGTTCGCACTCGACGAACAGCCGGTGTTGGGGATGGGCGAGGGCGGCCCACGGCCCGCGCGCGGTTCCAACTGGCGCGAACAACCCGTCCAATTCGATAGAAGCGGCGCCCTCGACACCATGGAGCCCCGCTGGCAGAGCGACATGTACGGGTCGCGCAACCCGGTCGCGATGCTGCTCGGCACGCGTGGGTGGGGTCTGTTCGTGGCCACACCGTGGGTGCAGGTCGATATGACCGACGCGGCGCGTGGTGTCTTCCTGCCATGGAAGCCGACAGACGCTGATGGTACACCGCAGACGCAGGGCAACCAGCAGCAGGCGCTCAGCAAAGGCTTGCCGCCGATCGACAAGATCGTGCCTGGTCTTTTCGATGTGTTCGTGTTTGATGCGCATGATCCTGCCGTGGCGATGAAGGACTTCGCCACCATTACAGGTCCTGCCGCGATGCCTCCGAAGTGGGCGTTGGGATACATGCAGTCGCATCGGACGCTCGAAGACGACACACAAATGCTGGGCATCGTCGACACGTTCCGTGAGAAGCGCATCCCACTTGATGCGGTCATTTATTTGGGGACCGGTTTTGCGCCGCAGGGATGGAATACGCTGCAGCCGTCGTTCGATTTCAACCCGGAGGTCTTCACGCGCGACCCGACTGACGTGCTGGCCGACATGCACGAGCGCAACGTCAAGGTCGTCGTGCACATGGTGCCCTGGGACCGCGACAAGCTGCCGACGATCAATGACGACAATATCGCGAGCTACTGGCAGGAGCACGTCCCACTGGTCAAGGCGGGCATCGACGCGTTCTGGCCGGATGAAGGCGACTGGTTCAATCTGTTCGAACGTCTTGCGCGCTTCAAGCTCTACTATCAGGGGCATTTGTCGACGACGCCGAACCAACGGCCGTGGAGTTTGCAGCGCAATGGTTTCCCTGGCATCGCCCAGTGGGGTGGATGGGTCTGGTCGGGCGACACCGAGACGTCCTGGAAAACGCTCGAGGCGCAGATCGCCGTTGGACTCAACTACTCACTGAGCATCGGACCGTACTGGGGATCGGACATCGGCGGCTTCTACCCGAACAACGAGCTGACTGGAGAACTCTACGCGCGCTGGTTTCAGTTTGCCGCGTTCTCTGGATCGTTCCGATCGCACGGCCGGGTGTGGCACACGCGATTGCCATGGGGCTGGGGGTTGAGCGATTTCGGGCCGCTCGAGTTCGGCAACGCCAACACCGCACCGCCGCCCGGTGACCGCCGCAACATCCTGCCGTCAGAACTGAACAATCCGGCCATCGAACCCGTCGCCAGGAAGTACTCCGAGCTGCGCTACCAGCTCATGCCCTATACCTACACACTCGCGCGCGAGGCCCGTGACCTGGGCCTGCCGCTCATGCGCGCCCTGTGGCTTCACTATCCTGATGATGTCCGTGCGCGGGGCATCGGCACCGAGTATCTCTGGGGCCGCGACCTGCTTGTGGCGCCGGTGTTCACGAAGGGTGCGACCACGCGCGACGTCTATCTGCCTGCCGGAGACTGGTACGACTGGTGGACCAACGAGCGCGTGGCGGGCGGCCGCACCGTGTCCCGCCCGGTCGACCTGGCAACCATGCCCATCTATGTGCGCGCGGGCGCGATCGTTCCGTTTGATCCTGTTCGGCAGTACACCGGCGAGCCTGTCACCGCGCCCATGACGCTGCGCGTCTACCCTGGCGCCAACGGCCAGTTCACGCTGTATGACGATGACGGCTCAAGCCAGGAGTACTTGGCGAATCGCGGCAGCTGGGTCCAGATGACATGGAACGAGCAGGCCCGGACCGTCACACTCGAGCCGGGCGCGCCGGACGGAGCCGCCGAGGTGGGGAGCGACCGCGCGTTCCGGATCACGCTACCGGATGGCACGTCGAAAGACGTGGTGTACCGAGGTGTCCACGTCGTCGTGGCATTCGACGACTGACGAAGTCGCGCGCGCAGTTCGACAAAGGCCGGGACATATGACGACATGATGTGGGCCAGCGGTTCGTTGGCGAGATTGCGGTCGCGGATCATGCCGAGCCAGCTACTCTCTTCACTGAGCCAGCCAACACCCGCCCCGCGACGAGATGGACCCGGAGTACAAGGCGTTTCAATCCACGCGCCCCCGGGGGGGCGCGACGTGGACCGCAAGCTGGCCGTGCTCGATGCGATGTTTCAATCCACGCGCCCCCGGGGGGGCGCGACTTCGTTGTGGAGGGCGAACGCGCAGTTTGCGGTGTTTCAATCC
>JABMNV010000096.1 GCA_013203475.1 Acidobacteriota bacterium
GGACACAGCCAGTTGATCCATGACCTCGGCTTCTGCTTCTGCTTCTGCTTCTGCTTCTGCTTCTGCTTCTGCTTCTGCCGAGGCGCTCCGTGGCTGCGGCTGCCCGCCCTCCCACCGCATCTGCATCGCCGCGCCGACCGATTGTTCGAGATAACGCACCGCCAGGTCGGAGTTGGCAAAATTGTGCGCCCGCATTTCTCCCTGCTCGGTGATGCGCGTTTCGCCGTCGAAGGCCTCGGCCGGCAGCGCCAGGATGGCGCGGTGTGTGGGTCCCCCACCGCGACTGACCGACCCCGCCGCGGCCGTGGAAGACGCGCAGCCGGACGTTGTGTCGGCGGCACACGGCCGCCGCCGCGCGTTGCGCCTCGGCCACGCGAACGCGACTGCTGAACATCCCGCCCTGCTTCATCGAATCCGAGTACCCGACCAATAATTCCTGTGTCCGACCGCGACGTGCGAGGTGGCTCGCATATCGATGGTCGGTGAACAGCGCCTCGAGCGTGGGCCCGGCATTGGCGAGGTCGTCCGGGGTCTCGAGGAGAGGCACGATGTCGAGCGAGTCGTCGATCCCGTGAAGTTCAGCCAGACGGAGCACCTCGATCACATCCGCCGCGCTCTGGGTCATCGAGATGATGTACGTGCCGATCGCGTGTGCGCCGAACCTGGCCTGGAGCGTCCGAATGGCGCTGAACAACTCCAGCAGGCGGATCGCCAAGGGACTGAGCGCCCGGCCGCCAGGCTCGGGTAGTGTGACCGCGTCGAGGGCGCGCAGACGGTCGGCCGGCGACCACGACCCGTACGCCGGGTCACCGAGCAACTCGCCGACCACGTCGCGATGGACGCCGCTGTCTTCGCGGACGTCGAGCGCCGCCAAACGAAAACCAAAACACCGCACCCGATGAATCAGATTCAGCAGCGCGTCGTCTGGCAGAGCCACGGCGTGCGCGCGATGCAGGACCTGCCGCAGGACCATGAGGTCCTCAAGGAACTCCTGGGAGTTTTCGTAGGCGCCTGGTGCACCGCTACGCGTTCGGTGAATTCGGCCCAGCATGAGCGTCAGCATTCGCCGCATCGGTTCACGTGGGTTGCGCCCGGCGGCGACGTCGGCCACAGCGGGCACCATGCTGGCTGCCCGGCGCAGGGCGGCGTCGAGGTCCGCATGGTCGGGCAAACGATGCGCCGCCGCGGCCAGTGGGTCGATCAGGCCATCGAGATCTTGTGCATACCGGTCCAGCACGATCTCGCGGTGGAGCTCAAGCGTGCGAGCCGTCACCTCTGCCGTGACATAGGGGTGGCCGTCTCGGTCGCCGCCCATCCATGAACCGAAGCTGACGGCCACGGGCAGGTCAACCGGATCGATCGGTCCGAAGTGTGCTTCGAACACGTGGTGCAGCCGCCGTTGGAACCGTGGCACGGCATCGAGCATCACGTGTCGCAGGTACCACAGGCCTGCCCGCACTTCGTCGAGCACATCAGGTCGTTCGGTTCGTTCGGCGGCATGCTGAAACAGCGCTTCGATCGCCGCGCGCAGTCGGCGGTCTACCGCGGCGACCTCGAGGCCCGTGAGCGAGTGGCGGTCTCGACGCCTGAGCACCAGCGCCACATCGGCCAACAGCCGCTCGGTCGTCTGGCGGCGCGCTTCGGTGGGATGAGCCGTGAAGACGAATCCCAGCGCCACCTCCCCGAGTGCCCGCAGCGCGTCCTCACGGGTGGCGCCGGCGGCAACAGCGGTCGCCATGGCTCCGTGAATGGAGTCGCGAACGGTGTCCGGTCCACCCTCGACTTCCCGACGTCTGAGTTCTCGCGTCCGCTCAGCATCCTCGGCCAGGTTCACCAACTGAAAGTACGACGTGAAGGCACGGGCCACTTCCAGTGCGGTTGTGGCGTCGAGGCTTCTGACGATGTCAGAGAGGCGTTGGCGGGCGACGTCGCCCCGTTCAGCCGAGTCTGCGTCGCGGGCGTCCTTGGCCGCCAACCGCACGGCCTCCACGACCTCGAAGATCGCAGCACCCGCGTGTGCTCGAATGACAAAGCCCAGAGTATCGATCACGAGGCGCACGTCGTCTGAGAGGGTTCGGGTCATGAAGTTCGTTGATCAGCATACGCGGGCCTCTACAACGTGAACCTGGTTCCGCACGTCCGGCAGAACGCGGCCGTCGATTCCAGCTCCTCTTCGCCGCAAGCGGCGCACGTCTGAGCGTTGCCGCTCCTGGGGCGAGCTGTGGCAATTTGCGCCGTGATGATCCCCGTGGGCACCGCGATGATCCCGTAGCCCATGATCATGAGCAACGCCGCCAGCGTTTGCCCCAACGGCGTTTGCGGGGTGATGTCGCCGAAGCCGACGGTGGTCAGGGTGACGATGCTCCAGTAGACGCCGCGAGGAATGCTGGTGAAGCCAGCCGCGGGGCCTTCGATGAGATACATCGCGGAGCCCATCACCACCGCCACGCTCAGCACATACACAAGGAAGACGGTGATCTTGTATTGACTCGCCTTGAGCGCGTCCACCAGCGCCTGCGCTTCGCCCATATACCGAGCCAACTTCAACACCCGGAACGCCCGGGCCACCCGCAGGACACGAATCACCATCAGAAACTGCCCGCCCGGCACCAGAAGGCTCAGATAGGTTGGAAGCACGGCCACGAAGTCGATGAGCCCGAAGAAGCTGAACGCGTAATTGGCCGGCCTCGCGACCGTCCACAGGCGCGCCGCGTACTCCGCGGTGAACAGCAGGGTGAAGAACCATTCCAGCAACCAGAGCGACGTTCCATGCTGCTGGCGGAACGGTTCCACCGACTCGAGCATCAGGACGACGATGCTGGCCAGAATGCTCAGAATCAACGCGCCGTCGAAGATTTTTCCCGAGAGCGTCGTCTCGTTGAACAGGATGTCGAAGAGCACTGCACGATCAGAGCCGGCCCGCCCCGCCGGACGAAAGTGCACATCGCGGTCCTCCCGCTCGTCGTTGCGGACCAGGCCGAAGCGCTCAAGCAGCGCGCGCCCGTCCCTCCGCAGCCGCCTGACGAAGAGGCGTATCGCGGCCGTCCCCTGACGCTCCAGCATGGCCCGCCCTGCCTGAAACCGCGCCTCCAGCCGTCCGGCGCTCGCCAACTGGCTGTCCAGCCGTGTCACGAGCGCCTCGAAGTCCTCTCGCAAAGTCGTCGCGATCTTCTCGCGCGCCTCACGGGTCCGTTCGCTCAATGTCGAGAGCCGGGCCTGCGCAGACTCAAGCGCCGACTCGGCGATCTCGATCGATCTGCTGACGGGGTCCGCATGGCGAGGCCGTGGTGCGTTCCCGTCACCCTCTTCGATGACCGCGTCGATGGCGGCATCAAATCTGCGCTCAAGCGCCTGCCTCAACTCATTCACGACCTCTTCGGCGTGCTCAAGCGCGGCCTGCGCCTGCTTTCGAACAACGGCCAGGGTGGGCTGGATGGTCCGCTCAACGGCGCCGGTCGCGATCAGTTGGAACTGGTGGTCGGTGATATCCGGATAGCTCCGCCACGGTTCTTCCGGATGAGGCAGCTGCGACGGGTCCACGACCCGAAAGCTCCCGGGGAGGTGCTCGAGACGAACATCCACGGTTCGCGCGAACGCCGTCAGTTCCCGATCGATCGGCTGCGTGTCAAGCCCTCGGCGTAGTGTCGCCAGCGTCCGGCGGCGCAGGCCTTGCGAGACCTCTTCGCCGATTTCCGTGAGAAGGGCCTCGACGGCCTCCGCATCCATTTCGTGCGCGCTCTTGACGCGTTCACGTGCCGAGGCCAGTACGGCACTCGCCCGTTCGACAGGCGCGGCGATCGTCGCGTCGAAACGCGCGTTCAGGTGTTTGATGAACACACGGGCATCCGCACCAAATCCATCGCGAAGGTCCCCGGATGCGTCCAGCCGGCGCTGGTAGTCGACGACTGATCTGGCGTAGACCTGCCAGGCATCGATCTTCTCGCTGGTTCGCTGGCGTGCGTGCCTGGCTCGCTCATGCAGGGCGGAGGGGCGGCGCTTCCAGGCGGGGAGCCCCACCGTGCCCACACGGCACAGCTCTTCGCGCATGGTCGCGAAACGTCCACTCACCGCCTTGTCGAGCAGGCTCGCGGCCTCGTCCTGCGAGAGCCGCCGCGGCGCGGCACGCCCTTCATCCGCGTCATCTTCCTCGTCGTCCTCCCCGCGAACCGGAACCATCATTCCCAGCCCTTCCTGCAGGGCCAGGGCAGGTTGGGCGGAGATGAGTGCGAGGACTGGCACCAGGTCCTCGGTCAACGCGCCATCGATGTGGTACAGCGCCATGTGGCGGATTGGGGCCACTCGATACAAGGCCGACTTGCCTCCCGAGAGACGGCCGAGCGTACGACGCACGCGACGGCCGACCTTGAGCCAGCGATCAAGCCAGGAATCAGTCGCGGTCGGTCGATACCAATGGTCTTCCAGAGGCACGCTGACCTGGCGCGGCACCTCGAGCGCAGCGCGATGCGCCTGACTCCAGAGTCGATTCAGCGCGATGTCGAGCGGCCTGACGGAGTACGCCGACACCCGAACATCCAACGCCGAGCGCTCGGGCGTGTCCGGCCAGGTGGCCACGGCTCCGGCCAGGGCGATCGGCCCTTCGACGCACGCGGTCGTCAGCGGAGCCACGGACAGACGGAGGTGCCGTTCCAGCGCCGCGATCGGTTGTTCAATTTCAGCCGGCAGTCGCGTCAGTTCGGCTTCGCCGCGAATCTCGACCGAGGCCAGCGTGGATTCGGCGGTCGCGACTTCACCCGCGCGCGTGAGCGCCCACTTAAAGAGGATGGGACCCAAAAGGAGATGAATGGCCACGGTGCCCATCACCAGGGTCCGGATCTCCGAGCCAAGACCCGGAAGATTGTTCTCCACGATGATCAACAGGCCAATCACGACACCAGCCTGCGCCACGAAGGCCATCCAGGCATTCTTCCGGACCGCGTCAGGCTCCCCCGCGATCTTGGTGGCGAGCCCCGTGCCGGCGTAGATCGCGAACAGCCGAACCGCGACCAGCGCAAGTGCGATGGGCAGGACCGAGCGCAGCCCAGCGAGATCGAGGCCCGCGCCGGCCACCGAGAAAAAGACGACGTAGACGGGCAGCGCCACTTTTTCCACCAGGTGGATAAAGTCGTGCCCCAATTTGGACACGTTCTGCACCACGAAGCCCGCGATGATGAAGACGAGCAGGGCTTCGAGATGGAACTGCTGGGCAGTCGCCGTGATCGCGAACACAACGCCGACGACGAACAGCCACAGTTCACCGCCGAGGTACTTGATATAGGCAATGATCAGGCCACCCAGGAGCGCGCCCGCGATCAGGCTGAGCCCCAACTCGAGGGCCAGGTCGCGAAGGATCGCCACTTCGAAGCCGTGGCCGTCCGGCGAGAAGGTCTTTGTCAGGGCAATGGCCAGTGCGAGCAGCACCACCATCACGATGTCTTTGGCGACCGCGACGCCGAGGGTGGTGTCGGCGAGCCGCCCTTTCGCTCCCGTTTCGGAGATCACGGCGATGGTCGCCGCCGGCGACGTGCCGATGGCGAGAACACCCAGAATCATGCCGACCGAGAGAATGAGTCCTGTCGGCTGACCGGACAGGAACGGCAGGTAGGACGAGAGCGCAAAGACTGTGGCCGTGACGAGGACAAGGATGAGCAGGCCCTTCACCGCCACGATCCAGAAGAGGGACCGCGCGATCTTCCTGAGTCCCGCGATGTGCATTTCGGCGCCGGCGCTCAGGGCGATGAGTCCAATCGCAAGATCGTTCACGACACGCAAGTCGGCCTCGACTCCACTCGAGAAGACGTTCAGGACCTGAGGCCCAAAAACGAGACCGGTGATGATATAGCCGGTGATCTTGGGAAGCTGAACGCCAGTGGCGACCTGTCCGAGGGTGTACGCCGCCATCAGCACGAATCCGAAGGTGGCCAGCGAGAGCGGGTGGAACGCCGTTTCCGTGCCGATCTGAAACGTCTGAAGCAGGCGCATCAGTCCGAGCAGAATGGCGAGGACGACAATGCGGCGCATCAGACGCTCACCCGAGAGCGCGGCGCAAGGGCGGGCTCGGAATCAATCAGCGCGCGGCGGATGCGCGGAGGCGCCAGCACCTCCCAGACAAGTACTGAGACCAGCACCGCGGAGAAGACGCCGTCGGCGACGATTCCCGTGTAGACCTGCCGGAAGTTGACCGCCATGGCGATGGCCAGCCCTCCGTGCGCCAGCGTGCCCAGGCCCATCCACGGTGTCAACTGGGGACTGGGCTCTCCGTACCGGAAGCTGATCGCGCCGCCGATGACTTTCCCGAGCGGCCGGCCGACCAGTACGATCACCACAAGGCCCAGCACGATCGGATGGGTCATGACATCGAGCTTCCAGGCCGCACCGGCGAGCACGAGGATCACCACAGTGATAGGACGTTCGATCGTGCCCATCACCTTGCGCAGCGCGGTCGAGTGCCGGGACGTGTTGGCCAGCATCGCGCCGAGGACCAGGTTCACCAGGAGTGGCGAGAGATTGAGGTAGTACGCCGATCCGCTTGAAAAGAGGATGATCCCGATGAGGGCCAGCAGTTGGCGATCGGGGTCGCTCTCGCGGCCCAGGAACAGGAAGAACAGGATGCCCAGCACGACACCAAGGCCGAGACTTACGGCCACCCATTCGGTGGCGGTCAGTGGCCGGACGCCCGCGGTCTGGCCCACGTGGAAAAAGCAGAAGACCAGCCCGAACGCCAGCGTGGCCAACAGTTCATCGAAGCTGGCCGACGACTCCAGCGTACGGGCTAGGCCGACTTGGCCCTCCATCGAGCGGTGCACGGTGGCAATGGGTTCGGGCGCCGACACCGCCGCGATCCCCCCCAGTGCGACGGCGGCCGGGAGGGCGGCCAGGAACATGTCGGGCGACAGCGTCATCCAGGCCCAGGCCGTTGCGAAACCGCCCACGATGAGAGCGGTGGTCAACACGCCGAAGAACGAGAGTTCCCACGCCTCTTGTTTCGCCCGAAACACCGTGGCAAAGCGAAACTCCAACCCGAGAGTCAGGCCAACGGCGCCGATCGCCAGACTCGTGACAGGACCAAGTTGGGTGAGCACTTCGGGCGTCATCACATCGGTGACATGAGGACCAACGAGCACGCCGAGGACGACGAACTCGACGCCGGTCACCACATGAAAACGGGCCCGAAACCGTTCGGCGAAGAAGTGGGTCCCCAGATAGCCAAGACCGAGAATCGCGAGGAGTTGCAGAATCGCAATCATTGTTTGAAATCGACGCTCAGTCGTGGGAGTGCCCACGCGCAGCGTAGTCTATCGACCGGTACCCCCGCAACACGAGTGCGGCACTGGTGGCATCCGCCGCCGGGCCAGTCCCAAGGCGGGGTCAGTGCTGGACGTTGGATGGGGTCCGGCGCATCAATCGCAACAGCGGCAGTCCACACAACGAGACCGCGCTCATGACCAGGAACGCGGTCGGGTAGCCGTATCCCGCCGCCAGCCGGCCGCCGGACCACACCGACCAGGACTCGCAGCCGTTGGTGGCGGCCATGAACGCGCTGAACTGCGTGGCGCCGAGCCGGGGAGTGGTCAAGTCCATGAAAATCGCGTACGACACCACGGTGAAGGCTCCGACACATCCATACATGACGGTCAGCCGGGCCATCAGGACGGTGGCGTCCGCGGTGCCGCCCAGATCGATCAACGCCAGCAACACCATCACGGACACGAAACCCGCCAGCGAGGCGGCCGCGGTGGTCCGGCGTCCCCGGCGGTCCGAGATAGCTCCGCCGGCAAGCCCGCCGACAAGCATCGCGCCCACCACCCACAGGCCGAAGAAGAGACCAATCGTCTGAGTCGTCACACCACGATCCACCAGGAAGGGACCGGCCAGCTGGCCGGTCGCCTCAAACGCGGCCGCCGAGAGCAGCGCAAACGTCAGACCGATCCAGGTGCTTCGAAGACGCATCATGGCAACCAAGGCTCCACCGAACGACCCCGCGCCCTCTCCCGCGTCGCTCACGGCCGGTGGCGGTTCGGCCTCCCGCAACATTGCCGCCGCCCCGAGCGCTGCCAGAATCCACACGATGAGGGCGCCGATGACCCATGGGCGACCCCACCATGACGCGACGAGGAGCACACCTCCGCCGAACACACTGCGGCCCACCAGCATGCCGGCCTGCATCGCGCCATTGAGCCGGCCACGCTCGTCGGCCGGCACCGCGCCAATGGCCAGAGCGTCGATCGCGACGTCCTGGGTCGCCGCCGAAATGGCGTGCACCAGCAGCAGGAGTTTCCATACGCCGAAGGACTCCACCGGGTCGAGCCAGACAAGCGGTACCAGCGACAACGCCATGACCGTCTGCATGGCCAGGATCCAGGCCCGATATCCCCATCGAGGGCCACGGAGCAGGTCCAGAACAGGCGCCCACAGGAACTTGCCCACCCACGGCAACAGCAGCACCGCCGAGAGCGACGTAATCTGTTCAAGGGGCACGTCGGCCGACCTGAGCAGCGTCGGGAGGGCCCACCAGATAAATCCAATGGCGCGCCTTCACTGGCGTACAGCAGCGCGAAGAGGATCGTGCGCCTGTTCACGGCGCCAGTGTCCGCAGCATGGGCTCCATCTTGCCACGACTGCCCCGTGAGGCTGACCGCGCCCACCCACATGACGATTCATCCTGCCCGTCTGGCGTCTGGCCGGATATCCCTGGCCCGACGCAGGACGTCGAGGCCGCTGGCCGGAGATAATGGCGTCATGATCGCAGCCGAGGAACGTCGAGCCCGGATGCAGGTGCGCGTGTATCGTACGCTGGCGGCGCACGACCGCGACGACCCGGCGTACTGGTTGGCGTTGCCCGTGGCGCAGCGAGTGCTGCAAGTGTGGAAGCTCAGCGAAGCCCAGTATCGGCTCTGCGGAAAGTTCCCCGATGAATCAGGACTTCCTCGATCTACTGCGTGCGTTTATCGACCATAAGGTCCGGTTCTTGATCGTCGGTCAAGGCCCTGGAAGCGTTTGGGGCTCCCGATGGACAGGTCACCGTCGACGACTTCAGTCGTCCGGGCATCGTGTTTCAAATGGGCCTGCCGCCACTCCGAATCGACGTGCTCACGCAGTTGTCTGGATTGACGTTTGCGGACGCATGGCCGGGTCGGACCCGGGCGGAGTTTGGTCCGCTCACAGTCCGGCCGTAGCCCAGGCGAGGATCTGGGCGTGATTGGTGGCCCGTGCTACCGCCCGCCGAGCTTCCGTCCGGTTTCCACGGCGCCAAAGCCGTCTTCATTTCGACGCTGCATGATGAACACGGCCCAGCCTTCCTTCATGCGCTGTTCCATCTCGGCCGGATTATTGGCAGGAAAACCACACGGCACGTTGAACTCCTTGCACGCAGCGAGAATCTGGGCGGTGGCCTTCTCGCGTCCTTCAGGATCGTCGCGGAACACTTGCCCCAGCGTTCCGTAGCCGGCGAACATCTGAGAGACACCGGGCTCGGCCGCTATTTCCCTCACGTTGGCCACCCCTTCGATGCTCTCGACAATCACGCTGATCATCAACTCGCCGTTCTTGTTGATCGGCCAGACGTCGGCTTTCTGTTTGTAATGGTCGACGCTCAGTCCCCAGTAGGCGGCGGCGTTCTCCAGTCCCGTCTCCGGGCGAGTGCCTCCAGCCGACGTCAGACGCATGGCCTTGATGACGTCGCGCACCTCCTGCGCCGACTCGACGGCTTCCATCGACACGTTCACATGACCGGCGTTGAGCTGACTCACGATCGCGGCGTTCACTCGCTCCTGGTTGCTGTGCCAGATACCGATCTTGGCGCTGAACGGATGCGTGCGCATCGAGCCGCCGGCCTTCTTGATCTCTTTCAGATACTCAAGAAACGTCTCGGAGGTGCCCGACGTGTAGAGAAAGTCGGCTCTGTCGTAGGCGACCGTTTCCTTCGCCACATCGCTCAGCACGATTGGGGGCGCCGGTGTCGCCGCACCCACGGTCGCGCCCGCCGTGCCTGTGGCCTCACCTGCGGCTGCACCGCGTCCGCCGCCTCGGCCTCCCCTCCCTCTGCCTCCCGGCTGTCTCGCCACAATCGGGGGATGCGTGATGCCGAACACGGGCAGGCCCTGTTCCTGGAGCGCAATGACCGGGTTGAGGCGATCGGTCGCCTGTGGGGTGACGGGCTCAGATGCCGTCAGGCTGACGGCGGCAACAAGGGCGACACACACGACAATCGAACGCTTCATCTCTACGCTTCCTTTCGAAAAACTTTCGACAGAGCCGTTCCGCTAGGCCCGACGGCAGGCCCCGGTCAGTGTCCGAAGCACGGAAACATTTGGGGTGCCGGGATTATACGGCGTCCCGTGCCCCGGTGCGAGTGATGCTGCGAACCGGCTCCGAACCAACTCGTCCGTTGTAAGCTCTCGCCATGCGCAGGCGACTCCTTCCCACTCTCATCCTTCTGGTCTCGGCCGTTGCTGCCGCGCAGGTGGTCCGCACGGGCGACCCGGTGAAACGTGGACTCTCCGAAACCGACTTCCCCAGAATCCAGACGCTGGCCGAGGGCGTGTACTCCTACGAGCAACTCCGGTCGGCCGGTGCGGAAACGTTCACGACCGTGAGCCTGTTCGTCGTGAGCGATGTCGGCGTGCTCGTGGCCGACGGCCAGGGCAGCGTGGCCGAGACGCAACGGATGATCGACGAAATCGCCACGATCACGTCGCAGCCCATCAAGCACGTCGTCATCGGCTCCGACCACGGCGACCACACGGCGGGCAACAGGGCGTTTCCCGCTGATGTCACCTACTACGCCCACCCGACATCGAAGGCCCTTCTCGATGCGGCCGCGAGCCGGGCCGATAGCTCGCCAGCCGCCGTGTCCAAGATCACGCCGGTGGAACGACAGACCACCGTCACGCTAAGCGGGACGGAGATTCAGATTCTTTTCCTCGGCCGTGCGCATACCGGTGGCGATCTAAGCGTCTATCTGCCGAAAGAGAAGGTGCTCTTCATGAGCGAGGCCTATCTCAATCGGATCTTCCCCGCGATGCGTTCGGCGTATCCATCCGAATGGGTCACGACGATCGAACGGGCCCAGGCGATGGACGTGACGACCTACGTGCCCGGCCACGGATTTGTCGAGTCACCCGTCGTCCTTCGCGAAGAACTCGAGACCGCGCGCCAGGCGCTGGTTCAGGTGATCGCCGAAGGCCGGCGGTTGCACATGGCCGGCGTTCCAGTGGCCGACGCCATGACGCAGGCCCAGTTCGGGGACCTGGAGACGTGGACGCTCCGATCGAGTCAGGGCCCCACGGCCATCCGCCGTGTGTATCTGGAGTTGGACGGCGGGCTCAAGTGAGGTCGGCACCGACGTGCCCAATCACGCGAGCCCTCATGATTCTCATTGTTCTCAGGAGTGCCCTCAACTCATCGCTCGCGATGGGACAACTGTGGCATGATCGCGCCGCATGGTCGGCAGCCCGCAGTTCGCGTTCATCGAGGTCCACATTTCGCGCGGCCGGCTCACGCTGATCAAAGAGATCGAGCTGTTCCAGACGCTGGAAGAGGGGCAAGCGTTTGTGGCCCGGACGGCCGCTGAGTACGAGTCAACGACCACGTCTGGCTGGGGCGCGGTGGACTTCCGGTTGGTCCACATTGACGGCGACGACTTTAAGGTTCTCGAGGGAGAGAGACGCCTGGTTCATCTCGGGATCGAGTCCGATCCCCAGATCATTCGCAAGCCACGCACCTGACACGACCAGTCGCTCGTCGACGGTCAAGGGCTGGTCTACGGGCGAATCTTCGGCGTCAGCCTGAACAACCCGCCTTCTTTGGCGTCCTCGATGATCCACACGGCGCCGTCGGGTCCGACCGCCACATCGCGCACGCGGTGGTCCACCCGCCAGCGCTCGGCAGGCGTCGCGCCGCCCTTGCCATCAAACGTGATGCGGCTGATCGACTGGGTCGCCAGGCCGCTGATCAGGGCGGAGCCCTCCCACTGCGGAAACATCTTGCCCGTGTAGAACGTCATGTTGCCCGGCGCGATGACGGGCGTCCAGTAGATGACGGGTTTGGCCAGGTCAGGACGCGTATCCGGACTCGGAATCGGAACGCGGTTGTAGTTGGTGGCGTACGAGACCAGCGGCCATCCGTAATTCTTCCCAGGCTCGATGAGGTTCAGTTCGTCGCCGCCCCTCGGGCCGTGCTCGAGTTCCCACAGCCGTCCGTCGGGCGCGAACGTCAGGCCATATGGCGTCCGATGCCCACTGGTCCAGGTCTCGGATGGCGCCAGGTTCGGTCCCGGGAAGGTGTAGGTGCTGATCACGGGCGCGGTCTTGGCAAGTTCCGTGTCACGGGGTGGGTTGATGAGCGTCGCACTGGCCGCCCCGGTCTTGCCGGCCATCGGATTCCCGGGCGCGGGCTTACCGTCCAGCGTCAGGCGCAGGATCTTGCCCAGTGCCGAATCGGGATCCTGGGCCGGCGTCATGCGTTGCCGCTCACCGACCGCCAGAAAGAGATACTGGCCATCGGGCGAAAAGGCGATGGCGGCGCCGAACTGGCCCCCTTGCCCCCTGGGCATCTCGCGCCACAAGACCTCGAGCCCGTCCAGGCTCGCCGAGCCCGGACCGATCGACAGCCGGGCCCGGGCCATGGCCAGGCTCGACCCACCCTCGCCGGGCTCCGCGTAGGTGAGGTAGACGTTGTGGTCCGTGGCGTAGTGGGGCGAGAGAAATACGCCGAGCATCCCGCCCTGGCCCCGAACCTCCGCGTCAGGCACATTTGCGACGGGCATCTTCTTGCCGTCCTGCGTCACCACCCAGACGGGACCGACCTTCTCCGTGATCAACATGCGCCCATCGGGCAGGAACGCGATGCGCCATGGCAAGTTGAAGGTGGCAACCTGAGTCATCTCAAACGGCAGACTCGCCTCTGGTGCCTGTTCGCCCGCATTGATCTGTGCCTCCGCGCCGGTCGGTAACAGCGCCAACGCAAGCGCGGGAATCACGAGTTTCTGCATGTGTGTCATCGACGTCCTTCTCTCCGAGAGTGACCAATGGATGAAGCTTAAGCCTAATTGGCCCGGGGAGCCAGACCCTCCACAGGTGACGGGGCAGAAGAGGAGCTGATACTGGTAGCGAGTAGCGGTACTGTATTCCTGAGAGTTCGGTGATGGTGTCCGCGGATTATGCAACGTGGGCCGTCGAGACTCGTCGGATGCGGCCTGCTGCTGACAGTCGCGCTCCTGACAGGACGGTCGATCGCTGCCGGTGGGGCCGACACGACTGGCGGGGTCAACTGGGACGAAGCGATGCGGCTTCGTTCCATGCTGAAAGACGCCTACAACACCGTCAGAACCTACTACGACGATCCGAACTTCCAGGGCCTGGATTGGACGAACCGCTATCAGCAGTTTCAGACGCGCCTGACGTCGGCCACCTCCTTCAGCAACGGCCTGGGGGTGATTGCGGCATTTCTCGACGGCCTCGGTGATTCGCACACGAACTTTCAGCCGCCCCCCTGGGCCTCGACCGTCGACTACGGCTATGA
This sequence comes from Acidobacteriota bacterium, assembly GCA_013203475.1. GTDB lineage: Bacteria > Acidobacteriota > Vicinamibacteria > Vicinamibacterales > SCN-69-37 > SYFT01. Next base: position 13,519 of record JABMNV010000096.1, read on the forward strand.
CGTCGGCATGATCGGCAACGACCCCTTCATCCTTCGTATGCGCCCAGGAACGGATGCGGCGACAAAGCTTCGCGCGGGCGACCGCATCGTCAGTCTCAACGGTAACGACGTCACGCGGGAGAGCTTCGGACGCATGCAATATGTGCTGACCCGCCTCGCGCCACTGGTCGGCACCGATGTCGTGGTGGAGACAGCGTCAGGCGAGATCCGATCCGAGCGCGTCATGGCCCGCGTCACCAATACCCAGGCGCGTCGTGTGGTCGGCGGCCCTGGGACGGCACTTCAGCTTAGCGATTTGACGCGGGAATGGGATGCGGCCAAGTGGCCGACCCGACAGCGTTCCATCGAGCTTGGTTCCGTGATGATCTGGAAGATGCCGAGCTTCTTTGCGGAGGTCATGGAAATCGACCGCCTCATCGCCAGAGCCCGACAGCACGACACGCTCATCCTCGATCTCAGGGGCAATCCAGGCGGCCTGCTTGAAGTGCTGCAGCGGCTGGTGGGCAGCGTGTTCCAGGACCTGTCGATCATCGGCACACAGGTGAGCCGAACGGGCACGTCGCTATTGACGGCCCGGAGTCGAGGCAAGAACGCGTTCAGCGGCAACATCATTGTCTTGGTCGACAGCGGCTCTGGTTCGTCGGCAGAACTGTTCGCACGGGTCATCCAGCTCGACGAGCGGGGCATCGTGCTTGGCGACCAGACGGCAGGCGTTGTCAGAGAAGGGCGACTGTTTTCGTTTGCGCAAGGCGACCGTGTGCTCCTGCCCTACGCCGTGGCGGTCACCAATGCGGACATCCTCATGAAGAATGGTGAGAGTCTTGAACATCGGGGTGTCACGCCGGACGAACTGATCCTGCCGACCCAGGACGACCTGGCCGCCGGACGCGACCCGGTGCTCGCGCGAGCGCTGGAACTGGCCGGTCAACGGATCACGCCAGCCGATGCGGCGCACCTGATCGCCGACAAGCGCTAGTGGCCGAGCCCAGGAGACACGAACACGCCGCGGTCAAATGACTCGCCAGCCAACGACGCCGTCGACGGCGCGCTCCAAGGGAGGTCAACGTCCACGAGTCCTGCACCGCCTTGACCGGCGGCCGGCACGCCGCCCTCGCACTTCTCCGTCGTGGAGACCAGACCGACCGCGTCGGTGAATGCACACACATACCGCCGCAAACGATCCATCGCGAGCCGCGTCTCGGCGATACCGTGGCCTTGCCGCGGATAGCGGATGAACGTGACGTCCTTGCCCAAGTCCTTGAGTGCCTTGTAGAACTCGACGGCCTGCGTGGTCGGCACACGCGCATCGGCAGCACCGTGCATGATGAGCATCTTCGAGGTCACGTTCTTCACGTGGCGAATGGGTGAGAGGCGCCGATACAGGTCCTCGTTGTCCCACGGCGTCCCGAAGAACCATCCCAGGTAGCCTGGGATGTCTGTCGTGGAATACATCGAATACAGATTGGTCAACCCTGCGCCCGGCGAAATCAATTTGAAGCGATCCGTCTGCGTCGACATCCAGAACGTCATGTAGCCGCCGTAGCTCCAGCCATACGCCACCATCCGATCCGGATCGGCCCAGCCCTGTGCAATCACGTAGTCGACGCCTTTCATGATGTCGTCGTAGTCACCCATCCCCCAGGTGTTCTGATTGGCGTTGAGATGTGTCTGGCCGTAGCCACTGCTGCCGCGGAAGTTGATCTGCAGCACCAAAAACCCGTTCGCGGCCAACACCTGATTGGTGGAACTGAACGACTCCATCGACGCACTGCTCGGGCCGCCATGGGGATTGACGATGAGCGGGTATCGGGTGCCGGCGCGATATCCCACCGGGCGCGTCAGCACCCCCTCGATGGCGCCACCATCGGAGTTGGTCCAACGAATGGTCTCCACGGCACCCAGCTGTACCTGTTCCTGTTCCAGCCACTGGTTTGCGTGAGTCAACCGCACAGGTGTGGCGTAGCCATCACCTTGCCGTCGCGCGGCCCACAGGTCGGACGACAGGGCACCGGTGTTGTGCGAGAACACCCAGGTCATGCCGTCCTTCGACAGTTGCCAGGAGCCGTTCACACCCGCCATCGGCGCACGAGTCGTGGTCAGTTCCCTGGTCGTCACGTCCACGCCGAACAGGTTGACTTTGGTGCCCTGCCCTGTGGACCAGTACACGATGCGACCGTCGGGTGCCCAAATCGGCTGGCCGAAATCAAGGTCAAAGTCGTTCAGCAGCACCTTCGGTGCGCCACCGGCGGCCGGGAACAAGTGCAATTTGCTGTACCACTGCGTGTTGCCCGACTGAGGCTTGGAAACAACCGCCAGCGTGCTGCCGTCCGGCGACCAGCGCGGAGCCGAGTCGGGGCCTGGATTCTCAAAGAACTTCCTGGCGTTTCCATCCAGGTCCGTCACCCAGACGTCAGACCACGCCGAGTCGTCGATCTTGGTGGTCGGCCTCGTGACGTAGGCAATGGTCTTTCCATCGGGAGACCACTGAGGGTCGCTGACCACCAACGCCCCGTCGGTCAGTCGCTTTTCTTCGCCAGACGCCACATCCAAGAGCCAGAGATGGGTCCAACGGAACACCTCATCCACCACTTCCGCATCATCCCGATCCTTGCGGCGACGTCGCTCGTCCGCTGAGAGGGGATCACGGGCGGTCAGCAGCAGTGTGCTGCCGTCAGGCGAAATCTCGAATCCGGAGACGCCTCCGTCATGTTTCGTTGACGGCCACGCCTCTCCGCCATCGGTGTACATCACGAAGACCTGACTGCCACCGCCCTCATCGTCAGCCGACGCCGATGCGCCCGTCTGCGTGGCTCTCGCCGACACAAATGCGAACCGTTTGCCATCAGGAAACCAGGCGGGGGACGTCGTGTTGTCGGTGCCGAATGTCAGTTGGCGCGCGTCAGTACCGTCAAGTCGTACGCGCCAGATGTGGGTCCGCGTCCTCAATTGAGCATCGTCCCAATCGCGCACCGACCGTGTGTACAACAGCCACTGGCCGTCGGGCGACACGGCAGGACTGCCGACGCTCACGAAACTCTGCGTATCTTTCACGGTCATCAGGCGCGGACCGGACGAAGCGGACGACGCCTGCGGGGCCTGGGCAGGCAACGGCAAGGTCGAACCGTTGGTCCCTCGAAGGTTGATCCCTCCAATAACGAACAGTAGACCGACGACAGCAGGGGCGAGGCGGCGAATGGACATGACTGGAATCTCCCGGGCCTATCCTAGTCCATTGCCTCATTGCCTCATTGCAGGAATAAATTCAACGTCCGTGGAGTCTCACTTCACAGAACGGACGATTCGCACACCCCGGCCGTGAAGGGAGTCTGTTATGACACGCACAGGAACGATTGTAGGAATCGCAGCATTGGTCGTCGCGGGAGCCGCCGTGGTGACTCAGGCGCAGGGACCGCAGGCGAACGCGGGCACGCCTGGCGCTGACGACCAGCAGCGGCCGGGAGTGGCCCAGCTCCAACAGCGCGGGCCGCAAGGCCGGGGGCTCAGACAGGGCCTTGGGCAACGGCCGGCCTTCCCACAGGGGCAGAGGCTCGGTCAGGCGCACGGTCGCGCGGGTGGCTTCGGCGGTGCGATGCGCGGGGGCGGGCCAGGCCGACGTGGTGGCGGACCCGGCGCGCTTCGCGGATTGGATCTGACCGAGGAGCAGCGGGCGCAGGTCAAGGCCATCCACGAACAGGTCAAGCTCGATGTGGAAGCGTTGCTGACACCTGAGCAGCTCGAAAAACTGAAGAGCCGTGGTGGACGCGACGGCGGACGAGGTGGCGGCGAGCGTTGATTAGATGACTCGGCGACCACGCCGGAACGATCGCGGGCGGGTCTGAGGACGCACCAACCTCAGGCCCGTCCGAGACTGGTAAAAATTCCGCACTCTTCGTAGATGCCGAGTGGGAAAGTCTCAGAATCGTAAGATTTGCTCAGTGTTTTCGGACATCGCCGCACTGGCCCGGTGCTTGCACTAGAGTAAGTCAAATGGTCCGCAAGACTCTGACCCTGATCAGCGCGCTGGTGGCGCTCTTTCACATCTGGCTCCTGGCGAGTCAGGTCTGGCAGGGCGAACTGGTGGACCTGGCGCTGGTGGCTCGCTGGGTGTTTGCGGGCGGTCTGATTGCCGCGTTGGGATCCTTGCGGCGTCGCGGTGCATCCATGTTCCGGGGACGCCAGGCCGTCGCCATCTGGTTGCTGGCGGCACTCCTGCACGGGCCAGCCGTGGCCCGCGATTTCACGGTCGCCACACCCGCGCTTCCCGAAGTCACGACCACGCTCGTGCAGACCGTGACCAGCCTGACCGCGCTGGGCGTGGTCGTGCTGCTGACACTTGTCGATATTCGACGCCGCGCGTCCCTCTCGATGCGGCGTCTGTCCCCCGTGGACGTCCCGGCGTTTGCCGGTGTCCTTCCTCCCGGGTCATTCCTCCTCCAAGCTCCCCGCCCACCACCGCACTCCTGATTCTCGATGCTCGCTACCTGATTTCAGGTATCCGATTTCAGATTCTCGATTTCCGATTCTCGATAGAACTGAGGAGTGTTATGCGTACGCGAATATTTTTTGGAGCAGTGTGTTTGGCGATGGTACTGGCCGCCACGTCGGCCTGGGCGGCCACAGTGACCGGCAAGGTCACGGACGTCACCGGGGCCGTGCTGCCCGGGGCCACGGTCATTCTGCGCGACGTGGCCACCGGCCGCGAACGAACGATCACGACAGGCGCGGATGGCAGGTATACCTTCGACGCGCCAGAGACGGGCACGTTCCTGGTGTTGGTCACTCGGCGAGGTTTTTCCGAAGCCGCGCGCACGGTTGTCGTGCGGCAGGCTGAACAGCACATCGACCTGCCCGTCCAGCTTGAGATTGGTGTCCTGAGCGCCGAAGTCAGCGTGACGGCGACTCGAACCACGCGTGAGATCCGCCAGATTCCACTCCACGTGGAAATCCTCTCTGGCGCCGCGCTCGAACAGACCAATCCCCTGTCCACAGGTGATGCGTTGGCCTCACTGGCAAACGTGACGCAGGTCGGAAACGGTCCGTTCGGGGTGCGACCCCGTCTGCGCGGGTTGGATTCGACGCGCATGCTCGTACTGGTTGACGGCGAACGTCTCAATACCGCGCGGCAGGCCACGGACCGCACGGGCGCGGAAGTCGGCCTTATCTCGCCCGACGCCATCACGCGGGTGGAAGTGGTGAACGGCGCCGGCACCTTGATGTACGGCTCGGACGCTCTGGCGGGCACGATCAACATCATCACCAATGAGCCGTCATTCTCGGACACGCGCCAGTTTCAGTACGGCGTCAACAGCTTCTACAGTTCGAACGAACACGGCCGCCGCGGCACCTTGACGTTTGGTGTCACGGCCCCGCGATACGCGATTCGTGTGCAGGGCGGAGCCGAGCGATTCGACAATTATCGAGCCGGCGAGTTGACGAGTGAGGACACACGCCCGCTCTTCGCCAGCGGACAGCTTCATCGCGCGGATACGGTCGACGATAATTTCGGGTTTACGTTTGGCGCGTTTCCCGATCCCTTCAACGCCCCCTACGTGCGCACGAGCAACGAGGTCCTCAACTCCCAGGCCAAGGGATACTTCGCGAACGCGTCGGCACTGGTCCGACTGGCGGATCGCCGAACCCTGAAGCTGCGCTATCAGCAGCGTCGAATGGAGGACATCGGCTTCGGAGACTTTGCGCAGCCCTATTTCTTCAACGCCACGTCGTTGCCCTTCAGCCGGCTGGATCGGGTATCGGCGAAGTACGAGGCGCAGGCCATTACGCCTTGGCTTGCAAACCTGTCGATGACCGCGTACTACCAACGGACCGAGCGATTGCTGGAAACCACGCTGCCGGTTCAGTTCCCGGCACCAACGGCCGTCACGTTCTTTCCAATCAACGTCATGCGTCTCGACATCCTTTCGGAGACTGAGCAGCGCGTGTGGACGTCTGGTCTCAATCTTCAGGCCGTCTGGGTGCCAGCCACCAATCACCTCATGACGACGGGCGCTTCGTTCTACGAAGATCACAGCAGCGATTCGCGCACCACCACCACGCAAATGTCCCTGGTGGGCCAGGTCGCGTTGGGACAACGTGGTCCGGCGGCATCTGTCTTCCCCTCGCCCATGACACTGGGCCCCGCCAGCATCGCGCATCCGGTGCGCGTGCCTGACGCGAGCTTGCGCGACATCGCCCTGTTCGCCCAGGACGAGTGGCGTCTCCACCCGAACGTCTCGCTCATCGCCGGTCTGCGTGGCGACTTTTACGACGTGAAGACCCAGGCCACCCCAGGGTACTCGGTTGATTCCCTGGTCGCGGGCGCAACGCCCGCGATCGACCCGGCCACCTTGCCCAACGTGGATGGCACCTCCTTGAGTCGAAAGGCGCTCACCGGCGACATCGGCCTGGTGGGAAACACGACCGGCGCCATCAGCCCGTTCATCCGGTTCGGCCGCACCTACCGTCATCCCAACCTCGAAGAGATGTTGTACGCGGGCCCCGCCACAGTGGGGAGCCTCGCACCGAACGTCCTGGTGAAACCGGAAATCGGGAACAACTTCGACGTGGGTGCGAAATTTCGCGCAGGACGCCTGTCGGGTGGCGCGTATGCGTTCCTGAATCAGTATCAGGACTTCATTGCGCAGGACATCTTCGTCGCCACGACACCGACTGGCCCCATCGCGCAGGCCACCAACTTCGCCGACGTGCGGATCAGAGGTGTGGAGTTATCAGCCGATGCGCCCCTGGTCTTTGACCGCGGCGTCCTGACGCTCTCTGGGTCGGCCGCGTTCATGCGTGGCACGATTACGAAGGGCATTAACCCCCTGACGGGCACCTCGCTCACAGACACACCGGCCGACAACATCACGCCGTCAAAGATCGTCGCCAATGTCCGCTTCACGGACCTGGGTGGACGCTGGTGGATGGAATACGGGATGCGCACACAGGGCACGGTCAACCGCGTGGCGCAGGCCATGCTCGAGTCCCCGTTCCTGATTGCGCAGGATCTGCTCTCGCTCAGCGACTTCAGGGTCCACCGGATTGGTGCGGGCATCAGCCTCCTGCGGGGGCGCGAGCGCCTGTCACTGAATGTGGCCGTGGAGAATCTCACCAACCGCTATTATCGCGAGCACTTCCAGTTCGCCCCTGCGCGCGGCCGCACGTTCACCCTGGGCATCAACGTCGGAGCGTTCTGACATGAGTCCTGCGGTTGTTCACTACCTCCCGATCGTCACCACGGCACTCGCGATTCCATTCGCGGTGGCGATCGGGCGCCGCTTCGCTCAGCATCCCGATCGTCTGCACCTGTTGTGGTGGGCGATCGGGGTGGGGGCCTACGGCGCAGGCACGCTGACCGAGTCGCTCACCGCGTTGCTCGGATGGCACGAGCCCGTCTTCCGTCTCTGGTACATCACCGGGGCCCTGCTTGGAGGGGCGCCACTGGCGCAGGGCACCGTCTACCTGATGCTGAAACGCCGAACGGCGCACGTGCTGACTGCGGCGCTCGTCGCGGTGGTGGCCGTTGCCAGCGTGGCGGTTTGGCTCTCACCAATCCAGTACGACTTGGTCGAAGCCCATCGCCTTGGCGGCCGCGTATTTGAGTGGACCTGGGTGCGTCGATTCAGCCCCTTCATCAATCTCTATGCCGTCATCTTTCTCGTCGGGGGCGCCATCCTCTCGGCGATGCGGTATAGCAAGCACCCCGACACCCGTCACCGCATGTGGGGCAACGTGTGGATTGCCGCTGGCGCCATCCTGCCCGGCATCGGAGGCGCCGCAACGCGGTTCGGCTACACCGAGGTCTTGTATGTGATGGAACTTCTCGGCCTGCTGATGATGTGGCGCGGATATGTCATCAGCGTGCGGCCGGCGCCGTCAGGCGCGTCGTTGGGTAGTGCCCGAGAACACGAAACCCTCGGCTCGTTTGCTGGAGGTTAGCCAGAGCCTCCCTCAGCGTCTCAACATCCAGCACCGGATCGATATCGAGGAAGAACTGATATTCGAACGGCGTATGTCCGGTGGGCCGGCTCTCAATTCTGGACAGGTTGAGTCCTCGGCCCACTAACGGCGATAGCCCGCGGACGAGGGCACCTGGCTCATTGGGCCAGGTGCACACCACGGAGGTCTTCCACCCGACACGAAAGGGCGGGACCTGCGCATCAGCCAGGCGGGTGACCAACAAGAACCTGGTGACATTGTCGCGCCGGTCGGCCAGGTGCGAACGCAACACCGCGCCACCGTATAGCGTCGCCGCCCGTCGACTGGCGATGGCGGCCACACGGGGGTCGCGTCGGCTCAACACGTCGGCAACGGCACCTGCTGTATCAGACGCTGGCACCGGCTCGAGATGCGGGTGTGCGTCGAAGAACCGTTGGCACTGCGCCAGCGCCACCGGATGTGACATCACCTGGCGCACCTCGCGGACAGTACGGCCCGGCACGCCGATGAGGGCATGATCAATGGGCTGCACACATTCGGCCACCGCGAACACGGAATGCTTGGCCAACAGTTCCGCCGCGCCCGGCACCGCCCCGGCGAGAGAGTTCTCGACGGCCACGACCGCCGAGGTCGCGCGTCCCTGTTGCAACGCGCCAAACACCTGGGCCAGAGAATCGCAGGGCAGAAACCGTCCAGCCACACCAACCATCGCCCTGGCGGCGGCATCGTCTCCCACCCGACCTATCAGGAACGGCTCCTGCGACGAGCCCTTGACGGCACACTGCCTCCGGTCTACGGGTTCGTCGCTCCTGGGCCATTCTGGAGCCTCTGAGGTACGCTGACGGCGTGAGGATGGCCCCCGACGATCCAGTAGGATTGAGCATCCGTCACCTCCTCCCCACGGGCCTCGTCCTGGCGCTGCTGTTGTCGAGTTGTACCGGCCCCTCCAGCCCGACGGCGCCGACCAATTCAGATGGCACACCGGCGCTCACGATCGCCGACGTGCCGGCCTCACTGCCGGCCTACGACCGAGACGAGTGGCGGCATTGGGTCGATGCCGATGGGGATTGCCAGGACACCCGAGCGGAGGTCTTGATCGAAGAGTCGGCGGTCCCAGTAATCTTTCGGGATTTACGCCACTGCACCGTTGACAGCGGCTATTGGCTCGATCCGTACACGTCACTGGCCGTCACGCTGGCCGGTGACCTTGACGTCGATCACTTGGTCCCACTCGCCAACGCACATCGGTCAGGCGCGTGGCGGTGGTCAGCAACCGAGAAGGAACGCTTTGCCAACGACCTTTCCTACCGCGATCATTTGATCGCCGTCACCGCGTCTGCCAACCGGTCGAAGAGCGACCAGGGGCCCGAGGCGTGGCGTCCTACTAACATGGCGTTCTGGTGCGGTTACGCGACGGCCTGGGTCCGAGTGAAACAGACATGGAACCTGACGGCCACCCCCGCTGAGTGGACCGCCTTGCAATCCATGCTGGCGACGTGTCCGACGTCGTGAACCTCTGACCCACCTTTCGGAAGATGTCTACCGAACTGGGTCAAGCCCACACGCGCCGGTATGGGTGTATAGTCTGCCAATGATGCAGTCTGTTCTTGTCACGCTTATGCTGTTTTCCTCCGCCGCGTCTGCGCAAGACAAACCTCGCGTCTTCGTCGAGGCGAGCGAGACCGTCGATTCATCCAATTCACGAGACAAGGCCAAACAACTCGATTTTGGCACAGCCCTTTCGGCAGCACTCGTGAAAAAGAAGGTGCCTGTGATGGTGGTCACTGACAAGAGCAAGTCCGATTGGACGATCATTAGCACCTCTTCTCAGAAGGAAGCGAGCACGGGAACAAAGATCGCCAAACTCGCTTTCGGCAACTTCAGTGGCAACACAAAATTTGAAGGAACGATTCAAGTTGTTGACAACGAAAGCAGTGAGATCCTTTTCGCGTACAACGTAAAGAAGGGCAACTTCCAGTCCGCGGCTGAAGCGTTTGCCAAGCATTTCATCAACGACTTCTTGAAGAAAAGGTGACCCGCCGTTCGGGCCATCGAGATCGTTTGGGAAAATTCCGCTCCGAATGTTCGGACTAAAGACTGAGACGAAGGCTGTGAGCAGCCCCGAAGCCTTGGGTCGCCCTAATGGGGCTTGAGCTTGATCCGATTCCGTGGACACGTTCTGAAAGGCACGGAAAGGCCAGGCGTTCGGTGAAGTCCAAAAGAAAATCTGACGCGGAGGCGCACTTACCACGCGGGTCGTCCCCGCCCGTTTCGGTGCCCCCCTGGGGGGGGCCACATCGCCGACCAAGCGCAGCGGCTAGCGAGTGGCTCGATCCGGGAGCGCACCAGTTAGTGAAGGTCACCTAGCTGGATATCTTCACACCGACCTTCTCAAGCCGAGAACGAAGACGCTCCTCAGTGACAGGGGCCGTGTGGTCCCATGTGATCAGCGCCACGCCATGCTTGCAGCACGCCTTGGCCTTGCGGATGTCGCGTTCACGAGTCTTTTCGTAGCCACTCCTTCCACCAAAATACTCAACGGGTCTTTGGTGTTGCTCGCCCTGGTACTCAAAGGCAACTCGGATTGACGGGACGAACGCATCCAGCCGCTGTCGATCAAGCCAACTCGGCGAGTATTCCGGGATGCAGTCCGGAAAGTGCAACGAAATCAGCCTGACCAGTGCTTCCTGGCCGCGCCAAACGGTTCGTAACCTCAGGACAGATGGATCCCTTTCCTTCACCGAAACAGCCACATACACAGTGGAGGCGTTTGCACCCCTTTTCGCTGCCACGCGCAAGGGCATTTCTGCGAGCCGCCGTCGCACCTGGCCAGTAATGTGGTCCGTGTCCTCGTTGTGCCACCTCACCGCGAGCTCGAAAGCGCCTTCGACATCACCGACGTAGCTTGCGAACGAGGTTCTGTCTATCAAAGTCCACTTCTCTGGCGCATACGGATGCCTCAGCCAGGCTGTCGGGTCGCCGGTGCATGCGAGCAAATATCCCAGCGCTGGTGACTCAGCCTTGATGCCTCCACGTTCGAGAATTCGCCTCCAAACACCCAGCAGCCGGGGTGACAACCAGCCGAGCTCTCCGCCCCAAGCGCGTCTCGGCAGCAGTGGAGGATTCGTTCCGACCAGCAACTCCACCGCCCTGCCGGAGAGCCCCAAGGCCTCTCCGCTCCAGATGTCACACCGACCATGGAAATGTTCAGCATCAAATCTAGCGGCGCTGGAATGATGTTCTTTCCGACGTGCTACCCAGGCGGCCAATGGACTTAGGCGAAGGATTCCGGCTGGCCATGCGAGATCGAGAGACAGCCTAATCGCCTCTCTTTGGCCTGTTCCCCTGTGAACGGTGGCCGGGCAAACGCCAACCTCCCCGTTTCGCTGGAGGCCGAGCAGAATGGTCTGAAAATATGAAGCAAGCTCACGCTGCAAGTAACCAAGCCTGATACCAGCCGGTGACCTGACCGAGACGGCGTTTCTGTCATGAGGATTCTCAGGCTCGGGCCAAAGATGCACGAGCGGGGATAACTCCCGCCCAGGACCAGACAGCCAATCCCTGATGGACTGTTGATAGTACCTCTGACCAACAACCTCTACTGGGGGGGGCCTGTCCCCGCCCAGGCATCATCACAACCGGCGGGTCACGCGGGGTGACGGTGACCGACCTCACGCCGACGCTAGGCTGCGCCGTGGTACTCGTCGAGCTTGTTTGCACGCTGCTCAAGAGCCAACTAAGCATCTTGCCAAACACTTGACCGCCACCCCCTTGTCGCTGGGAAGGGAACACCCAGCGGCGCGCACGGACCGTCCGATGCGACGCCTAGCTCGGCATCATACCGCCGCCGAGAATCCTGGTGATGTTGAAAGAAGGGGGTGGGGCAGGCTGGACTGAGACCGACTAATCGCAGCGGCTACCATGTTGCGTTTGGCAGCACAGCCGCTCGCCTTCGTGAGAAAAAATCTGACGCGGGAGCGCACTTACCACGATGGGTGCCCCCTCCCGTTTTGGTGCCCCCCCCGGGGGGTGCCCCCCGGCACCATCTCGCTACCGTGCCATCGTGGGTGTCCTTGGACGCGTGAACGATCAGGCGTTGGACACAGTTGGAGGGCTCATTTTCCAGCCAGTGGGCGTCAAAGTGGGCGTCAAAATGAAGCATTAGATCATTTCAGCGTCCGATAATCGGATTTTTCTTAGCGAAGGCTGGTGAGCCCGGGTGGAATCGAACCACCAACCAACAGATTAAGAGTCTGCTGCTCTGCCAGTTGAGCTACGGGCCCACAAAGGGGGGATGACCAATCACATTGGCCACTGGCATGGTCGCGGGAACTTGGTGCGCCCGGCAGGAATCGAACCTGCGACC
>JABMNV010000097.1 GCA_013203475.1 Acidobacteriota bacterium
CCCTGGCTCCCCGGACCGAGGCGGGCGGCCACACGCTCGAAGATGCCAAACATGTCTGTGCCAGGTCCGCTCTCTGTGATGTCGCCGTGCTGCTGGGCAGCGTGCACGGCGATCACCCGGGCGGTCACGGTCATTTGAGTCCCGAGCCGAACCTCCCCCACGATAAGGTCGCTGGCGCCCACCAGTTCGGCCACGCGCAACATCGTGGCCCTGGTCAACGTCGACACAAACGGCAACTGCAGACGGGCAAACGCCTCCATGCGATCGGCGCGAGACAGCGCAGACACCCCCTGCGCATCCAATTCATCAGCCAGCAGGATGGCCGCGGCCTCGCCAAGCCAGAACGCCGCCCCCTCCCCTCCGGGCACCGCAGCCTCGACCGTGACCGCAAACGGCAGCACCAACGGACGAGCCGTCGGCGTCATCTGGGCAGCGCTCGGCAGCGGGCACAACACCACCGCGAGCGCCCCGAGTACGCCGAGGCTTCGACTCACGCCGACTCGAGGATCGCTAAACGACCTGTACATTTCGCTGTCCACCTGGTTTTCTGGTCATCGCGTTTCTGTTCGTTCTTATCGGCTCCGGCGCAGCAGATCTCCATACGTCCCGACGCCAGCACTTTCGCGCATCCAAACAACGCCAGTATCAGCGCCCCGTAATAGCCACACAGGGGGTCGGACGGCACCTCTCGTGCTCCGCAAAACACCGACCCGGTGACTTCAACATCACACACACCCCTGTGGACACGAACGACCGCATGCGTCCGCGGGCAACCTTCAGTGACCAGCGCCGTCACCCACCGCGCCAGCACACGGGTGCGCAGGGCCGCCGGCAGTCGCAGGGTCCACGTGCGCCGCCACGGCGCCCGCGCCTGCCAGGCCCATTCGCCCGTCAGCCGCCCGGCTCGTTCGACCACCCGCCCGTATCCCGCGCGTTCGGTGCGCAGGAATCCCAGCACGGCCGCCAACGGTGCCAGCCCAAGCCCGCCGTCGCGCATGCGGTCGGCGCTCAGCCAGTGCTCGTAAAAGTCCGCTCGCGAGGGCAGCTCCTCTGAAATTGCCTGATGCAGTGCTGTGACAAACACGCGACCAAGCCTGACTTCATGTCGTGACATCATGCTCCCGATATGTCCCTGCAGACGACGGCCGCCGCCATCCTGACTGGGGGTCGCGCACGCCGATTCGGCGGACGCGACAAGAGCCGTCTGATCGTCGACGGTCGCTCCATCATCGTTCGACAGGTCGAAACGCTGCAACTCGTCACCCGTGAGGTCTTCCTGGTCGGGCACAGTCCCGAGCGGTTCGCTGATCTGAACCTTCCAGTCTTCCCCGACCGCGTCCAGGGCCTTGGTGCGTTGGGCGGGATCCTGACCGCGCTTGAGTCCACGCGCGCCGATCACGTCCTGGTCATCGCGTGCGACATGCCGTTTCTCGCGGAAGGACTCCTGCGCGCCCTGGTCGCACACGCGGCCGACGCCGATGCCGCCTGGGTGCACACACAGCGTGGCCCCGAGCCCCTTGTCGCCTGTTACCGGCGGACGGCCCTGGCTCCGATCAAAGCCGCCGTCATGGCCGGAGACCTGAAGGTGGCAGACCTTGGACAACGACTACGAATCCACGCGCTTTCCGGCCGGGACTTGGCGGCGTTTGGTGCCGCCGAACAATTACTCACCAACCTCAATACGCCGGAGGACTACGCCCGGGTACAATAGCCGTTCGCATGATCCTGCCCGTTCACGCTCTCGTCAAACATCGCCTGCAACAGACGCTCACCGAGTCCTTCGGGATCGCCGAGGCTGACCAGCCGTCCATCGTAATCGAGACGCCGCCTCGTCGCGCGCTGGGCGATTTGGCCGTGCCAGTCGCCTTCGAGTTGGCGCGCCGCCTGCGGAAGGCGCCGCGCGTCATCGCGCAGGAACTGGCGGCGGCCCTCGGCGATCTGCCTGGCGTCGTACGCATCGATGCCGCTGCCAACGGCTATCTGAATTTTTTCCTGAGCCGTGCGCCTTTTGTGATCGCCAGACTCTCCGGGACCGCTGCGTCGGCACCGCTCGCCGATATGGGCAAGGTCATCGTGGAACATACGGCGATCAATCCGAACAAGGCCGCGCACATCGGACACCTGCGCAACTCGGCCCTGGGCGACACACTCGTGCGACTCCTGAGATTCCAGGGCCGCCCAGTCGAGGTGCAGAACTACATCGATGACACCGGCGTGCAAGTGGCCGACGTCGTCGTGGGATTCACCGAACTTGAAGGCCGCGATCTGGCCAGCGTTCGCGCACTGGCTGACGACCCGGATACGCGTTTTGACTACTACTGCTGGGATTTGTACGCGAAGGTCACCGAGTGGTACTCCGCCGACAAGGGACGTCTCGACATTCGCGCCCATGCCATGCACGCGGTCGAAGAGGGCGGCACTCCTCTAGCCGAGATGGCAGGCTTCGTCGCCGACCGCATCGTCCGCTGCCACCTGCGCACGATGGCCAGGATGAACGTCGACTACGACTTGCTCACGTGGGAAGGCGACATCCTGCGGTTGCAGTTCTGGGCCAAGGCCTTCGAAGAACTCAGGGCGCTTGGCGCGGTCTTCATGCAGACCGAGGGCAAACTCGCTGGCTGCTGGGTGATGAAGATTGAAGAAGCGGCGGAGGCCTCTGACGCCGGCCAGAATCTCGACGCTGCCGTTGATGAAGAGGCCGATCCGCAACGAGAAAAGGTGATCGTCCGTTCCAATGGAACGGTCACCTATGTCGGCAAGGACATCGCCAATCAATTCTGGAAGTTCGGACTTCTGGGACAGGACTTCCACTACCGTGTCTTTGATGACCGCAACGGTCGTCCGCTCTGGGCCACCACCTCGACCGCGCCGACCGGAGGGCCCGTGCCGCCACCATTTGGTCGTGCCGCTGCCGTCTTCAACGTGATCGATTCGCGGCAGGCGTATTTGCAGCAACTACTCAAGCAGTCGCTGGCCGCCATGGGGTTTCCGACGCAGGCCGAACGTTCCATACACTTCGCCTACGAGATGGTGGCGCTCTCTCACGCCACCGCGCGCGAGCTCGGGTATGCCGACACCGAGAGCAGCGGCAAACCCTTCGTGGAGGTGTCTGGGCGCAAGGGTCTGGGCGTCAAGGCTGACGACCTGATCGACCGCCTCATCGCGACGGCCACGAGCGAGGTCATGCGGCGGCAGCCCGAGCTGCCGGCCGAAGGGGCGCGCGTGATCGCCGAGGCCATCGCGATCGCGGCGGTGCGGTATTTCCTTGTGAAGTTTTCCCGTGGCAAAGTCATCGCGTTTGATATTCAAGAGGCGCTGAGTTTTGAGGGTGAGACAGGGCCGTATGTGCAGTATGCGGCCGTCCGTGCCAACAACATTTTCGGCAAACTCAAGGAACGCGATGGCGTGACCGAGGGCGACGTTGTGGACGCACTGCCTGGCCTCGATCCGTCGGCCCTGACGGACGGCGAAGACGCAGACGAACTCTGGGGGCTGGTGCTCGAGGCGGCACGCCTGGACGAAATGGTGGACTCTGCCGTTCGTACTCTGGAGATTTCACAATTGGCGAAGTGGGCATTCGGCCTTGCGCAGTCGTTCAACGCGTTCTATCACCGGCAACCTATTCTCAAAGAGGAGCGCGACGACGTCCGGCTCTGGCGTGCCGCTGCCGTGGCGTACTCCCGGCAGCAACTCACTCTGGCGCTGAACCTCATGGGATGCCAGGTGCCGCTGAGGATGTGACAGAGATGGAGACGTGGGGAAGTGGGGAGATGGGGACGTGGTGAGACCTGTCATTGGTGTGGCGTTCGCTCGGACCAACTATCTTGAGGCGCTACGGGCAGCAGGGGCCGAGGTCCGCGAACTGTCACCAGACTCGACACCTCTATCGGCCGCGCTCGATGGACTCGACGGGCTGCTTCTTACCGGAGGGCTAGACGTTCGACCTTCGCTCTACGGCGCAGTTGACTGTCATCCGACGGTGGAGATCAACGACAGCCGAGACGCCTACGAACTTCCTCTCACGCAGGCCGCGTTGGCGCGCCGGCTGCCAGTCCTGGCCATCTGCCGCGGCGTTCAGGTGCTCAATGTGGCTGCAGGCGGCACCCTGATTCAAGATCTTCCGTCTGCCCGTCCGAGCACCGTCCAACATGCGGTCCCCACGCCGAGAACGACGATCGCGCACAGGGTCAGGGTCGAATCAGGATCGCGTCTCGCAACAATGGTCTCGCCCCGGCTCAGCCCCGACAATCACCTTGACGTCAACAGCCGACACCATCAGGCGATCGACGTCGTCGCGCCCGGATTTGTGGTGTCCGCAACGGCCCCAGACGGCATCATCGAAGCCATCGAACACTCAACCCTGCCGTTTTGCATGGGGGTGCAGTGGCATCCGGAAGATTTCTGGCGGACGGGCGACGCCGCATCGCTTTTTGAGGGACTCGTCTCCGCCGCCGCTCAGGCATCAAAGACCGCCACGCATTCGACGTGAGCGGTCCTGGGAAACATATCCAACCCCTCGAGGCCCGACAGCGTGTAGCCCCCCGCCAGCAAACGTCCGGCATCGCGCGCCAGGGTCGCCACATCGCACGACACATAGACGAGTCGCGGCGCCTTCCACAGCAGCAAGCCTTCCAGAACCTCAGGCGACAGTCCGGTGCGCGGCGGATCCACGACGACAACATCTGGAGGCTGCGCCGGCAGCGAGGCGACGACCGCTTCGACAGGGCCATGCTGTACGGAGAGCCGACCGTCACACTGCCCGGCATTGTCGGACAGGTCCTGCCCGCTGGCCGCTTCGCCCTCGACGGCGAGTCCCCGAGCGCCTCGATCGGCCAGGGCCACCGCGAACAGACCAATGCCCGAGTACAGGTCGACGAAATGATCCCCTTCGGCTGCGGCCAGGACCAGGCGCAGCAAATCTCCCACCAGAAACCGGTTGCCCTGAAAGAACGAGGCGGCCTGCCGCGTCCAGCGCAGGTCGCTCTCAAGGCCAAGCAGCACACGGGCCTCGTCCACGATTTGATCCTGCCCGGTGCACGTAAACATGCCCCGCGGAGCCAGCACGGCCACGCCTGTCAGTCCCTCGACCATCGGCAGTCCGGCAAACAGCCCAGGGTCCCAATCAGGCTTCAGTTCGCACAGGGCGACGCGCTGACTGGCCGCAACGTTCTCGGATACGACGATGGCGGTACAGGCGCCGAAGTTGACTCCGAGCGTCTTGCGCAACCGGTCCACGGCCTCAAACGCCCCGGGCCCGAGTTGTCCCGTGGCGTCTGCGTCACACAGCGCATGCGACCCCTCAAGGTGGAACCCCATTTGGCCGTCCTGCGCGTGCAACCGGGCTCGGAGCCGATACCCCTCTTCTGGCGAGGGCAGGACGGCCACGTCCCTCTCGAGCGGATGTTTGGCAATGCGCCGGAACGCGTCTCTGATGACTTCGCCTTTGAGCGCGCACTGTCGACCGTATGCGATGTGCGAGTAGACGGCGCCGCCGCAACGGGCATCGCCGGAGGGTTCACGCCGGTCGGGACTGGCCTCAATCACCTCCCGGGTGTCGGCCCAAGACACCTGTCCTCTGCGCCGGGTCACAACGGCTCTCACGCGTTCTCCCGGGATCGCACCGGACACGAACACGATGCGGCCATCGAGCCTGGCCAGCATGTGCCCGCCCGGGACGGGTCGCTCGATCACGAGTTCCACAAGCGATGAGTCTGGCGTCTGACGTGTCATTACAGCTCCAACGTAGGTAATCCGAAGTGTTCTCGTACGCCGCGGTCGACGGTGACCTCAACCGCGCGCCCCCATGCCTCTGCCGAGAGTCGGTCGCGGTACACGAGCAGTTCCTGTTCTGCTTGCGCCGTCAGCGCTCGCAGCGC
The DNA here is from genome assembly GCA_013203475.1 of Acidobacteriota bacterium. Classification (GTDB taxonomy): domain Bacteria; phylum Acidobacteriota; class Vicinamibacteria; order Vicinamibacterales; family SCN-69-37; genus SYFT01. Next base: position 5,877 of record JABMNV010000097.1, read on the forward strand.
AGAAGGCTCCATCGCAAGCCTCGCCTGATCAAGCAGTGTACGTTCGATGTGTGGCAACTGTTCGAGCCATGGGTCGCGGGCGCTTCCGCGAGCGCCGGCCAACCCCTCGCGCACGGAAGACAACTGCTCGATCGCGTGACTCGCTGAGTCGCGAAACGCGTCGGGCAGTTCGAGTCGCCCGGCCAGGCGTCCAAGTCGGTCGAGGGCCTTGTCAAGAACACGCGACGCGGGGCGCCTGCGCGAGCCTGTCGCTGGCACATCCTGAACTGGTGCGTCTTCGTCTGCAATACTGGTCGCCGTGGCCACGCCGATGGCGCGCCGCCACCCGTCGTACACCTCGCGAACATCGGCCTCACAAAATTCAATTCGCAGGGGCCGACGCGCGGCGCCGAGCTTGTGCCGGTCGGCCTTCTGCTCAATGCCCTTGAACACCACTGACAGCGGTACCTCATCGAGGGCCCACTGTCTCACCAGGGCAAATCCCGGCCCGACGACCCGAACCAAATGCCCGCCGTTGATCCGCGTCAGGTGGGCCTCCACTTGTCGGCAGTACTCGGGAATATCAGACACGCGACAACCTCTCCCACACGACGTCGCCAGCGACCAGCCGGTCCTGGCGGCCCGCGTGACGCACCAGCAGGGCGCCGTCATCTCCCAGACCATACGCGATTCCACGACACGGCCCCCGTTCGTCTGTCCACTGAACCGGCGCCCCATCAAGTCCGGCACGGCCCAGTTCGCGCCATCGGTCCAACACGAGGGCCGTCTCGTCGGCGCGCAGCCGTCGCACCTGCTCGCGCAGCTGTTGAATACATCCCGCCACCAGGCCCGCGCGAGCGATCGGCCGGTCACACCAGACGCCGCGTTCGCGGTCGATCGACGTCGCGCGATCGGCCAGCTCCGCGGGGTACGCGGCCGGGAGCAGATTCACGCCGATGCCAACGACCACGACCGCGTCAGAAGTCCCGACAGCAGACGCCTCGCACAGGATGCCGGCCAGCTTCCGCCACGGGCGGCCGATGACCACGTCGTTTGGCCACTTGAGTTCCACGCGCAGGTCGCTCGCATCAGCAATCGCGAGGGCCACGGCCACGCCGGCGGCCAGCGTAATCAGTGGCGTCCGTGCGTCCAGTCCCTCGGGTCGCACAATGACCGACAGGTACAGACCGGCGCCGGCAGGAGAAAACCACGACCGGCCGAGACGTCCCCGCCCCGTCTGTTGCACGTCGGCCAGGACTGCCGTGAATTCGGGTACGCCAGAGGAGGCCAGCGCAAGCGCCACATCATTGGTGGACTCCACATCCCGGTAATACACCACGGGCGGCAGGCCCCCAGACGCCACTGCGTCGACGACATCCGCTGGTGTGGGGTCAGGCAATCTCGATATCAAGACAAATATCCACGGCAGGCGCTGAATGCGTCAATGCCCCAATCGACACGCAGTCCACGCCCAAAGTTGTCAGCTCTGCCAGCCGATCCAACTGGATGCCGCCAGACACTTCAATCCGCGCCCGACCTGCGATCCGCCGGACGGCCTCCCGCATATCCTCCGTGCTGAGATTGTCGAGCATGATCACGTCCACGCCTGCCTCGACCGCCTGATCGACTTCGATCAGGCTCTGCGTTTCAACCTCGATGGCCCACTCGCGGCGTCTCTGGTCGGCCTGACCGACCTGGTCGGCAATCGTCTCACGCACTCGGCGAACGGCTTCGGCGATCGATCCGGCGATTCGGATGTGATTGTCCTTGATCAAAACACCATCAAACAGGCCGAAGCGATGATTCACCCCTCCACCGCACCGCACCGCGTATTTGGCGAGCGCACGCAGGGTCGGCACGGTCTTACGCGTATCAAGAATGGTCAGGGCCCCATTCGCCGCGTCGACAAAGTGCCGTGTGAGCGTGGCAATCCCCGATAGGTGTTGCAGGAAATTGAGCATCGTTCGCTCGGCAACAAGGACGCTCGACGCTGGCCCGTAGAACGAGGCGATCACATCGCCAGGCTGGCACAGCTCGCCATCCCGTTTCGCTCCGGTCCAGGTCATTCGCCCATCCACCTGGGCACACACCTCGCGCGCCACATCAAGACCGGCGAGCACACACGTCGACTTGGCCAACAACGTCGCCCTCGCCTTGGCGCCACTTGGCACCAGCGCGCTGGTGGTGACATCTCCTGGGCCGACGTCTTCAACCAGCGCCCGGCGCACCAGGTCTCGATACAGTTCCGGGTCCAGCGGCGTGCCGGGCGTCTCCTCCACGTCAGGCGTCCGGCGTCTGGGGCGTCAATTGCGCGGCGATCGGCGCCTCCTCTGAGAGATCAAAGGACACCTCTGTCGCGGCCACGTTGTTGCCACTCGCGACGTCAGAGCAAATCACCGCCCACAGGGCCTCGTGGGCAGCATGCAGTCGAAGTACAGCCCGCACCGGCACCCCAAATCCCAACTTGAGCGCCGACCGTTCCTCGCGAATGCGTGTGGTGATGGCACAGGCCTGCGCAAACGCCAGTTGATCCGGCTCCCGGGTCGGGTCGACGACGGTGGCAGTCGGCCACGGCGCGCGGTGCACCGATCCGGTCTGCCACCACGACCACACTTCCTCGGTCACGAAGGGCATGTAGGGCGCAAACAGACGCAGAAGTGTGGACAACGCCGTCTGCGCCGCTGCAACGGCAGACTGCGCAGCCGCGTCGTCGCCCAACCGACGTCGCTTGACCAGTTCGATGTAGAAGTCGCAGAAGTGCCAGAAAAACGCCTCCGAATCGCGCAGCGCGACGGCGTACTCGTAGGCGTCGAGGGCGCTCGTAACGCGGATCACGAGAGCGTCAAGATCCGCCAGCATCCCTCGATCCACCGGCTCTGACACTGGGCCAACCGGGGCCATTCGTCCCAGCACGAATCTCGAGGCGTTCAGTATCTTGATCGCCAGGCGCCGGCCCACCTTCATCTGCCCCGGCTCAAACGCCGTGTCGACACCGGGGCCGCCTTTGGCCGCCCAGTATCTGACGGCGTCAGACCCGTGCTCCTCCAGTAATCCCATCGGCGTGACCACGTTGCCCTTGGATTTGGACATCTTCTTGCGATCGGGATCGAGCACCCATCCCGAGATGGCCGTGTGAGACCACGGCAGCGCGTCCGCCTCGAGATGTGATCGCAACACGGTTGAGAACAGCCACGTGCGAATGATGTCGTGAGCCTGCGGTCGCATGTGCATGGGAAACGTCTGCGTAAACAACGCCGGGTCACGCTCCCAACCGCACACGATCAGGGGTGTTAGCGAGGACGTGGCCCACGTGTCCATGACGTCGGGGTCGCCGATGAAGCCCCCGGGAACGCCCCGCTGGTCGGCTGTGAATCCGGCGGGCACATCGGTGGACGGATCGATCGGCAACCGGTCATCTGCCGGCAGCAGCCGCGCCCCGTAGTCGGGGCTGCCGTCCTCGGCGAGGCGGTACCACATTGGAAACGGCACGCCGAAGAATCGCTGTCGACTGACGCACCAATCGCCGTTGAGACCATTCACCCAGTTTTCAAAGCGCGCGCGCATGTAGTCCGGGTGCCAGGTGAGGGCTTTCCCGCGCTCGAGCAGCGCCTCGCGCTCATTCATCGTTCGAATGAACCACTGACGCGACGTCAGGATTTCGAGTGGCCGATCCCCTTTTTCGAAGAACTTGACATGGTGAGTGATGGGGCGCGGTTCGCCGAGCAGGTCACCACTTTCCCGAAGCAGTTCCACAATTTTCGCACGCCCCTTGACGGCCGACAGGCCAGCCAACTGGTCGTAGTAGCCCTGCGCACGAGCCGCATCACGACACTCCCAGCCTTCTGCGCCCCACGTGATGGGCCGGAACGCGCCGTTGGCCTGAATCACCGCACGGACCGGAAGACTGAGCTCTCTCCACCATGTGACGTCCGTGATGTCACCAAAGGTGCAGATCATGGCCACGCCACTCCCCTTCTCGGGGTCCGCGAGTGGATGCGCGCGTACGGGCACCGGCACACCGAACAGCGGCGTGAGCACCTCAGTGCCGAAGAGTGGTTGATACCGGGGGTCATCCGGGTGCGCCACGAGCGCCACACAGGCGGGCAACAGCTCAGGGCGTGTGGTTTCGATTTCGAGGACGCCGCCATCGGCACGCGCGAACGGCACACGGTGGTAGGCGCCGGGCACCTCGCGATCTTCAAGTTCGGCCTGTGCGACGGCTGTTCGAAAGTCCACGTCCCACAACGTGGGGGCCTCAAGTTGGTACGCACCGCCCCTGGCCAGCAGTCGAAGAAAGGCCAATTGTGAGACGCGCTGAACGTCGGCACTGATGGTGGCGTAGGTCAAGGCCCAGTCCACCGACAGCCCCAGGTGGCGCCACAACTGCTCAAAGACCACCTCATCCTCTGCGGTCAACGTGGCGCACAGTTCCACGAAGTTCGGCCGCGAAATAGAGATGGGTGGCTTCGCCGGCTTTGCTGGCGCGACAAACGTCGGGTCATACGCCAGAGAGGGATCGCAGCGGACGCCGTAGTAGTTCTGGACGCGCCGTTCAGTAGGGAGACCGTTGTCGTCCCAGCCCATCGGATAGAACACGGCCTTGCCGCACATGCGCTGATATCGGGCGATCACGTCAGTGTGCGTGTACGAAAACACATGCCCGACATGCAGCGATCCACTCACCGTCGGCGGCGGTGTGTCGATGGCGAATACGTCGGCGCGGGGCGCCTGACGATCAAACTGGAAGGTGTGGTCGGCGTCCCACTTGAGGCGCCACTTGTCTTCGAGACCTTCGAGAGCGGGTTTTTCGGGGACCATGCAATTTCTTGAGAACTTCGTGAGCGAGCGCAGCGTTATGACGAGCGGAGCGCTATGACTTGATGCGATCAATTTCTTCGCGGATCAGCTGTTCTGCGGCCTCCAGACTGACTTGACGAACGATTTCGTCAGTCATGCGAATCAGGACACGACGAACGACCTTTTCGACGGCGGCTTCAGACAAGCCCCCTCCTGCCGGCGCCCTTGTCACCGGTTGGCGAGTCACTTGCTCGGCCGCAAGCAGTGCCGAAAACGCGTCTGCGAGTGACGGCGGCCGCGGGACGGCGCGAGACCCAGTCCGCTCAGGCTCGGACACCGGCGGCGGCGGTGGCGGCGGTGGCGGTGGCGCGACTAAGACAGGCTGAAGCGCCATACCCACTGACGGAGACGCCAGTGGGTATGGCGCTGCGGGTGGCGACTCGAACTCTTCTGGCGCCAGAGGATCTGGCAAATCCCAACCTAAGTCAGCCGAGAAATCAGCTTCGCCCTCAGTCTTACGCCGTTCGGTCGACGCCACATGGATCGCCGGACCGTCGACGACATCGTCGCCGGTGGTGCTGCACAGGTGGTCGAGATCGCGCTGGAAGTCGGATACCGTACTCGCGTCGAGCTTGGCGGCAGGCGCGTCTGGATCCAACCGAGAAAACGCTAGGTCCAGATCATCAAGTCCGTGTTCGAACTCCGCCTCAACGGGCGGGACCTGAGCCAGGGGGCCGGGCTCTTCGAGTGCGGCGATGTCCCGTTCACCTTCGGCGGGCAGCATGACCGCCGCCGGTGCCGTCTTTTCCTCGGGGGGCTGAGGCGCGGGAGGCAGTGGTGTGCGAGTCTCAAGGCGCGGCATGTCCTGGGGCCACAGATCGCAAGGACGGGCCCCAGACAGGAGTTCCTTCACCTTCGTCAGTAACTGCCGAGGCTCAAACGGCTTGACCAGCACCCCATCACACCCGGTCTTCCGGGCCCGGTCTTCGTCAATCGGCTCGAATGCCCCAGTCAATAACAACACGGGCACGTGGGCCAGAGCGGGCGTCCTCTTGATGTGCGCGGCCACCTGATACCCATCCACTCGCGCAATGCCCACGTCGGCCAGCACGATATCCGGGCACACCTCGTCAATGCGGGCGATCGCCGCCTCTCCGTCGCTGACGACGATGACCTGAATCCCCTCGTCGGCAAGTGTCAACTCGATGACACGCTGAATCGTGACACTGTCGTCGGCAAGCAGCAGGGTGGCCATGGGAGTCAGATGACCTCGGCCCTCGATGGCACCTGTTCGCGAATGAAATCAACGATGCTCTGCATCGGACTACCAGGCAGAAAAATCCCTGTGACGCCCATCGCGTGCAGCTTCTCGCGATCGACGTCCGGAATAATTCCTCCGACCAGCACCTTCACATGGCCCAAGCCCTTCTCGGTGAGCAGGGCCATGACTTTCGGGCAGATGTGCATGTGTGCGCCACTCAGGATGGACAATCCGATCACGTCGGCGTCCTCCTGAAGCGCAGCGGCCACGATCATCTCCGGCGTCTGACGCAGCCCGGTGTAGATGACCTCCATGCCCGCATCGCGAAGTGCGCGGGCGATCACCTTTGCGCCACGGTCATGGCCATCCAGGCCGGGCTTGGCGATGACAACTCGAATCGTTCGCATTAGATCGACGGGACCTCTTCGTATTCGCCCCACACCTCGCGGAGCGCGTCGCACATCTCTCCCACCGTGGCATACGCGCGCACACAATCGAGGAGCGGATACATCGTATTGTCGGTGCCAAGGGCCGCGGTCTTCAACGCGGCCAGCGTCTCAGACACGCGGGCCTGATCTCGCGTGCGTCGCAGCTCCTCAAGGCGGGCCAGTTGGCGGTCGGACGCCTGATCGTCAATGTAGAGAATCGGTATCGCGGCCTCATTCGGGTCGACATACGCATTGACGCCCACAATCGTCTTTTCCTTGCTCTCGACCGCCTGCTGGAACCGGTACGACGCCTCGGCAATCTCTCGCTGCGGAAATCCTGCCTCCACGGCTGCCACCATGCCCCCCATCCGGTCGATGGCATCAAAATACTTGTACGCGCCTTCTTCCATGTCGAGGGTCAGACGTTCGACGAAGTATGACCCACCGAGGGGGTCCACGACGTTGGTGACACCACTCTCGGCAGCGATGACCTGCTGCGTCCGAAGCGCCAGTGTTGCCGCCGCCGCCGTCGGTAGCGACAGCGCCTCATCCAACGAGTTGGTGTGGAGGGAGTTGGTCCCTCCAAGCACGGCCGCCAAGGCCTGAAGCGCCGTGCGAACGACGTTATTGTAGGGCTGCTGTGCGGTCAGCGAGACGCCGGCCGTCTGTGTATGGAACCGCAACTTCAAGGACCGCTCATCCTTGGCCCCGAACCGATCACGCATCACCCGCGCCCAGATTTTGCGCGCCGCGCGGTACTTGGCGATTTCCTCAAAAAAGTCCGAGTGCGCATTGAAGAAAAACGACATGCGCGGCACAAATTCGTCAACATCGAGGCCGGCGTCGATCCCCCACTGCACGTACTCAATTCCATCGCGCAGCGTAAAGGCGAGTTCCTGCACTGCCGTGGAGCCGGCCTCGCGAATGTGGTACCCGCTCACCGAGATCGTGTTCCATCGCGGCACATCCTTGGCGCAGAACTGAAAGATGTCGGTAATCAGGCGCATGGAGGGACGGGGTGGGAAGATGTATTCCTTCTGCGCGATAAACTCTTTGAGGATGTCGTTCTGAATGGTGCCCGACAGGGTCTTCCAATCGGCGCCTTGCTGTTCTGCGACGACGAGATACATCGCGAACAGCATCGGCGCCGGCGAATTGATCGTCATCGACGTCGTGATGTCGGCGAGCGAAATGCCTTTGAACAAGCGTTCCATGTCAGCCAGCGATGTGATTGACACGCCGCATTTACCGACTTCGCCCAACGAGAGCGGATGGTCAGGATCGCGTCCCATCAGCGTGGGCAAGTCGAAGGCGACACTCAGTCCCGTGCCACCTGCGCTCAGTAGCTGCTGATAGCGTTCGTTGGTCTCTTCCGGGGTGCCAAATCCGGCGAACTGCCGCATCGTCCACAACTTGCCTCGATACCCCGTGGGATGAATCCCGCGGGTATAAGGGAACACACCCGGGGCCGTGCCATCCCGTTCTGCATCAAAATCCTGGAGATCGTCGCTCGTATAGAGCCGATCGATCGGTCGGCCGGAGATGGTCGTGAAGGCGCCCAGACGTTCGGGAGACCGCTTGAGGACTGGATCGAGGACCTCGCGTTCCCACTTGGCCTTAGCGGTCTCGGTCCGAGTGACGGCGGCAGCGGGTTTCATGGTGGTCGATTATATATGGCTCTGTTGACTTCATTCACAGCTCTCGATAATCTCGCGCGGTTAGGCCACCGGCGGCGGGATACGCTTGGGGTGCGGTTTTCACGGAAGTACCGTCATTATGTCGTCCGAACACAACGCCTTCGAGTCCATGCTCGAGGAGTTCAGCGGGGCCGCCCGCCTGCTGGGTCTTGACCCTGGACTGTGGAAGATCCTCACTCACCCCAAACGCCAGATCATCGTCTCGTGCCCGGTCATGATGGACAACGGCCAGATCGAGGTGTTTACAGGCTATCGGGTGCAATTCAACATCACGCTCGGGCCCGCCAAGGGAGGCATTCGCTACCACCCCGACGTCAATCTGGACGAGGTTACGGCGCTGGCCGCCTGGATGACGTGGAAATGTGCGATCGCGGGAATCCCGTTTGGCGGCGGCAAGGGCGGCATTATCTGTGACCCCACGACCATGTCCGCACGGGAGTTGGAGGCGTTGACGCGCAGGTACGTCGCAGAAATCGCCGACGCGATCGGGCCGGACAAGGACGTGCCGGCCCCGGACGTCAACACAAACGCCCAGACGATGGCCTGGATCATGGACACCTACAGCATGCGGATGGGGACCACGTGCACGGCAGTCGTCACCGGCAAACCTATTGAGATGGGCGGATCGCAGGGTCGCCGGGAGGCCACCGGTCGTGGCGTCATGATCACGACCCGCGAAGCTGCCAAGCACGTGGGGTTGGACATCAACGGCGCAACGGTGGCGGTGCAGGGGTTTGGCAATGTCGGCTCCGTGTCGGCTGATCTTCTGACGAAAATCGGAGCGAAAGTCGTGGCCGTCACGGACTGGAAAGGCGGCGTGCGCAACGCCGACGGGCTCGATATCACGGCCCTGCTGGCATGGACAGACCAGCACCGCACTGTGGCCGGCTTCCCCGGCGGTGAGGCGTTTGACCGCGACACGATTTTCGAGCTCGACGTCGATATTCTGGTTCCGGCCGCGCTGGAGAACCAGCTGACCGCCAAGAATCACCATCTGGTCAAGGCGAAGATTGTGGCCGAGGGCGCCAACGGCCCCACAACACCAGAAGCCCATCAGGCGCTATTCCAACGCGGTGTGTTTGTGATTCCAGACATCCTCGCCAATGCCGGTGGCGTCACCACCTCGTATTTCGAGTGGGTCCAGGACCGGCACGGATATTTCTGGGAAGAGGGTGAAGTCAACAGACGGCTCGAGCACAAGATGGTCGAGGCATTCAACACCGTCCTTGAGACAGCGCAGAAATACGACACCGACATGCGTACCGCCGCCTACATCGTCGCCATCAACAAGGTGGCAACGGTCACCCGCCTCCGCGGCATGTACGCGTAGGCCAGGCCCGAGGGGCTACTTCGATTGTCTGGCGCTGCGCCAGAGGAAGTACGCGAACCCTCCCCAATTCAGACCGAGAATCAAGAACATCATGATCCAGGTGCGTGCATTCATGAGACCACCTCGTCTTCATCCGCGCTCTCGATCGGCTGCGACGTGCTCGCTGCCGCGATGCGCTTGTTGAACGCCATCAGGAGCGTCAGTGCCACGGCCCATTGCACGACGCAGGTCCCAACGCTGAACGTGTGATTGATCGGGTCAGGATTCCACCAGCCGGCGCTGTCGTACTCCGTCGCGGCGGTATACATCCACCAACCAAACATCACCACAAACTGGGCTGGAATCAGGTACTTCAGCACCAGTTCGAACGCGCGCCCCACCCGCATTCCACCGGGCGTGACGTTGACAAAGTCCTTGAGGAACTTCGCCGAACCATACATCGTGACCAGCAGCGAAATAAACAGTCCGCTGATCATCAGTCCCACGCCCCAGACCCAGTCCTGATTCTTGAAGATCGTCAGGTTCAGCGCCGATGGCATTCCCACCACGATAATGGCCGCCGTGACAATGCGCACGGCCTTGCGCCGCGCCATGCCGCTGTCCATCAGGATGCGCGCCGCCAACTCGATCATGGCGATCAGTGACGACAAGGCCGCACACGCCAGTGCCAGGAAGAACACGGGCAGCATGATTCCCCCGCCAGCCATCCGCTCGAACAACTGGGGCACCCAAATGAACATCAGGCCTTCGTTCCCAGACTGCAGTGCCGCGTGAGCGTCCTGCAGGGACAAGATCGCAAACACCACGGGCAACATGGCCAAGCCGGCCAACAAGGATGCCGAGTTGTCGCCAAATCCGATGGTCACGGAATTGAGGACGACGTCCTCACGCTTCTTCAGATAGATGCCGAAGGTGAGAATCAGTCCCCAGCCAGCCCCCGTGGACCACGCTGACTGGGTGAGGGCCTCGAGCCAGGTCTTGTAGTTGGTCAACGAGGAGAGGTCTGGGTTAAACAGGAATTCCAGACCGCGTTCAGCGCCCGGCAGGCTCACCGCGCGTACGACCGAAATAATCAGCAGCACAAACAGCGCAGGCACCAGCACTCGGTTGGCCGCTTCGATCCCCCTCACCACGCCGCGTTGAATGATCCAGGCCCCCACCAATGCCGAGACCACATGGTAGGCCCCCGCCTGCCAGCCTGAGGCCGCCGCGTCCCAGTATTCCTGCGGGTTGGCACTGTGAAAGTCGCCTATCATCGCGGCCACGAGGTACCGCAGTGTCCAGCCCGTGACGACCGAGTAGTAGAACAGGATCATCACGGTGACCACGGCGACGAATCCGCCCATCCAGGCGAATCGACCGCCGGTCAGCGTGGCGAACGCGCCGACGGCACCGCGACGAGTGCCACGCCCGATCGCGAACTCGGCGATGAGCAGGGGAATCGACCAGATGAACAGAAACAGAAACCAGGGAATCAAGAACGCGGCACCGCCGTTCTCGGCCGCGATCCGTGGAAATCGCCACATGTTGCCCGTGCCGACCGCCATGCCCAAGCCGGCAAGAACAACTCCCCAACGAGATGAAAAGGACTCGAGTTTGGCCATTTTTATGCCGGGAGCCTATCACGAACTCTGCGCGTCGACGCGGTGGATCAGCCAGTCACGCGCAACGCCACGAGCGTCGTCGGAGCGGCTGCATCGGCAGAGGCTGCCACTTCCAGGAGGTAGTCACCCGGAGGGACACCTCCGAGGGCGACCTCGGCCTCAAAGGCAGCGGTGCGATCCTCAGTGCCATCGCCCTCGCGCGCCGTCACCGGCCAGTCAGACATCGCATCACCGTTGCGGTTGAGCAACCGCAGCACCGGCGTCGCGGGTCCAGGGGTGTAGACCTCAAACCGAATCAAGAGTCGCTCGATACGCGCAAACGTCCGTTCAGTCACAGGCAGCGGTGCCGCGGTGGACTTGAGCGTCTGGATGTCGCGTGCGGTTCGTGCCCGATACACACGGGGCGTGCTGATCGACGACTCTGCGCCGGTAAAATCTGGGACGATCCAATCGCGGGTATCGGTATCAAGCGTATCGCCGTCATCGGTCTCGGCTGCCAGTCGCACGGTCACAGGCCCGGGCGGCGCCGCGAACGTCACCTGGCCGGCCACTCGGCCTGAAGCATCAGCGGTCTTGGCGACCCGCCCGCGATGCAGCAACGCACCGTCAGCGCCGCTGGCGGTCAGCATCACGCGGGCCGGCACGTCAGGCCCGGTGCGCCGGAGCGCTTCCCAGACCACGGTCACGTCGGTACGCCCGTCCGCACGGCGCCCGCCCGCGAACCAGCTCCGCAAGAGACGCCCAGAGACCGGCTCGGCAATGGCGTCAAACGCTTTGACGACCTCGGCGGGACGTGTGAAGGATGGTGCGGCGGCGCGGGCCATGTCTTCATCCGTGTACGACCAATAGCCGCTGCGGGCCCGAACCTCCACGTCACGGCGTTTGACCGACACCTTGATCGGATGGAATGTGCCATCCCGTTTCACCTCCGACGAGGTGTAGCCCAACAGATAGTAGCTGCTGCTGTCTCGAAGCATCTGACGAAGCCCCGGCAGTGGGTCGTTGCTGCTGACCATCGCTCGGCCGTCCGTGTTGTCGGCGATGATACGCAACACGTCCATCGATTCGTTGAGCGCCCGCCGGTCGTCGCCAAAACTCACCCGGTCGGTCACATCGAATTCAGACGCCGCCAGCCCGCGCGGGTCCAACGTGTAGATGGCCGTATTGCTGCGACTCGCCGCGACGAAGATATTCTTCAAATAATCGAGCATCGCCATCTGCTGCGACTGCATGGCACGCTCGGCCTGCATCAACTGGTTCATGGTCGACTGCTGCTGGGTCGACGAGTTCCCTGTTCCCTGACCGAACATGCCGGTTGTGCTCGCGCCCTCGGGCACCGAACTCATCAGTCCTTCGCTGACGAAGAGCACCGTCTTACGCCCGTCCCGCAACGTCCCCAGAAAGACCGTGAGTCCCTCGAGAGCCGACGTGACGATCTGATTGCGTAGCGCCTCGATCTGGGGCGGCTGCATGTATTGGTAGATTTCCTCGACCGGGAACTTCGGCGTGTAGTCGAATTTTCGTCCCTGGAACGCCATGATCTGGCGTGCGGTGGCGTTATGATTGCGCGAAAACGTGATCACCGACGTGGGGAGCAACGGCGTCATGAGCGCGACGAGATCGCGCGAATTCAAACCTCGAACGAACCGGGCCAACTTCTCCCGAATGGCCATCGAGTTCGCGAGGCGCGTGTGATAGTCATCGAGAAAGATCACGATGACCCGCACGTCTTCTCGCGCCGTCTCACGCGCCTGATCTTCAAGTGAACGGATCTCCCGATTCTTTGACGGGTCCACGTCCTGTTCATCGTCAATCTGAACCAGCTTGAATGAGTCGATCGCCTGCAGCTGTTTGTTTTCCTGAATCTCGAAATCCGCAGCCGTGAGGTCCGTCACCGGTCGCCCCTGTTTGTCGGTCACGATGACATCGACGGTGACCGTATCGATGCGCGACACAAACACCGGACGTTGCCCGGCCTGCCCTGCTTGCCCGGCCTGGCCCGTCTGACCGGTCTGCCCCGTCTGGCCAGCGTCACCAGTTGCCCCCGTCCCGCTCTGGGATCCGGCCACAGTAACGAGGCCCCACAGGACCATGAGGCCGGTCGCACGCACGAGAGATTTTGGACTCATTGGGAGCGTCCCTGCATCATAACACCGGGCTTCTGCGCCAGTCTGGCGGGGCAGTCTCCGGTGATAACATGACGACAATGACACCCGCTGGCACGACCCTGAACGCCCCCTTGACGCTGCTCACCGAAGACGAAACTCTCCTGCGCCAGAGCGTGCGCGAATTCGCCGAGAAGCAGATTCGGCCGCTTGTGCGCGAGATGGACGACCACGCCACGTTTTCTCGGCCGCTGATTGACGAGCTGTTCAAATTGGGTGTGATGGGCGTGGAGATTCCGGACGAATATGGTGGCGCCGCAGGCACGTTCTTTCACTCAGTCATCGTCGTTGAAGAACTCTCACGGGTTGATCCATCAGTCGGGGTGATGGTGGACGTCCAGAACACGCTGGTGATCAACGCGATCCTGCGTTGGGGCTCACAGGCCATGAAAGCGCGGCTGCTGCCTCGGCTTGCCGCCTCGACCATCGGCGCCTATGCACTCTCGGAAGCAGGCTCGGGAAGCGATGCGTTCGCGCTCCAGACGCGGGCGCGCCAGAGTGATGCTGGCTACATCCTCAACGGCCGCAAGCTCTGGATTACGAACGCCAACGAAGCCGATGTCTTCCTCGTTTTTGCCACCATCAATCCAGAAGCTGGCTACAAAGGCATCACGGCCTTCGTGGTGGAACGAGGCACGCCTGGGTTTTCGGTGGGCAAGAAGGA
>JABMNV010000098.1 GCA_013203475.1 Acidobacteriota bacterium
ACATACGGGATGTTCAATCCGCGAAATTCCCCTTGCGGATCTGCAGGCGCATTGCCGCCATCCTCGATCCCGAGTCGTCGGCGCACGATGGGCGCGTCGGCACCAAACAGTTGATCAATTTCACGGGCCGCAAACACATAGAAGGCCCCCTCACGTTTATCCGTGCCTCCGGGCACCAGCGAATCAGCGTCCTCGGCAGAGTAAAACGCGCCGTCGGGTGCCGTCATGTCATGGAGCACGTAGTCGAGGGTGTCCTCAGCCACCGACGAGTAGAACGGCTCCCCGCTCGCCTGACCCGCCGCCAGATACGCAAGCACCAACTGGGCCTGGTCGTAGAGCATCTTCTCGAAGTGAGGCACACGCCATTCGGCGTCGACGGAATATCGATGGAATCCGCCCCCCAGCTGATCGTGAATCCCGCCCAGGGCCATCGCCCGCAGCGTGTCGAGCACCATCTGTCGAGCCTCATGCGCCTGGTTCAACGCCCAACTGTCGAGCAGGAACAGTAATTCCGATGGCCTGGGGAATTTCGGCGACCCGCCAAATCCTCCGTGACGCCGGTCGTACGCCTCGACACACTTCTTCACTCCCGAGTCGATAGCCTCACGCCCGGCCACCGGCATCGTCTCGGGCAACGCGGTTGAGGCGACGGTGTCGCGCAACTGGGTCAACAATCCATCGGCGGCCGTCATCACTGTGTCCGGGTCGTCTCGCCAGGCGCTCGACAGGTGCGCCAGCAGTTCGGTAAACCCCGGACGTCCCCACCGCGCCGTCGGCGGGAAGTAGGTTCCACCAAAAAATGGCCGCAGCTCTGGCGTCAAGAACACAGACATCGGCCATCCGCCCGCTCCGGTGGTGGCCTGCACAAACGTCATGTAGACCCGGTCGATGTCCGGCCGTTCTTCTCGATCGACCTTGATGGAGACAAAGTCACGATTGAGTGCCTCGGCGATCGACGGGGCCTCGAACGATTCGTCCTCCATGACGTGACACCAGTGGCACGTGGAGTACCCAATCGACAGAAAGATGGGCTTCCGCTCACGGCGGGCGCGAGCAAACGCCTCCTCGCCCCAGGGATACCAATCCACGGGGTTTCTGGCGTGCTGCAGCAGGTATGGGCTTTTCTCGTTCGACAGGCGATTCGTCATGACGTGGTGACCTAGACGTCTCGCGCCGGTGCCGCCTGCGCCTGTGTCGGCAGTTGCTTGCGGAGCCGGGCATAGGCGGCAGAGACTTCGGCGCCGTATAGGAGGATGACTGCGGACAGGTACACCCAGACAAGGAACGCAATCACTGTGGTGATCGATCCCCGGAGAACGGTAAATTTTGGCAACTCCCCGAGGTACCACGAGAACCCGGCAAAGGCCCCGCGCCACAACACCCCGGCGAGCAGCGCTCCCACCCACACATCCCGCAACCGCACCTTGGCGTTGGGCGCGTAGTAGTAAATCAGTCCGACCACCATCACAAACAGCGGCGTGCCCACGTTGCGCAGGAGCAAACTCTCGACGCTGCCCAACAGGGGCACCCTCGCCACAAGCGAAGAGAACCAGCTGGTGTCTGCCACCTGCACGACACTGACAATCAGCAGCGCCAACACCATCAAGAACCCGGCCGTCATCAGCATCACGAACGCCGTCACTTTGTGCTTCAAGAAGCCGGGCGGCTGCTCCACACCCCACGCGTGATTGACAGCCGACGTTAACGCGCCGAACACGCCCATCGCGGCCCACAGCATCAGAAGAGTGCCGACCACGCCTAACTCGACGGCTTGCGGAGCCATGTCCTCGATTTGTGTGAGAAATTCCACGCGCCCGGGCAAGGTCGTGGTCACCAGCTGCAGCAAGGTGGATCCACTTTCCCCAACGGTAATACGGCCCAGAACGGAGAGGACGAGCAGCGAAAACGGGAAGATCGACAGGAGCGAATAAAACGCGATGGAAGCCGCAAACGTCACGTCGTCACTGTTATAAAACCCGATGACTCCCCGTCCAGACGCCTGCACACCCAGCCTCAGACTCCGGCCGAGTCGCGCGCCCAGACGCACCAGCCACACCGGCCGCTGGGCTCGCACCCTCATCGCTCAAATGGTCTGACATTCGCTCGGGCGTTCTTCACCAGCGACCGCGCACGTTCGACTTCCGTGGCCAGGTCAGCCAACCTGGGCTCCAGATCTTCGCGCAAACGACGGCCCTCGTCGGTTAGAAACAGGTACCCCATACAACCGCCGACGACGGCCCCGGCCAGAGCACCCAACAAGATGGACGTGCGATCACTCACGGCGTCAACTCCCTTGGCGGCCATTGTACGTTGTCTCGTGCGGGCGTCACCCCGAGGCCACCGCACCCCTGTAGAATGAATGAGCCGATGCAGCCCCTGACCAGCCATATCAAGACCACCTCGCCCGAGTATGCCGCCAATCGCGATCGCATGCTGGCCCTGATCACCGAGCTCAAGGCACGTACAGCACGCGTGCAGGAGGGCGGCGGCCCCCGCTATGTGGCGAGGCACCGCGACCAGGGCAAGCTCCCTGTGCGGGAACGCATTGAGAAACTGCTCGATCCAGACTCACCGTTCCTCGAACTCTCGGCGCTGGCCGCATGGGACCTGTACGACGGAACGGCGCCGTCGGCAGGCATCGTGACCGGCATCGGCCGGGTGTCTGGACGAGACGCGATGATTGTCGCCAACGACGCCACGGTAAAGGGCGGAAGTTATCTGCCCATGACCGTCAAGAAGCATGTTCGCGCGCAGCAGGTCGCGCTTGAGAACCGCCTCCCGTGCGTCTATCTCGTCGATTCGGGCGGTGCGTTTCTGCCACTGCAGGCCGATGTCTTTCCGGACAGAGAACACTTCGGCCGGATTTTTTACAATCAGGCGCGCATGTCCGCCGAGCGCATCCCCCAGATCGCGATCGTCATGGGCTCGTGCACGGCGGGCGGGGCGTACGTGCCGGCCATGTCCGACGAGACAATCATCGTCAAGGGCACAGGAACGATCTTTCTGGGTGGGCCTCCTCTGGTGAAAGCGGCCACTGGTGAGGATGTCACCGCCGAAGACCTGGGCGGTGCCGACGTCCACACCCGCCTCTCCGGCGTGGCCGACTATCTCGCTGAGGACGATGAGCACGCGCTCGAAATAGGGCGGACGATCATGTCGACCCTGCACAGCACCAAACAGCTGCCGCTCGACATGACCACGCCCGAGGCGCCTCGCTACGACCCTGAAGAGCTGTACGGGGTGGTGAACATCGATCCACGACATCCGTACGACGTGCGTGAGGTCCTCGCCCGAATCGTGGACGGGTCACGCTTTGACGAATTCAAGGCGCGTTATGCCACGACGGTCGTCACCGGCTTCGCCCGGCTGCACGGGTTCCTGGTCGGGATCATCGCCAGCAACGGCGTGTTGTTTTCGGAGTCGGCGCTCAAGGTCACGCACTTCATCGAGATGTGCAACCTGCGCCGTGTACCCTTGATTTTTCTCCAGAACATCACCGGCTTCATGGTTGGGCAGCAGTACGAGCGCGGAGGGATCGCCAAAGACGGCGCCAAGATGGTGCACGCCGTGGCCAACTCGGTCGTGCCGAAGTTCACGGTCATCATCGGAGGTTCATTCGGCGCCGGCAACTACGGCATGTGCGGGCGCGCCTACGAGCCTCGGTTCCTGTGGATGTGGCCCAATAGCCGGATTTCGGTGATGGGCGGAGAGCAGGCGGCCTCGGTCCTGGCGACCGTGAAGAAGGATCAACTCGCCCGATCAGGTGCCCTGTTCAGCGCTGAGGACGAGGCCGCGCTCAAGGCCCCGATTCTCGAGAAATACGAGACGGAAGGGTCGCCGTATTACTCCACCGCGCGACTCTGGGACGATGGAGTACTGGATCCAGCCCGTACGCGCGACGCGTTGGCGCTGGGGCTCTCGGCGGCGAGTAACGCTCCCATCCCAGACGCACGGTTTGGGATATTTCGAATGTAGCCAGAATAATCATGACGACCCTGACAATTGCCAGCGGACCGGTGACGACCGTCACACTCAATCGGCCCGACGTGCGCAACGCCTTCAACGAAGCGCTCATCGGCGACCTGACGGCATGGGCTCGCAGCGTGCCGTCGGACGGATCGGTCCGCGTCGCGGTACTGCGCGGCGCCGGGGCGTCGTTTTGTGCGGGGGCCGACCTGCAATGGATGTCGAAGATGGCCGGGTATACGCGGGAAGAGAATTTGGCTGACGCACGAGTGGCCGCGGCAATGTTTCTCGCCCTTGATTCCCTCCCGGTGCCCCTGATCGGACGCGTGCACGGAGCGGCCCTGGGCGGCGGCGCAGGACTGGCGGCCGTGTGCGATGTGGTGGTGGCAGCCGAGGACGTCATTTTTGGATTCACCGAAGTGGTGTTGGGTATTCTTCCAGCCATGATTTCGCCCTACGTCGTCCGCAAAATTGGTCTGTCGGCGGCCCGCGAACTGTGTCTGAGCGGCGCACGCTTTTCTGCCGCGCGCGCCAAAGCCATCGGCCTGGTCCATGATGTGGTCTCCGAAGAACGACTGGACTTGACCGTCGACCGCCACATCGCCCAGTTCCTCAAGGCCGCGCCCTCGGCCGTGGCCGCCACAAAACGCTTACTGGACCACGTTTCGGACAGATGCCCCGCCGATGTGCTGGACGTGACCGTCGACGCTATCGCGACGCAACGGGTGTCGCCAGAAGGACAGGAGGGGATGCGGGCGTTTCTCGAAAAACGACCAGCATCCTGGCAGTCATGATGCGACGAGTCCTCATCGCCAACCGCGGAGAAATTGCGGTCCGTGTGATTCGCGCGTGTCGCGAGATGGGCATCGAAACAGTCGCGGTGTACTCGGAAGCCGACGCCGACGCACCTCACGTCCTGGCCGCAGACGACGCCGTCCTGATCGGCCCGGCGCCTGCCAGTCAGAGCTACCTCAATGTGCCTGCCCTTCTCGACGCCGCGCGTCGCACGGGGGCTGACGCCGTGCACCCCGGATACGGATTCCTGTCAGAGAACGCCGCGTTTGCCAGAGCGTGCGAGGACCAGACCCTGACGTTTATCGGCCCGCCGTCTCACGTCATCGAGAGAATGGGCTCCAAGACGGCTGCCCGCGCGGCGGTGGCCGAGGCCGGTGTGCCCGTTGTCCCCGGAGAGACGCCAACCAGCCAGGATTCAAGCGCCGTGCTCGACGCGTTGACTCGAGTTGGCTTCCCGGCGCTGCTCAAGGCGTCTGCCGGTGGCGGCGGAAAAGGCATGCGAATCGTGCGGTCTCTGCAGGAAGCTGCCGAGGCGACCGATGCCGCGCGGCGAGAGGCCGAGC
>JABMNV010000009.1 GCA_013203475.1 Acidobacteriota bacterium
AAGCGCGTGGGCCCCATCATCCGCGCGTGCGCCGCGGCCCGACAGTGGGCTCCCGACGCTCGTCTTCTCTTCGCTGGCCACGTGGACCCTCTGCTGGACCTGGAAGCACTCCTGTCGTCCTTCGGCGTACGAGATATGGCACTCATGGCGGGACGCGTGGATGACCAGGATTTCGACCGCGCCGTGGCCGCCTGCGACATCGGCCTCAACCTCCGATGGCCGACCGCCCTGGAAATCTCCGGCCCCTGGCTCCGAATGTTATCGGCGGGCCTGCCCACCGTCATCGTGGACACCGTGCATCACCTCGACATCGTCACCCTCGACCCACGCACGTGGCGCTGTCATGAGCCGGCGCCTGACCTGAGCCCGCATCCCGAGACGAGAGCCGTCGCCATTGGTATCGATATTCTCGACGAAGATCACTCGCTGCGATTGGCGATGCGCCGCCTCGGAGCCGATGCCGCATTTCGGAGGCAACTCGGCACAACCGCGCGGGCCTACTGGGAGTCCAATCACTCGATCGGCGCGATGGTGGCCGGGTACGAGCAGGCCATCGGCCACGCACTGCTCCTGTCACCACCCGCAGTGGAGTTACCTGGGCACCTCCGGCCGGATGTCACGTTACACGCGCGGAAATTAGTGCACGGAATTGTGGATGAACTGCCGTTCCTGGGAGGATAAGTAAGAGAGTGAACATGTCAGACACAAGATGCATCCTCCGCACGGCCCTCCGGCGTGCCGCCCCCGTCGCCATCCTCCTCGGCGCGGTCCTGACCTATGCGGCCACACCCAGCGCACAGGCCGATCGGCCCGTCCCGTTCAAGGTGGGCGAATGCCTGACGTTTGATGTGTCCTGGACGAGCTTCCTGACGGCCGGCACGGTCAGCCTGTCGGTCAAGGAACGTCGGTCGATGGGCGCGGGCCGGAACGCCTACTACCTGGTCGCCGAGGGCCTGCCCTCGTCGGTGGTCGGCAAACTGTATCAGCTGTATTACAAGGCTGAATCGTTTCTCGATACCCGTACGCTGCTGCCAACGCTCGCCACCGTCTACAGCGACGAGGGCGGGCGCAAGCGCTACAAGACCACGACCTTCCGGGGTAACGGTTCGGCGCAGCACGAGATCAAGACGGCGTCCACGGCGACGTCAACCATCAAGATTCCAGCCACAGCGCAGGACCCCCTCGGAGCCATCTACATTCTTCGCGCTTTGCCACTTAAGGCGGGCCTCAGTTTGCCGATTCCGGTGACCGACTCGGGCAAAAACTACACCATGCGAATCAAGATCGGCACGACCGGCGCCCGCGAGAACGTCAGGACCGAACTCGGCACGTTGCCGGCGTGGAAGGTGTCCCTGACGGTGACGGAAGCCGGTGGAAAGCCCGCCAGCGCCAGCACCGTGACCGTGTGGATTTCCGACGACGCACGGCGACTGCCGCTGAAGGTCAAGGCGGGCCTGACGATCGGCAGTGTGCAGTTGACTCTGGCGAAAGTCGCGGGATGAGACACATCACGCTGAACGGGGAATCTCGGGAGTGGCCTCGGGCGCAGAGCATCGAGCACCTGCTCCTGGACCTGAATCTTGATGGACGCGTCGTGGCGGTCGAACTCAACCGTCTCGTCGTCAAACGGGGTCGCTACGTCGATACGCTGGTCGACGACGGCGATGAGGTGGAGATCGTCTCGTTTGTCGGCGGCGGGTGAACTACACTATTTGGGTCATGGATGCTATGGTTATCGCAGGCCGCGCTTTCTCGTCGCGATTGGTGGTCGGCACCGGCAAATATCCGTCCCACGCCGTGATGCAGGCCGCACATGCGGCGGCCGACGTTGACATGGTCACCGTGGCTGTCAGACGCGTCGACTTGTCGGCCACCGGCCAGGAGTCACTGCTCCATTGGATTGATCGCGACCGGATTTTTCTCCTGCCCAATACCGCTGGCTGCTACACCGTTGACGACGCCGTGCGCACGGCTCGCCTGGGTCGGGAAGCGGGCCTGTCGAACTGGGTCAAGCTCGAAGTCATCGGCGACGAACAGACGCTGTTTCCCGACAACGAAGCCCTGATTGAGGCAACGAAAATTCTGGTCGCCGAAGGGTTTGTCGTGTTGCCCTACACCAACGACGACCCCATCGCCTGTCGGAAGCTCGAGGCGGCCGGTGCGGCTGCCGTCATGCCGCTGGGAGCTCCGATCGGATCTGGACTCGGGATTCAAAACCCCAACAACCTCAGACTCATCAAGGCGCAGTCACGCGTGCCCGTGATTGTCGACGCCGGCGTGGGTACGGCCTCGGACGCGGCCGTCGCCATGGAACTGGGCGCCGATGGCGTGTTGATGAACAGCGCGATCGCGGGTGCGGCCGACCCCGTCCGCATGGCCGAAGCGATGCGCCTGGCCGTCGCGGCCGGCCGACTGGCCTATCTGTCCGGACGCATTCCGCGTCGGGAATATGCAACGCCGAGTAGTCCGGTCGAAGGTCGGATCGGCACGCCGGCAGGGCGCTGAGTGGCGGAACGAGAACGACTCGAAGATCGACTGTCGCGGCTCGAGCGCGAGCGCGACAAGGCCGACCAGCGCTACAACGAGGCACTGACCGAGGTTGACCTCGCGGTCCTTCGCCTGCCGGAGTTTCCGCACCCTCCGCCTGCGTATGACGACTCGCAGTTGACGTCGGTCAATCTCAACTGGGACATCCTCCGAGACGGCGACCCCGACAAGATGCCAGTGGCCCATGGGCCGCTGGGATGGCTCAAGCAGAAGCTACGCCTGTTCGTCTGGCGCATCGTCGGTCCGGCACTGGGGTCGCAGCGGACGTTTAACGCGGCGCTTGTCGATCATCTCAATCGAAACGTTGCGGCCCATGAGGAAGCCGAGCGTGCCATTACCTCGACCCTCTCGCTGATCCGCGACCAGTCGGAGGCGCTTGTCCACTTCCACGCGTCTCTGGTGCGCTACTTCCAGACCATGACGCTGTATGTCGACACGCGTGATCGGTCTGTGGGTGGTCAGGCGCAAGTGCTCAACGCCGCCCTGAGCGCGCTGACCGACGATTGGCTGAAGCACTGGGAGTCGATGGTCGCGCGCGAAGAGCGATTCGAGTCGAGGAATCCGGCCCTGTTGCGGGCCCATGACGAGTTGAAGGAACGGGTGACCCTCGCCCAGCAGACCACGCTGATGCTCAAACGCGAGGTCGAGCAACTGATCGCGGAAGGACTCCAGATCACACCTGGAGCGAATGGCGATCCGGCGCCCGGCGGCGAGGGACCGATGGCTACGGTCACGAACAACGCGCCAGACTTGGACTCGTTCTCCTATGTTGGCTTCGAAGACCGGTTCCGTGGCTCGCAGGAGATAATTCGTGAACGGCTCGTGGACTACTTACCCCTCTTCACCGGGGCCACCAATGTGCTCGACATCGGTTGCGGACGAGGCGAGTTACTGGGCCTCTTCGCGAACACGGCATCGGTGCGCGGGGGGTCGACACCAATCACGGGATGGTCGAGGTCTGTCGCGAGCACGGGCTCATCGCTGACCGTGCCGACGCCGTCAGCTATCTCAAGACACTGCCTGACAACTCGCTCGACGGCGTGATCGCGATCCAAGTCGTGGAACACCTTGAGCCGGCGTACCTGACGAAGCTCATCGAAACTGCGTTCCACAAACTGCAACCAGGGGCCCCGTTGGTCCTGGAAACGCTCAACCCGGCCTGCTGGGTGGCGTTCTTTGAAAGCTACATCAGGGACATCACCCACCGCTGGCCGCTCCACCCGGACACGCTGCGGTATCTGGTGCAGGCCCACGGCTTTTCGTCGGTGACCGTCCAGTTCCGCGCGCCCGTGCCTGACGCCGACCGCCTCCAACACGTCCCGCTGCTGCCCCCCCGGGAGGGTCGTGAGCACAACCCCACCTTGGTCGATTTGGTGGACATCGTGAACTCTCATGCAGACAAGCTGAACGCCCGACTGTTCACGTTCATGGACTATGCGGCGATTGGTCGGAAGTAGACCTCTCGGCTGCTAGCCAGTGAAGTCAGGATAGTCGCGATCTCGAGGGTGCAGGTGAAGCGCGGGCGCTGGCCACACGATACCGAAGGCCGGATCGTTCCAGCGAACGCCGCCAGCAAACGAGGGTGCGTATTTTGCCGAGATTTGGTAGAACACCTCTGAGTCGACGGCCAGCGTCAGATAGCCGTGGGCGCACCCCTCGGGGACATACAGCATCTGTCTATTCTCTGCGGTCAACTCCGTGCCGAACCAGCGCTTGAACGTCGGACTGTCGGCTCGAAGGTCCACGAGGACGTCGAACACGGCGCCTGCAGTGCACCTGACGAGTTTGGCCTCCTCATGTGGAGCGCGTTGATAGTGCATCCCACGAAGCGTGCCCTTCAGTGGATTGAAGGACAAATTGCACTGCTCAACCCGCGTCGTCAATCCGAGCTGCCTTGCCTCTTCGTCGTTCCAGGCCTCAGCAAAGAAGCCGCGGTCGTAGTGGAATCGGACGGGGTCGATCACGTAGGCACCCACGATGCCCGTTTCGGTGAATTTCACAAGACCCAGTCTATGACGACGGCCACCGGCACGACTACTGGTGCTTGGTCGCTGTCCGCATTCCATGAGATTGTCTAGGGCGAACTGATGGTGGCGAGGGCGGCTCAAACAATCACGCTGACAGTGGTAGGTGGACTGTTGGGATTATGGTTCCTGCAGCCGGTTCCTGCTGTCCTCGTGATTTTTCACGCCGCGTTTCTGGTGCTCGCGGCCACACGTCCGGCGGTCGCCCTTGTTGTGTTCGCCGCACTTGGGCCACTGAGCACATCCATCGGAGAAATCGCGTCGTCTCAGATGGCCGGCTCCAGGCACCTGGAGGCACTGGTCCTCTCTCTCGTCATTGGGGGAGTCCTCCGGTGGCGCCCAGGAGACGCGACGAGAACCGGACTTCCAGCCCTACTCTTTGGAACCGTCTGTCTGGTTTCCGCCGCGGCCATCTATCCCACGCTGATCCTTCAGGCGTTTCCTGACGAGGCGGTGAGCACCGTGCTCTCCGAACTCGGGCGCGACTACTTCCTGCGCAGTCCATTTGCAGACCCGCTATTTTTCGCCGCGTTGGCAATGGAAGGCGCCGCGCTTGTGTGGATCGTTGAGTCGCTGTGTCGCCGCGTGTCCGGACTCACGGCATGGGTCGTCAGCGCCGCCTTGGCGGGCCATACCGTCGTGGCTCTGGTCAACATTCAGCGTCTGGTGAACGCGGCCACCCGCCGCGACAACTTCCCGGCGTCCATCGTGGACATGTTTACCACGGTGCGCGTGAGCAGCCAGTACGATGTGAATGCGGCGGCGTCGGTGTTTGTGCTGGTGGGCTTGGCGTCCGTGGGACTGTGGACATGGCGGCGGGCAATCTGGCAGGTACCGGCGGCCGGACTCTTGGCGACGGGTGTGTGGCTGACTGGCTCGCGGGTGGCCATGGCTGCCGCGGCGGGGATGACGTTGGTGACGTTGGCTTCGAGCGCGATTGGCGCAAGCCGACGCGCGCTCTGGCCCATCGTCGGTGGGGCTGCGGTCGTGCTGGCCGGCGCAGCGGCCGTCGTGTCGCTCTACCCACAGGGCCGCAATCTGAATGTCGCTGCGTCAGTCGAGAGTCGCGCCATCTTGTTCCGCGCGGGAATGGGGATGGTGCGAGACGCGCCGGTCTTTGGGATGGGCGTCGGTCGGTTTCTTGACGAGTCTGACCGGTATGGTGCCAGCGACATTGGGGCCATCCTTGGAGCAAGGGGCGATGGCGTCATTCCTCGACGGGAGAATGCTCACAACAACTTCCTGCAGGTGATGGCGGAACTAGGAATCGTTGGATTCTCAGCGCTAGCGTGGCTCCTCGTGGCCAGTGTGGCCGGTGGCCTCTGGCGAATTCGTCAGCTTGATGCACACCACCGCTGGCTGCTCGCGGGCTTGGCAGCGAGCATGCTGACCTGGCTCACTGGGCATCCGTTGCTTGTAGCCGAGGCCTCGATGATGTTCTGGCTGTTTGCCGGCCTTGCGGCGAGCCGTGGGCCCGTCTCGGTCCGGCCACCAGCGCTGCGGGCTCTTGTTGGACTCGTGTTGGCGGGTCTCGCGGTGTCACTCCCGTGGCAGGCGTCCGGACATCGAAACCGGGCTGAGCTGGAACACTTGGGCCGGGGTCTGTCCGACTGGCACTTTACAGACACCGGCCAGCGCTTCAGAGAATCAGGGCGTGACTTCTCACTCTTTCTCCCGGCCGGTCAACTCGTGACCTTGCCGTTGCGAACCGTACCCGGCCAGCTGTTTCCGGTGGGCCTGACGCTACTGGTCGACGGGCGCAGAGTGGACAGAATCGTGGCAGGCGTCGACGACTGGCTGATGTACAGGTTCAGAGTTCCGGACGGACCTGGGCTGTTTGTCGAAGTCAGGTTTGTGGGTGAGTCGACGACTGGTCCGGCGCTCAGTTGTGATCGGTGCGTCCAGATTGGGAAGCAGATCGTCCGGCCGACGCCTGGCGTCTGACAAACATCGAGCACCACAATCCCGAACTCCAGGCGACATGGACGGTGAAAAACGCGGCGAAGGCCGCCACGGCGCTCGTGCCTCCAAGGGCGAGGTGTACAGCCCCCGCCAACACCACGGCAGGATAGGCCATCGCAGCGGCTCCGCTCAACGCTCCCGGCGCTGCCATCATCCAAGCAATCGTGAAGAAAATCCACGGAAGCACAAGCGCCGGCGGCAACTGCCGCCAGTGCAGCGCCCGTGGGTCCTTTCGAAGCATTTGAAACTTCCAGAAGCCGTAACGGAAGTACTGGCGGGCCAGCGCGCCCAAGGTGGCCCTCGCAAAGTAGGTGGCCTTGATGCGCCGATCCAGCACAACGTCCTGGCCCAACTTTCGGGCGCGGTAGTTGAAGTCGAAGTCCTCATTGGCGGACAGGGCTTCATCGAAGCCGCCCAGTTGTTCCCAAAGCGACCTGCGAAACGTACCAAAGGGGACGGTCTCGACACGCACGGGATTGTCTCCGGCGACATCGGGATGCCGATAGAGCGCGCCACCCGAGCCAAGGGGGTGCGACACCACCGCGGCGATGGCTGCTGCGACAGGAGTCGCGGCACCTGGACTGATGCGCCAGACGCCACCCGCCACGCCGACACTCGGGGTTGACACCGTCGCCAGCGACCACTGGACATACTCGGGCTCGGGACGCGAATGCCCGTCGAATCGAATGATGACATCCGCTTGTGTGGTTCGAATTCCCACATTCATTGCGGCCCCAGGACCGCGGCCAGATCCGGCGACGAGTTGCACCTCGAACATCCGGTTGCGCGACGACCACTGTGCCACCACGTCGGCCGTGCCATCCGTCGACCCGTCGTCAACGACGACAACCTCGTCTGGACGCACCGTCTGGGCGGCAAGCGCGTCAAGCAACGCACCAATGTGTGCGGCTTCGTTGCGACACGGGATTACGACGGCGCAAGTCATGCCCACGGCTCCGAACGCCTCACTTTATCGCCACGCCGATGTCGTCTCCGGCAAGCGCACTGGCACCAAGCGGTGTCTCGATGACGCCGTTGGGGCCGGCGGACAACAGCCACACGGTGCCGCCCATCCCGGAGGCGCCGGCGTTGACGAAAAAACAATGACCCCAGGCATCGGTGGGCATCGCGGCACCGAACAGCGCCGGTGCAGGTGCGGCCGCCGATATCCATGCCTCGTGGACGGAACTGGGTAGATCGTCTCTCGACTCGGGAAGGCGCCCAGGACCGCGAACGACAGCAGGCCCTTCTTCTGGGCCCAGTAACGCCACGCCAGCGGCGACGTGGGCAACTGCGGCCCGGCTCCCCTCAAGCGTGTCGACGATGCGACGCTGATTGAGCCCCCAGGCCGCGGCGGGTGGAATGATCGCCGTGGCGAAGGCGATCCCCAGCAGCGCGACCAGCACCTGCCTTCCGGATATCGTGCGCGTGGCACGTTGCGGCACGGCCATCATCGTCCCTTCCACCCCAGCATCCGCCCGACGGTTCGGGCCAGGATCGCGAGATCAAACGACAGAGACCGATGTCGCACGTAGTACAGGTCGTACTCCAGCTTTCGCACGGTGTCGTCCACCGAATCACCGTATTCGGTGTTCACCTGTGCCCAGCCGGTGAGCCCTGGTGCGACGGTGAGCCGCGCTCGATACAACGGCACGTCCCTCTCAAGCACTTCCAGAAACTCGGGGCGTTCTGGACGCGGCCCTACCATGCTCATGTCGCCACGAAATACGGCCCACACGTTTGGCAGTTCATCGATGTGCGTTCGCCGCAGCACGCGGCCGACACGAGTGATACGGGGGTCATCCTCGGGACTCCACTGGGCTCCATCCGCCTCGGCGTCCTGTCGCATCGTTCGGAACTTCGTCAAGCGGAATCGACGGCCAGCTCGGCCCAGACGCGTTTGGGAGTAGAACACCGGACGACCAGACTCAATCAGAATGGCCATACTGGCAAGCGCGCCCAGGATCGCGCCGACCGGCAACAATACGAGAGCGGCACCGACATCGAGTACAAGCTTGGCCAGGGGCGATGCGTCCAGAGGCCCGGCTCCGGCGAACAACTGCGTCAACATCCAGTGATCATCCACATGTCGCACCGGGACACGGCGAAACGTGTGCTCAAACCACTGTGGAAACGCGACGACATCGATGCCCGCCTCCTGGCACTTCAACAACTGGCCGACAACATCACTGGAGACCGCGCCGGTGGTGGCCACGATCACCTCAGTGGCGCCCAGTCGCTGCGCCGCCCTGTCAATGGTGTCTCCTGCCCTCGCCCCGTCCTTCGGAAACGGCACGCTCAGCACAGCGCCGTTGGTCGCGCGCACCGATTCAAGTGCCGCCCGGAGCGGCTCACCATCGCCAACCACAAGCGGGCGATGCGCAAAGGGGTTCCGGGTCAGTGTCCAGAGCAGGATGAGTCGCCCCCCCAGCGTCAACCAGACAGCGTTCCACAGCACGTAGAGCGCCATAAGGCGAGGGAGGGTCTCTGCGCCAAGCGAGAAGTACGCGGCCAAGTAGGCCACCAGCAGGGCGCCTCCTGCGTGCAGCAGGCCATCGGCGATCGCGCGCAGATCAAACGCGGCGCTGGCGTGCCTGGTGGGCACCAGCGTCACGGTCCAGATAGGCACGGCCACGAACCACCAGAGACGGGCCTGAACAAACGTCGGAGAAAACGGCAAGCCCACCGTGATCGACCACGTCCACATCGCCAACACGACCGCCAACGTGGCGGCAATGGCATCGCTGATCGCAAAGACGAACCGGCGTTCAGAGGGGCGCAGGGGACGAGGCATGGAGCAGGACGATGTTAGCGCATGGGCTACTTGAACCAGTAGAAGGCGCGGCCGTAGAGTTCGCGGAGGGCAGTCTGCGTCTGGCCGAGGGCGCCAGCGCTCGGGAGAAAGTCCAGCATCGTCGTTTCTGTGCCTTCTGACAACCAAAAGTCGACCGGGAACGGGTCTACGACCAGACCCTCTCGCTCAAACTGCTGTCGTGCGCGCGGCATGTGGAACGCGGAGGTGACCAGGAGCACACGGGGCCGAGTCAGGCCACGCTCACTGAGGAGCCGGGCCACTTCTCGCGCTTCGTCGGCGGTGTTGCCGACCTTACCCGTCACGGCGATCTGGGCGGCCGGCACTCCGCTGGCGCGGGCGAACTCCGCGAGCACCTCACCTTCCGGCGGAGTCTCTGGCTCCCACGACACCCACGCACCGGTGAACACCAAGAGTGGGGATCGGCCGGCCTGAAACAATTCCAATCCGCCGAAGAATCTGTTCGCATCCCCCCACTCGGTGACCTTCTCCGGCCCTGGAGGCACGGTGCGTCCCGCGCTGAGCACGACGATGGCATCAGCAGGAGCCACGGTGGTCACCGGGCGACGCTCCGCCCATTGCTCAGCCGAGCGGATCAAGAAATTGCCGACGAGTGGATTGCTGCTAACGAGGAGGACCAGAAGGCCGATGGCGGTCACCGCGCGTCGGCGGCGCAAGAGGCCCCAGATCAGGAGGATGAGGCTGAAGCCGAGGGGAAGGACGAAGAGAGGAAGAACCTTGTTAAGCAGAAGCATCAGGGCACTGTGCCCGGCTCAGGCGCCCGGTTGCTTGACACCAGCGTCGGTGTGGCTCTACCAGAGGGCTTTGGCTTTGAGGCCACCGTGGCCGAAGGGATGCACTCGCGGAACAGGTGGGCGATGCGATCGTGATCATCGCGCCCGGCGGCCTCAATCAAGCGGCTCACGAAATCGTCCAGCGGGCCATCCTCGCAGCGCGACGCCTCGAACACGCGCCGAATGTCGCCTCTCGCGGTAGGTTCAACGGACGCGTTGTCCTCCCACAGAATCTCGTTGAGCTTTTCGCCGGGCCGGAGTCCGGTAAACACGATCGGCACTTCACTCTCATCGAATCCTGACAGCCTAATCATGTCGGCAGCCATCTCGCGCAGCAGGACAGGTTCTCCCATGTCGAGCACGAAAAGTTCACTCCCCTGCCCGATGCCCCCGGCCTGAAGAATCAAGTGGACCGCTTCTGGAATCGTCATGAAGTAGCGCCGAACTTCAGGGTGCGTCACCGTTACAGGACCGCCGCGTTCGATCTGCGCCTTGAAGATCGGGACCACGCTTCCGCGGCTGCCGAGCACGTTGCCGAACCGGACGACCACGAATGCCCGGCCATGTTTACGCGCGGCGCGCTGGACGATCATTTCGGCCATGCGCTTGGACGCGCCCATCATGTTGCTCGGCGCCGCCGCTTTGTCGGTCGACACCATGACGAAGCGCTGGACGCCGACGGCGACGGCCGCGTCAACCACGTTACGCGTACCGCCGACGTTATTGGTCACCGCTTCTGGCGCATTGTCCTCCATCAGCGGCACGTGCTTATGCGCGGCGGCGTGAAACACAATGTCTGGGGAGAAGTTCCGGAAGACGCGCAAAATGCGGTCCCGATCACGCACGTCCGCGATGACCGCCTCGACGGCCACCATCGGGAATCGCTGTCGCAGTTGGGCGGCGATGTCGAAGATGCT
>JABMNV010000099.1 GCA_013203475.1 Acidobacteriota bacterium
CCAGCCCTGTGCGCGACCTGCCATACCGAAGACATGGCCGGCGTCGCCGTGATCAACGCCGTGCGTGCCGGCTTCGACGATCTCAACGGACGGTACGCGTCGGCTGAAGCAGGACTGCAGCGAGCCGAAGAGGCCGGCATGCTCGTGGACGAGGGGATGCTGGCGCTGCAAGAGGCGGGTGCCGAACGCGTGCGCCTGCGCGTGCTCGTGCATGCGTTTGCCGAGGAACCGTTCAAGGTGTCACTCGACGAAGGCCTCGGTGCGGTGACGCGAGCCCAGGCCTCGGCCGACGAGGCGATGGACGAGTTAAGTTTCCGTCGCCGCGGCCTGGCTGTGGCCACCCTGGTGATTCTTGGCTTCCTGATGACCTTGGCGGTCAAGATCCGGCGACTGCCTGATATCGGCACGCCGACCGGCGGGGTCACGGGCGGTGTGATCGACGACTAAGGGCCAGTACTTTCAGGCGGAACTTCTGCTACAGTAGTCAGGTTTGACCTGCCTCTCGGGTCCCCATCGTCCAGAGGCCTAGGACGTGGCCCTTTCAAGGCTAAAACCCGGGTTCGAATCCCGGTGGGGACGCCATTTAATCGACAATCTGAAATCTGGAATCGGGAATCTGGAATCGGGGGCTCACGGCCCTTCTGCATGTGCTTGTCGTCTATGTTGGCGCCGTTCCGGCTGTCGCGCTCCGCCGTGGGGCCAGCTACGAGCACCAGCTCGCGCTCAAGCGCAACCGGTTCTTCGGGGAGCCGACAGCCGCGCGTGTCATCATGAGCGCCGCCGCGGTTACGCTTCGGCGGCCGACATCGAGACGTTCGTGAACCGCCATTCCTAGGTCACATGGCCCTACCTTCACTCTTGCCGCTCGGCACGTTTCATCTCGTGTACTTCGGTGTGATGAAGCCGTATTGGACGTGGCAGGGGCGCGATGTGTGGCAGGTGCCACCGCCACCCAGAGCCCGGTACTACCGGAGGACCTCGTCGCACTTCCTGTCGTGCGGATTCATCACACTCATGACGATGGCCTCTCTTGGGTGGTTCTCGTCCCGTGCGCCCATCGTGACGGACATCTTCGTGCTCGGGCGACTGGTCGAGCATCCACGGGATGTCTGGTTCGGACTCCTCCCGCGAGAGTGGACCACCCTTGGGAGCCTGGCTCTGGGCGCAGCCGCATACGTGGTCATGGTCGCGGCCGACCTCGGGTACTCCCGTCGTTGTCTTGCCCGCGGTGCCCCTCACATGTACTACTCGACGCCTCAGACTCGCCGGGATCGGGTCGTCTGGGTGGGCTTCTCCGTCCTGGCTGGCGTCACCGAAGAGCTGACGTGGCGCGGCGTGCAGCCTGAGCTGATCGCGCAACTGGCTGGGACGTTGTGGCCTGCGGTGATCATCTGCGCCGCCACGTTTGGCTTTGGCCACATCAGGAATGGGCGGCCGTTTACGGTGATCGCTGGTCTGTTCGCATTGGGGTTTCACGGACTGACCCTGGTGACGGGCAGTCTCTATGTCGCCATGATCGTCCACGTTGCGGTGAACGTGACTGTCGGCTTGCGCGCCGGGACATGGGCTGCGCGATCCGCTGGTTGACGCCCATCCTGGGAGTGGCTCGTTCCCGCCATCCTTGAGTTTCCGTGCGAATGGCGCTCGCGCCAATTCCCGGTTCTAATCGGGCTGAACTCAGGCAAATCGTATCGGTAGAAGCTGTTGCGCCGGGACCGAATGGGAGGACAATGCTCGCCAGTGGAGGGTGATTGCGCACTTGAGGGATGGCGGGCCGGGCGGCCGACCTGCAATTGGCGCCTTCCACCCATATGAAGTTGACGATGAACAAGGTTGTCGGTGCGACTGTTGTGGCTCTCGTCCTCGCGGCACCAGGATGCGCCCATCTGCGGCCATGGTCCGTGCGACCCGCGCAGATCCTCGGCGCCTTCGACGCAGCTCGGCAAAAAATTGAACAGGTTAAGGGGCCCATTGAGGCTATCTGGATGAGTTCCAACGTCGATTCTCTCGTGCAATCCGTGTTGGTGCGCGAGCGGGCGGCTGTGTCAGGCAAGCAGTCTGGGGGCGAGGTCGTAGCCTTTCCGGAGCGGTATTTCATCATTGATGCATTCAATCTCGACTCGGCTCACGGAACACTTTCGGGCGTGCTCGGCCCGCGGTCGTCACCGGTGACCATGGAGGCGTGTGGTACGGGATTCAAACTTAATCTGGAGCGCCGCGAGGGAACGTGGAACGCTCAGATCGTCAGCGGGACAGTGTGCTAGAAACGCACAGCCTAACTTGCGTTGCACCAGATGGCGGCCGGTGCGATTGTGAGGCCGCCGCTGGTGAACGCCAGCGTTGGACGTTCCGGCTGACGTGGTGCGGAGCGGCGAGATAAGCAAACAGCGCGCTAGGTGACCCCCAACGGAGGATCCCATGAGGAACGGGGCTTGGAGTCTGATTCTGTTGAGCGGAATGTGCATTGGCGTGCCTGGGCAGCCGCAGACTGCCACAGCCGGGACCGGAGGCGAGGCAGCTTGCCATATTCGTGGGCAACTGGGAGTACGAAGGTACGGCCAACGCCAGCCCCCTCGGCCCGGCGGCCAGTTTCTCGGGCAAGCTGCGCGGCGTCAACTACTTTTGCCGGCAGATCTAATTGTCGCCGCGCATTTGCTGGCAACATCCTGAAGTATTCGGGAACGACGACTGTAAAAGGCGTGAGCTACCAGGCACGAGGGTCGATCACGTTGGCCGGCGATGGCAAGTCGTGGACACAGCAAACTGAGATTTCACCCGACGGGAAGACTTGGACCCTGTTGTCGGAACTCAAATGCACCAAGGTGTCGGGATCTCTGCGCCAAGAGCCGGCTAACCCGCAAATGGAGCCCGACGCGCCGCTCAGTAGTGACGGCGCGCGGCTCATTTGCAGCGTTGGCAACGACGCTCCGAGCCACCTCAAGATCTGCGGCCGCCACCATATCGCGACGCAAGGAGCCCCGGATCATGATCAGCGTGCGAGACATCCTCCTCTGGCATAGAGACCGACTCCGCGTTCCAACGAACCTGACTACGATCCAGGAGATGGAATGGAGACGCGAGCATTCCTCCGATCTGAACCGGTCGTTCAAGGGCGAGGCGTTGGGACGATGCACCGGCGTCGTTCTCGATGTGTAGCCAGACGCCGTCGTTGCATCTCCTCAGATCCGGATTTTGTTCTCAGCCTTCGGCTGCGGCTCATAACCATCCGTGTCGTCGCCCCGACATTCCTCCATGCTGAATTGCTTGACGAGAACTTGGCATACCGCGGTGGCGCGTGTTTCGTCGCAACCGCGGCGTTCGGATCCCCGCAAGCTGGCGAAGTTCTCTGGCTTCGTCAGTTCAGAGATCGCACGCTCGGGCGAAGTCCATTGGGAGGCGTCTGGTTGGGTTCTATGACCTCGTCTCTCGAACTCTCGCGACGGTGATTCGAATGAATCGACCGCTTCGCGTCACGACGCGCTTTCTGCTAAAAAGAGTCGCGATCCCACTTCTTCGCCATTTCACGCGGAGTGGATTCGATGCTCGGAATCGGTCGCAACCGACCTCGGACTTGCGCCGCTAAGCGGTATCACATATGATACCTGCTGTGTCGCCGCGGATCGTGCTTGACACGAATGTCCTCGTCGCAGGGCTCCGGTCCAACCGAGGCGCGTCGTACCAAGTCTTGTCGTTGATCGGCACCGGTCGGTTTGTTCACGTCGTGTCCGTCGCGTTGTTGTTCGAGTATGAGTCGGCGCTCGCTCGGCCTGAGGTGGATATCCAGTTATCGCGATCCGCGATACACGACATTCTGGACTACGTGTGTGCCACGGCCGATCGTCAGCAGATTCACTACTTGTGGCGACCCACGCTTTCGGATCCTGGTGACGATTTAGTTCTGGAGGTGGCCGCGCAGGGTGGCTGCGACCGCATCGTGACATTCAACGTCCGAGATTTTGCCGGCATTGACCGGTTCGGACTTCGCGCAGAAACGCCGGCCAGCTTTCTTGGTTCGATCGAGAGGTCATCATCATGAGTGCGCTCAGTCTTCGTTTGCCGAACTCGCTCCACGAGCGGGCGCGGGAATTGGCCCAGCGGGAGGGCATCTCGATCAATCAGTTGGTGTCCTCCGCCCTGGCCGAGAAGATGTCGGCCCTGCTGACCGAGGAATACCTAGAGGCGCGTGCTCGACGCGGATCTCGGTCTCGCTTTGTCGCGGCCTTGGCCCACGTTCCCGCTGCAGAGCCGGATCCGGAGGACGTACTTCCGACAGGGGCGCCTAACAGAGGCTTGCAGCCGACGAAGGCGCGACGGAAGTCTGGCACAAAGCGCCCGTCGTCCACGCGCCTTCGCGGCTGAAGCGTAACGTCATGCCGCTGGAAAGCCGAGCCGCCGGCGCCAGCTGTGCATCGCCACATGAGCCCGGTCTCCAATTGCGCTTACATGGGCGGTTCCAGACCACTGGGGGAGTGTCTTGAGTGACCGGCGGCGCCGACGGCTGCCCGACAACCATGCGCCGTTAGGCTGCGAAACCCGCACTTTCCTGTAATTCTCGCATCTGCCGGAGAAACGCGACGATCTGGTTCCAACTCGGGAGGCTTTGGGACGCCAGCCTTCGCCGCGCCAGAGCGCTTCGCGCGAAGGCGGGCTTCGGCTGGGCAAGTCACTTTCCAACCCAGCCAGCGGGCTTCACGAGGCCCGTCGAAGGGTGTACGCGAAGGCGGACATCATTTCCCAGTTCACAGTATTTGCGTACGGGTCCACTCGTGCGTGACGCATGCCGTCTTCCTCGGGGAGTGTTGTCGCCGCGCGCATTACTGGCGATACACTGTCACGCATGGAATTCCGGATCGATCGACGGGCCTTCGTCGTGACGACCGACCGCGGTTCGAGCCAGGCAGAGCGAGACCGCGAATACTGGATGAGCCGTCCTGTCCGAGAGCGTGTGGCGGCCGTCGAGTTCTTGAGGAGACAGTTCGGTGGGTCTGGCGCCAGACTTCAACGAGTTCTTCAGATTACTGAACGACCAGCGCGTTGAATTCGTGGTGGTCGGCGCGTACGCGCTGGCCCTCCACGGAGCGCCACGCTATACGGGCGACATGGAGATCCTCGTTCGGCCCGCGCCAGACAATGCGGAACGGCTCCTGCGTGTCATTCGGAGCTTC
The DNA here is from genome assembly GCA_013203475.1 of Acidobacteriota bacterium. GTDB lineage: Bacteria > Acidobacteriota > Vicinamibacteria > Vicinamibacterales > SCN-69-37 > SYFT01. The sequence continues at coordinate 5,166 of JABMNV010000099.1, forward strand.
GGCTTTCCCGCGCCGGAGCTGACGGTGGAAACGATCGTGGCCAGCACGTGCCTGATTCAAATGGGCGTACCTCCCGTGCAGTTGCATATCATGAGCGACATCGATGGCGTGACCTGGGATGACGTGTGGAGTGACCATGAGGTTGCCGTCTTGAGCGACCTGGCCATACCGTTCATTGGCCGACGTTCATTCCTTTCTAACAAACGCGCTGCCGGTCGGCCGAAAGATCTCGCCGACATCGAGGCCCTCGGCGAGAAATAGTCGCGAACGGGACTGGTTCAAAGACGTGCGACGGGTAAGGTAGTAGATCAATCTGAAATCTGAAATCGGGAATCGGGAATCGGGAATCGGGAATCGG
>JABMNV010000100.1 GCA_013203475.1 Acidobacteriota bacterium
AACGGAATAGGCCTCGGCCGCTTCCTTGAATTTTTCTTCGGCCGTCGTGTCACCCGGATTACGATCCGGGTGGTACTTCAGCGCCTGTTTTCGATAGGCGCTCTTGATGTCTGACTCGTTCGCGTCCTTGGCGACGCCGAGCACTTCATAGTAGTCACGAACGCTCACGCCTTGGCGACCTTGACCATCGCTGCCCTGAGCAACTTCTCGTGAATGCGGTACCCGCGACGTAGCTCTGCCGTGATTTCACCGTCTGGTCGTCCATCGGCGGGCTCATCGGCGACCGCCTCATGCCACTCGGGATCAAACGGCTGGCCCACAACCTCCAACGGCTCTACACCGCGTTTGCGTAACAGATCGAGCCACTGGCGGTGAATCAGTGAGACGCCCTGGTCGTAGACCGCCTGCTCGGGGTTGGACGCCGCGTCTCCTGCCGCCGCGCTTGCGGCGGCGAGTGCACGTTCCAGGTCGTCGAGCACCGGGAGCATCTCGCGCAGGACGTCACTGGTGATGAAGGTGCTCAGCTCGCGACGCTCGCGGTCGGTGCGCTTCCGGTAGTTGTCAAATTCGGCCGCCGTGCGAAGGAGCCGGTCTTGCAGCTCGTCGCGTTCGTTCTCGAGGGCCGTGAGCGGATCAATAGATTCGGCTGGGGCCTCTGGTGCCGCCTGCGGTGTCTCGTCGGCCGCCACCTGATCGGCGACCACATCGTCGTTTGTCGTCATTCCCTGTTTCCCAATTCCCTGGTTTCTTTCAAATACTGGTGTCTTTCAACTACTAGTTTCCTTCGAGTACCCGTGCCACCGCCTGCGAGACGCCGTCCACCACGGTGATGGCGCGCTGGTACCGCATCCGCGTCGGGCCGATGACGCCAACGGTGCCCGTGCGCTGCCCGTCATTAAACGACGAGGCCACCAGGCTGAACGGGTGCATGTCGGGGGAGGTGTGCTCCGACCCGATGACCACCGTCAGACCATCGGCCTCGATATACGATGTGAGCAATTCCACGAGGCGATGTTTTTCTTCCAAGAGCTTGAAGAGGGCGCGCAGCGTTTCGAGCGTGACATGCTCGCGGTCAACGGAACTGCCCAGCGCCCCTTCAAAGAGGAACGACGCCCCTTGCACGTGCAGGGTTTCCTCAGGCGTGACTTCGTCCAGTCCGGTCTGCGCCAGCTGAAGGGCACGTGTGAGCAGCACGTCGTAGATCATGCGTTCTTCGTGCATGCGCGCCACGATGGCTTCGCGAGCCTCATGGAGCGTCAGGCCCGCGAACTCGGCGTTGATATATTGCGCGGCCTGTTCCAGCGCGGCCATCTCGTACTCTTCCGGCGTGTCTATCACTTTATGAGTGACCTGATTGCCGGTCGCCACCACGGTGACCAGGACGCGACGACTGTCGAGGCTGACAAACGTAATGTGTCGCAATCGAACCGTTTGGCTCGCCGGTGTCATGGCGAAGGCGATCTGCTGCGAGGCCATGGCCAGTTCGTGAGACACGTTTTCGAGCAAATCGGTCACCGTGCCAGAACGCCGCAGTCGTGTTTCGAGGCCATCCGCCGACTTGAGGCGACGACGAGCATTCAGCAACCAGTCGACATACAGCCGGTAGCCGGCATCGGTCGGCGTCCGGCCGGCCGACGTGTGGGGTTGCCGAACCAGTCCCTGCTCTTCGAGGCGCGCCAGGATGTTGCGCACGGTGGCCGACGACAGGCCCAGGCCCGAATGTTCGGCGAGCCATGACGACGACACAGGCTCTCCTTGCTCGATATATTCCGAGACAAGGCGCGCCAGAATGCGGCGCTGTCGGTCAGTCAGGTCAGCAGCCATGGTCATTGAATTAGCAGTCACCCCTAGCGAGTGCTAATCAAGTATACCGCACGCCAGGCGCCCTCAATGTCTGTCACACACGTGTCGCGGGACGGTGTCTTCCAGGAAAGCGACGCGCACCGGGGTCGGGCAGTTGGGGCCGGCCAGTAACCCGGTCGTGGGGTCGATTTCGACCTGCACGACACCCTCGGGTACGGCAAAGGACCGGCTGGACCGGCCGGCGAGTGCCGTGCGCATGAACGCTGTCCAGATCGGGAGCGCGGCCTGTGAGCCGCCCAGTCCGAGGGGCTGGTTGTCGTCGAAGCCGACCCATACCACGGTCAAGAGATCGGGCGTGAATCCGACGAACCAGGCATCTCGTTGGTCGTTGGTCGTGCCCGATTTACCTGCCGCGTCCAGACGAAAGCCGTTCCGGCGCGCGCCAGCGCCCGTGCCCTCGTTCATCACGGCCCGCATCATGTCGGTCACGAGAAACGTCGTGTCCGGCCTGGCCACGGACGTTGCGCGACCGGCGGCAATCCGATGCGGCGTGCCGTCTTCGACGATACGGGTGAGGCCGAGCAGTGGCCGTACGGTGCCGGCGTTGGCAAACAGGGTGTAGGCGGTCGCAATCTCGAGTGGCGAGGCTTCAAATACACCCAACGCAATGGAAGGGTAGGGCTTGGCTGGAGTCCCCACCCCGATACGTTGCCAGAGCGCGGCGACGTGGTCGTAGCCAGTCCGCTCGGCCACTTTGATGGCCACGATGTTCCGCGAAGTGGTCAGAGCACGGCGCAGGGTGATCGGCCCTTCGTAATCGTTCTGATAATTGCGGGGTTCATACGGCCTGCTGCCATCCATGAAGACCGTCGGTTCGTCCACGACCATTGTCAGGGGAGTGAGGTCGTCCCGTCCTTCGGTGACCATTTGATCAAACGCCGCCAAGTACACAAACGGCTTGAACACCGAGCCTGGCTGCCGCCTGGTGGTGACCGCGCGGTTGTATTGCGACTGGTTGTAGGCCCGGCCGCCGACCATGGCGAGAATTTCGCCCGTGCGCGGATCCACGGCAACCAGCGCCGCCTGCGGTGCCCCTGTGCGGCGGCGGTTCGCCAGTTGCTGGTCAACCTGAGCCATCCCTTGAGCGACCGCTTCCTCGGCGAGCCGTTGGTAATGCAGGTCGATCGTGGTGAACACATCCACGGCCACGCCTTGGGAGAGCAGGCCGGCATACCGGTCTTCTACCTGCCGACTGATGTAGTCGACAAAGTAGGGCGCTTCGGTTTCCAAGGCCCGAGCCGCCAGGCCCAACGGGCGTTGGCGACCATCGGCTGCGGCCTCGGCAGTGATGTAGCCCGAGTCGGCCATCGCGCCAAGCACGACGTCACGTCGCTCCCGCGCTCGGTCAGGATTGCGGAACGGCGACAGGCGCGAGGGCGACTGGATGACTCCCGCGATCGTCGCGGCTTCCGCTAGCGTCAGGTTCTTGACATCTTTGCCGAAGAAGATGCGTGCGGCTTCTGCGACTCCGTGAATGGCAAAGGGCCCGCGCTGGCCCAGCACTACCTCATTGAGATACAGCTCGAGGATTTGATCCTTGGTGAAGCGTGACTCCAGGACCACCGACATGAACTGTTCCTGAACCTTGCGCCGCATCTTTTTTTCGGGCGTCAGGAACGTGTTTTTCACGATCTGCTGGGTCAGGGTGCTGGCACCTACCAAATACGGTTTGTCCCCCCGCAGGTTGGTCACAATCGCACCCAGAGCCCGAATCACGTCAATGCCTGGGTGTTCGTAGAATCGTCGATCTTCGATGGCCAGCACCGCTTGGCGAACATGCGGCGGAATGGTGGGCAGGGCAGTGAATCGCCGTTTCTCTCCGCTGGCCACGGCGGTCAGCATCGGCGCTTCAAGGACCACGCGCGGCACCGGGCGACCCGTCTCCTGATCGAGCAGCTTGCTGATGACCGGTGTGGTGCCTTTGGAGAACTCGACGCGCACCGTCGGCGTCTCTTCGGCCGTCGCGCCACCCGCGGCACGGGCTCGCAGCACGACCACGCTGCTCCCGATCGAAAACTCACCCGGCCCTTCGACCACCGTGCGTGAGGCGTAGCCCACGTCATTGAGTCGCTGTTCCAGTTGGATCGGCGTCAGGCCCTGTCCCGGTCGCAGCTGGAAGGGACGGCCGAAAATCCGCGGGATTACCCGCTGCTCGCCTCCGAGTCGGGCGTCAATTTGTGCGCCGTAGGTCGCCCACAGGTAGCCGATAAAGATGAGTCCCAGCACGGCTGGGATCAAGACCGACAACGAGACCTTCAGCCAGATGGAACGTCGGCGTTGCGACCTGCCAGATTTGGAGGTGCCCGACCTGGGACGCGCTGGGCGGGGCGACCGGCGATTGCCTGGGGGGCGACTGCCTGGAGCATGCGGCGTCATCGGCCCGCCGAGTGTACGGCAGCTTGACAAGGGGCGCGACGGGACATACTTTTCACTTCGTTAATATGTTGAACTAAGTGCATGTGACCCTACCACCATCCTTCGTTGACGGCCCTCCCCATGGAGGAAGCCCAAGCAGCCGTCGTCTGAATCGCCAGCGTTTGCTGGAAGAGGTGCGCCGGTTTGGCCCTATCTCCCGCGCCGACCTTGCCAAGTCGACCCGGTTGAGTCCTCCCACGGTGTCTGCCCTGGTCGACGACCTGGTCACCGAGGTGGGCCTGTTGCGTGATGTGGGTATCGGCATGTCAAAGGGGGGACGGCCTCCCATCCTCCTGCAGTTCAACAACGAGTTCGGGTATCTCGTGGGCGTCGACGTGGGCTCGCGCACGCTGCGTGTGGCGTTGGCCGACCTGCAGGGCAAAGTGCTCGCGCGTGACCAGGTACCGACCGATGCCACAGGGGGCGAGTCGATCATCGACCAGATCTGCGAGGGCGTGACCGCGGTCTTTGCCCGCACCAAGCGCGATCAGGGCAAGCTCTACGCCGTTGGCGTGGGTGCGCCGGGGATGACCGACGTCAACACAGGACGGGTCATTAGCGCGGTCAATCTGCCGGGCTGGGTGAACCTGCCGCTTCGGGATCTGCTCGAAGCCCGTCTTGACGCGCCGGTTCGAGTGGACAACGACGCAAACATGGCGGCCCTGGGCGAGCGCTGGCAGGGCTCCGCGCGGAAGGTGGACGACTTCGTCTTTCTCGCGCTCGGCGCTGGCATTGGCGCGGGCGTGGTCGTGGGTGGACGCCTGCATCGCGGTCACCATTTCTACGCGGGCGAAATCAGTCACATGAACCTGGACTACCGCGAGTGGCACGCGGACTTTGGCGAGCGCGGCTACCTGGAGAGTCATGTCGGCGCGGCCGCCATTCCCGAGTGGCAGCACGCGCGTCCGCTTGTCACCCCTGCGAACGACGACGCCGAACCCGGGCGAGATCGCGCGGCCGCGGCCGCGACGATCATTGCCGCCGCCAGGTCGGGTGACTCGCAGGCGGCGGCGGTCCTCGAACAGTTGGCGGTCTACCTGGGGACGGCCGTGGCCAATATCGTCGCGGTGCTCGACCCGCAGCTCGTCGTGTTTGGTGGCGGTCTGAGCCACGCAGGCGATCTTCTCCTCAGACCGGTGCGACGTGTCGTGTCACGGATCGTGCCGAATCTTCCCGCGCTGGCCATCTCTTCGCTGGGCGATGACGCGCAGTTGATGGGGGCGGTGTACACCGCGAAGGAAACTGCCGAAGCGCGGTTGGCCGCGTGGCTGACCGTGACGCCATTTCCGTCGCGGGCCGTGGCCCGCGCCGGCACTCGATAGGAAATTGATATGCCGTTTTCACCCGACTATGTCCGCATTGTGCTCAACGAGAACTTTGAAGACGCCAAGGCGCTCTTCCTCGAACCCCTCATGGCCATCCACTATGCCCATCTCGTGATGTTGCATGACACTGGCATCGTTTCCACCGAGGACGCGCGCGCCATCAGACGGGCCCTGGACGGCATCGACCTTGAGGCCGTCCGCAAGGTGCCCTACGACGGCACGTGTGAAGACCTGTTCTTCTATCTGGAACACCAGGTCGTCGCCTCGTGTGGTGATGCCATCGCGGGGCGACTGCATACCGCGCGCAGCCGCAACGATATCGACATGACGATGTATCGGATGCGCCTGCGGGAATTCGTGATGGAGTTGTTTGAGGCCACCGTGCAACTGCGACGGGCGTTGGTCGACGTGGCCAGTCGGCATCGGCATACCGTGTATCCGGCACACACACACACCCAACCCGCGCAGCCCTCCACCGTGGCGCACTACCTGCTGGCGGCGATTGAACAGTTGGAACGAGACGGCGAACGCCTGAAAGCCGCCCACGCGTCAGTCAACGTCAATCCCCTCGGCGCCTGCGCCATCACCGGCACGGGGTTTCCGATCGACCGCGATCGGACGAGTGCGTTGCTGGGGTTTGATGGGACAACGGGGAACACGTACGGCAGCATTGCCACTGTGGACTACCTGCTGGAGGCGGCCGGTGCGTCGGCGGTGGCGCTGGTCGGCGTCGGGCGGCTGGTGCAGGACCTGTTGCTCTGGTGCACGATGGAGGTGGGATACCTGCGACTGACGGATGGGTTCGTGCAGGTGAGCAGCATCATGCCGCAGAAGCGCAATCCCGTGGCGCTCGAACATGCGCGGGCCCTGGCGTCCAAGGCGTTTGCGCAGGCGGGGGCGATTCCGGTGGCCGTCCACAACACGCCCTTCGGCGACATCGTGGACACAGAAGACGACCTGCAGCCGTTGGTGGCGAACATGTTCAAGGACGCCGTCCGCGCCGTGTCGTTAGTGGCCGTCGCACTGGAGGGCGCCGACTTTGACGTGGAAAAAATGCGCCGCCGCGCTGGAGAAAACTGGATCTCGGTGACGGAGTTGGCCGATACCCTGGCGCGTGAGCGCGGGTTGCCGTTCAAGGCGGGCCATACCATCGCGGCCCAACTCGTGCGAGTGCGTCAGGATCAGCCGGACGCGTCTCTCTCCGATATCGTCTCGCAGATTTCGGAGGAAGTCACCGGCACCGCGATCACCTACACCGAGGACGAACTCGCGACATTGCTCAGTCCCGAACACTTCGTGAACATTCGCAAAACGCACGGCGGGCCCTCGCCCGAAGTCACTGGTGCTGCGCTTGAGGCCTCGCGCGATTCGCTCGGCCGCGACGCCGGGTGGATCGCCAGTACCAAGACCCGCCTGCTCAACGCCGAGGCGGCACTCAAAGCCGCGACCGTCGCGATGGGCTAGTGGCCTGTATCAGTCAGAAGTGCAGTGGATTTGTGGTGCGGCGCCCGACTGGCCAGGCGCGGCGAGTAAGAATATGGCCGTATTTGCGCGAGGAGCAACGCCGCCAGGCGGGATGCCCCGGCGCAAAGGCACTGTACTTCTGACTGATACAGGCCACTAGTACTACTTTGTCAGATTGACGCATTCCTCGGGGAAT
>JABMNV010000101.1 GCA_013203475.1 Acidobacteriota bacterium
GTGTCTATGACTGCGGCATTGGAGCTGTTATTCGCTTGCAAATAAATGGTTTAGCGTCGGTCATGTCACACATCTATTTCTTAAGGATTTCTCAATGCGTCTAAGCGCCTTAGCTCCCCAGCGGTCGCGGTGGTTGGTGCTTCGTTTGTCAGTCGGGACGTTGGCCGCCGCAGCTGTCGCTGTTGGCCTGGTGTTTCCCACCGCCCGAGCCCAGGCCCCAGCCGGCTCCATGGGGTTGGTGGTGAGCCGCAACGTGAACATGGTGTCGGGGCAGGAGTTGCCCAACGGCGACCCGTACCTGTAGCGCCAGAACGAACCGAGCATCGCGGCATCCACACGGAATCCCCTGCACTTGATAGCGGGCGCCAACGACTACCGCACGGTCGACATTCCAGGCAGCTTCGACGATGGAGATACGGGCGATGCGTGGATGGGCGTGTTCAAGTCGTTCGATGGGGGAGAGCGGTGGCAGAGCACGTTGTTGCCGGGCTACCCGCAGGACACGTCGGCCGAGGGGATGTCCCGGTAATTGTTGAAATTTGAAGCGGCGGCTTCTCGCTGCTCGTGATACCACGAGTGGTGACTAAACCCGAGGCCAAGGCCTCACACAAGGAGCCGCCATGAAACGCAAGTCTTGCACAGTCATTCTCGCGCGCCAACGGCAACGCCCGAGCGAGCGGCATCCCCCGTCTCGCTTGAGCATCGTCGACAGGTCATCGCCCTCGACGAACGACATCGTGATGTATTTGGTGCCGTCCACGTCGCCCAGGTCGTGGATGCGGACGACGTTCTTGTGGGTGACCTGACGGGCGAGGAGCAGCTCGCGCTTGAAGCGGCGTTCGATGTCTGCGGCTGCGACCGGGTCGCCAGCCACGTCGGGCCGGATGACCTTCAGTGCCACGACCACATTGAGCGTCTTGTCCCAGGCCTGATAGACCACGCCCATGCCACCGATGCCGAGTTGTTTCAGGATGCGGTATCGGGTGCCAAACTCATCGCCAGCCTGCATGTGTGCGACGCTGCGCGGACGCATCGTGGGGGTGCCGCTGGTGTGCGTGATGTCTCCACCCATCTGCGTAGTGTGGTCACCCCCCTGCGCGGCGTCTGCACCGCTCAGGATCGTGTCGTCACCTCCCCGCGTTGCCTCTTCGCCTGACCGACCGTCAACGGTCTCATCGTCAGGGGTCGCCATGGGAGCAGGCCAATTATGACACGGAGCCCCAGCACCGAGCACCGAGCACCGAGCACCGAGCACCGAAGCACCGAAGCACCGAGCACCCAGCCCCCCGTGTATCATGGCCCCCATCATGAGAAGTCGTCGATTTAGTGCAGTTACAACCGTGGTCGTCGCGTTGATTCTGGCTTCGTCTGTCGTCGCCGAACGTGGTCCCATCGCTCCGGCGCCGCAGCATCAGCCGACCATTGCCCAGTTCCTCAAGCCTGGACTGCCCATTGAACTGGTGTCTGCGAGTAGGGTGGATCGCATCGCGTGGATTGCCTACGAAGAGGGGCTGCGGAATGTGTTCACCGCTGCGGCGCCGGCGTTCAAGCCCGTACGCGTCACGTCGTTTCTCAATGACGACGGCGTGGACTTGACGCAGCTCAGCATCTCGGACGATGGCAGCACGATCGTGTTTGTGCGTGGCCACGGGACCAATTCGACTGGATGGGTGGCCAATCCTGCGGGTAACCCGAACGGTACGGAGCGAGCGATCTGGGCCGTGCGCACGGCCTCGCCAGGGACGGCGCGACGACTGGCCGAAGGCGCGAACCCGGTCGTCTCTCCCGATGGCACGTCTGTCTTGTATGTGAACGATGGACAAATCTACCGCGCGCCAGTGACCCGGTCGGCGACGCCGACGGCCGCAGATGTGGGTGACGCGCCATTCATCAACGCGTGGGGCCGCAACAGTGGACCTGTGTGGTCGCCCGACGGCACGCGTATCGCCTTCTCGAGTAATCGCACCGACCACAGCTTTATTGGTCTGTATGACTCGCGCACGAAGCTGGTCACCTACGTGGCGCCCAGTGTCGATCGAGATACCAGTCCGACGTGGTCGCCTGATGGCAAGCACATCGCGTTCTTGCGTCGACCCGGCCTGCCGTTCGGCCAGCAGACACGGCCCGGCGCGGGGTCTGGCGTGCCGGCTGCGACGGGCGGGCGCGGAGGTAATGGGGGCGGGCGTGTCGGCGGACAGGGGCGCGGCGGCGGACGCGGGGGCGGACCGCCCGTGCCAGACACACCACTGGGAGAGCAGCCCGGTCTCTATCGCGCGACGTTGCCTGGGGGCCATTCGCTTGCGCTGATGGTAGCCGAGGTCGGTCCCACTGGAGGGCTCGACGAAATCAGGGAGGCGAAGGCTGTGTGGCATCCCGAGGCCGAGGCTGAGGGTGAGGCTGAGGGCGTCCCCTCGTTGTTTGGAAACATCAACAACATTGAGTGGGCCGGCGATGTCTTCATCTTCACGCAGCGAGCCAAACCAACGGACGAGTCGAACAGCTATTTTTCTCTGAGTGTCACCGGCCAGTCGCAGCCCGTGCAATTGACGACGACCGAGGGCATCATCGAAGACCGGACGGCCGCCGCGACGTCGGCTGACGGCAAGACGCTCTACTACTGCACCAACACCAACGACATCGATCGGCGGCACATTTGGGCCGTCTCCACGTGGGGGGGCACGCCGCAGCAGATTACGACCGGCGACGGTATCGAGAACGTCCCCGCGCCGTTGTCGTCGGGCAAGCACATCGCGGTGCTCAGTTCCGATGCGACGCGGCCGTTGTCAGTGGGCGTGTGGCCCACGACCGCCACTCCGGTCAGCGTGGGGCAGGCGGCCCAGCAGGTGATCTACCCGACGATCGGGACCGATTTTCCGATGGCGTCGATGGTGGCACCAACCAACGTGACGCTCACGGCGGCAGACGGCGTCGAGTTCCACAATCAGTTGTTTCTGCCCAAGGACATCAAGCCTGGCGAGAAGCGTCCCGCGCTCATCTTCGTGCACGGCGGTCCCGCGCGCCAGATGCTGCTCGGCTGGCATTACCTGAGCTTCTATCACGTGTTCTACGGCGTGAATGAGTGGCTGACGTCGCAGGGCTACATCGTGTTGTCGGTGCACTATCGGAGCGGTGTTGGGTATGGGCTCGATTTCCGTCGGGCACCTGAGACTGGTGGCCGTGGCAACTCCGAGTATCAAGACGTGCTCGCCGCGGGCAAGTGGCTGGCGGCACGGGAGGACGTTGATACGGAACGTGTCGGCATCTGGGGCTTGTCGTATGGTGGGCTGCTGACCGCGCAGGCCCTCGCGCGCAATTCAGATATTTTTAAGCTCGGCGTCGACCTTGCTGGCGTGCACGTGGGCGGCGAGCTCGATCCCGACAACCTCGCGTACCAATCGTCGGCCGTGTTCGAGATCGACAAGTGGAAGTCGCCCGTCCTGCTCGTGCATGGCGACGACGACCGCAACGTCAACTTCGCGCACACGGTCGGCCTGGTGCAGCTGCTGCGCGCACGCGACATCTACCACGAGCTCATAGTCTTTCCAGACGATGTGCACGAGACGTTGCTGCATAGCCGCTGGTTGTACACGTTTGATCGGATGGAGACGTTCCTGAACAAGTTCTTCGGGGCCGCGCCTCACTAACACCAGCACCGAGCACTCAGCACCGAGCACCCAGCACCGAGCACCGAGCCCTCGACCCTGGGCTCGCCCTCATTTGATCTCGTCCCAAATCTTGTGATGGTGCGTTTCGACGAGAAAGATGGACCCGATGATGAACGTGAGGGCGGCGACGCCGATGGGGTAGTAGAGTCCTGCGTAGATGTTGCCTGTCTGCGCGATGATTGCCAGGCCGATCAGGGGCAGGAGTCCACCGAAGATGCCGTTGCCGATGTGGTACGGCAGTGACATGGCTGTGTAGCGGATGCGCGCGGGAAACGCTTCTACCAGGTAGGCCGCGATGGGGCCGTAGACCATGGTGACGAAAATCAGTTGGATGAACACCAGGCCGACCAGTTGCCATGCTGAGGGTTCCGAGGCCAACGTGGCGAGGTTGGTGTAGGTCAGCACCTGGCTCGCCGGCACCATGACCCCATCGACCATGGTCTGGGGCGTGAGGCTGATGGCTCCCGTGAGCGGATTACGCTGAGAGATGGCCGACACCACCTCGGAGCCTGCCACGTGCTGCATCGCCTTGTAGATGGGGAGGTAGGACACCACGGCCAGCAGGCATCCCGTCATCATCAGTCCCTTCCGGCCGATGCGGTCAGACAGGCTGCCCATGACGACGAAGAGCGGCATGCCGAGCAGTAACGCCGCCGCGATGATGTAGTTCGCCGACGTGGGGTCGACCTTCAGGATCGCCTGCAGATAGAAGAGCGCGTAAAACTGGCCCGTATACCAAATCACGCCTTGGCCTGCCGTGGCACCGAACAGCGAAATCAGGACGAGTCTCAGATTCTCCCAGCGCGTAAACGCTTCCTTCAGAGGTTGCGCCGACGTCATGCCCGTGGATTGGATGTGCTCGAAGATTGGCGATTCTTTCATGCGCACGCGGATGTAGAACGAGATGCCCACCAGGACGATGGAGATCAGGAACGGGATGCGCCAGCCCCATTCGAGGAAGGCCTCACGGCTCATCGCGTTCTGCACAGAGAGGATGACCGCGAGCGAGACGAACAACCCAAGCGTGGCTGTGATCTGAATAAAACTCGTATAGAAGCCGCGGTGTTCGTCCGGCACGTGCTCAGCGACGTAGACCACCGCACCGCCGTATTCGCCGCCCAGGGCCAGCCCCTGGAGGATGCGGATGATCAGCAAGGCGACAGGTGCGGCAATACCGATCGTGGCGTAGGTTGGCAGGAACCCCACAACGGCTGTTGCGCCGCCCATGATCAGGAGCGTCACCAGGAACGCATACTTGCGGCCAACCTTGTCGCCGATGCGTCCGAACACCAACGCCCCAAAGGGCCGGACGACGAATCCGACGGCGAATGTCGACAGGTAGGCGATGAGCGCCAGTGTGTCGTTACCTTGGGGATAGAACAGGGGAGAGATGATGGTGGCCAGACTTCCGAAGATGTAGAAGTCGTACCACTCGATCATCGTGCCCACGGACGACGCCGCGATCACGTTCCAGATATTTGCCGGTGCTTTGGAGGTCAAGGCGTAAGGGTAGATCGAAAAGCAGCACCCAGCACCGAGCACCCAGCACCCAGCACCTACTCTTCGTTCTCTTTCTTCCCCGCCGCTGTCATGGCCTGACCTAACCCCCGGACCCGCTATCGCGCGCTCTGATGGCCTGCGCGATGTCGTTCTTGTGTCCGTTGGGCCAGCAATACGCGATGACATTGCTGTCGACGACGATCACGGGCGGCCTTGTTTCTTGAGCCTGGAGGTCAGGCGGTGGTCCACTCGCGGCAGCGCGTCTGTGAAGGCACGAAGGTCGCGCGAGTAGGTCTCACGCTGGAGTGGTGGATGACGGGTGTCTGACTCGTCGATCAGCCGCACGCGGTCTTTGCTCGCGTATCGCTCGCCGCGCTGCAGGCTGCGGCCATCGAATTGACCCTCAAGCGCCGTGACCAGTGACATGGTGACAGCGTATCTGACCAGCCGTCCCCGCACTACTTCCGGCGGCGTTTCGTCGGGGGCAGTTGGGCGGCCAGATAACGGCTGGCCGCCTCGACGGGCTGAACGCGTTCGTCGAGGCGGGCCATGACGGCCGCAAAGCCGCGATCGACCGATTCACGCAGGCCAACGACTCCCTCTGCAACCAGCTTGACGTGGTCGTTCGTTTCCTCAATCCGCACACCTTGCTTGTGAACCGTCTCGGAAAGGTTCGTCACCCGTCCGTCAAGGCTACCGAGTTGGGTGTTCACCTCGTCGAAACGACTGTCCATGCCGTCGAGCCGACCGTCCATCGCGTCGAACCGAGCGTCCATGCCGTCGAAGCGACTGTCCATCGCGTCGAACCGGCCGTCCATTGCGTCGAGTCGAGTGTCGATGTTGTCGAGCCGCCCGTTGACGCTGTCAAGTTGTGTCGCGATGCCGTCTATTTTTCCTTCAAGGCGAGTCAGAATTGCTTCCATCGTTCCTCCGGTACCTCGGACGACGACGATACCATCGTCGGCCCAGTGAAATGGGAGTGCAAAGCTGATGCCCCATTCGCGGTGGGATTTCGGGCCCATTCCAGAACGACGTGGCAGATTCTGCAATATGCGCGCAGATTGAATGTGTAGAAAGTTGCCCAGGATCCCATGACCCCATGGCCCCAAGCGCGTCCACCGCGTTGCGGGCGCACAACGGGTTGCTGCGCGTGGTGGCCGTGGAACCCGCCGAGTCGGCCGTCATGTCTGGCTGACGTGACCTACAATGTTCTGCCGAGAGGTACCTACGCCGACCCAACCACCACTCTTCGACGACGCCGAGTCTGCCCCTCAAGCGGGTGAGCGAGGCCTGACCTTGCGCGCTGGTCGCGGACGCCCCCTGACGCCAAAGCAACGGTCGTTCAATCGCCTCGTGGCCCAGGTGGAACGCTTGCGCGCGCAACTCGACACGACGCAGCAGGCGCTCGACCGGGCCGCGATCTTTCACGCAGAGCACATTCAGCCGCGCATTGCCGCACTGGTCCGCGTGCGCACCGACTTGATCCGCGCGCTTGTCCCCTATCTGCGCGACACACGGCTGGCGGTCAGCGACCGTCACGTCCTCAAGTCGATCGTCACGCGACAACTCGACGCGCTGTTGGAGTACGACGTGGACCCACCGTCGGACGTCCGCGCGCTGTTCAAGGAGTTGCACGGCCTCGAGTTCGATGAGGCCGCGGCAGAGGACATGGACGATGCCCGCTCGGAGCTGGCGTCGATGTTCCAGGCCATGGGGCTCGACGTTGATCTCTCAGGATTCCAGGCCGGCATGGATGACGCGGGGTTGGCTGCGCAAGCCGCGCAACTCGCCGATCAGCTGCGCGCACAGGCCTCGGCGGCCGAGACGGCGGCTCCAAGTTATCGCCGCGTATCGAAGCGTGAGGCCCGGGCGGCAGAGCGCCAGCGCAAGGTCGACGAGGCCCGCAAGACCAGTCTCACGTCAATCTACCGGCGTCTGGCCAAGGTGCTGCATCCCGATCTCGAGCCCGATCCCGACGCGCGCGAGCGCAAGGGCCAGCTCATGCAGGAGCTCACCGCTGCTCACGGTCGGCAAGACCTGCACGCGCTGCTCAAGCTGGAGATGGAATGGGCCCATGGGGCGGGCGACGACGTCTCGCGCCTGGCAGACGATGCCCTGGCGGTGTACAACGAGGCGCTCAAGCAGCAGGCGGCGGAATTGGAGATGACCGCCGCACTGCTGTTCGACCATCCGAAGTACACGAGCGTGGTTCGCGAAATGGACTTCGGGGTCAGGACCATCGCCGACGGGCCGTCGGATGCTCGAGCCTTGGATCAGGACATCGCCACACTGACGGACGGTCTGACGGCCTTGACGTCTGACCGGGCGATTGACGAGGTTCGGGCCGTCATTGCCATGACGCGTGGTCCAAAGCGGCGCAAGGCGAAGGCGAAAGGCGCGACTCAGAGCAAGAAGCGCCAGTGGGAGGACACGTAGGGCGCGACCTTATAGCTCTTCACCCCTAATCAGGCGCTCGAGCCGATCGAAGCGCTGGTCAACCGCATCAAAACGGCGGTCCACTTGATTGAACCGCGCGCCCATGTCGTCGCGCAGGCCTGTGACCAGGAACTCGGTATAGAGGCGATGATCCTCAAATCCGGCCTGCGTCTGTTCGACGACGTTCTTGAAACCGGCGTGCATCTCCGCCGTCAGCGCGTCCATCCTGTTGTCGAGCCGATTTGTAGATTCCCTCGCGTCATTCATCTTTGCCCTCCCACTCTGATGACGTTCATCGACTCCGCGTCGGCGGATGACGACGATACATCGTCTTGCGGGCCTGGTGCCTCTGGAGAATCTCAGCCCTCTACCGGCAGTCTCGGTTCGCTGTCCGGTTCGACGACGCGGGAAAGCGCGCTCTGGAGGGCCGAGTGCGCTTTCGTGCTGACGCCGTCGCATCGCTCACAGTCGAGTGAACCGAGACCACCGGCATCGAGCTGAGATGTGAGCCTCGGGTCAAGGCGCTTCACCCTTGATCAGGCGCTCGAGCCGATCGAAGCGCTGGTCAACTGACTCGAGCTGTTTGTTGACGGAATCAAAACGGCGGTCCATCTGTTTGGCGACGGAATCAAAGCGCTGGTCAACCGCCTCGAACTGTTCGTTGACGGAATCGAAGCGGCGGTCCATCTGTTCGGTGACCGCATCGAAACGGCGCTCCGTCTGCTCGGCGACGGAATCGAAACGGCGGTCCACCTGATTGAACCGCGCGCCCATGTCGTTGCGCAGGCCTGTGACCAGGAACTCGGTATAGAGGCGATGATCCTCAAATCCGGCCTGCGTCTGTTCGACGACGTTCTTGAAACCGGCGTGCATCTCCGCCGTCAGCGCGTCAATCCTGCCGTCGAGCCGGTTCGTGGATTCCCGTGCGTCATTCATTTTGCCCTCCCCCTGATGACGTCCATCGGCTCCGCGTCGGCGGATGACGACGATACATCGTCTTGTGGGTTGAGGGAATGGCAATGTTCATGCCGAAGGCGGATCGTGCTGAAATAGACGAAGCGCATCGAGGGGATCGCAATTATTGCCACGCAACGGTAGGTTGAAAGTGGAGAACTCAATCAGGGTCATCACGCTGGCGCCGTCAGCGGGAAAGGCCCGGCATCGAGCTGAGATGTGGCCTCGGGCCGTCGTGCCCCTGGGCCCCTGGACCTCCCCGCGAGCGAAGCAGGACGAACAAAAGCCGTAGGAACTACCCTGTCACTGGATAGGAGTAGTCTGTGCCCAGTAGCCGCATGGACTCACAGGATCCCTTCGTCGCCCATCTCAAACGACTCTGCGCCGCGCATCCCACGCGGTCGAAGTGGGTGTTTGTGCCGACGCACGGCATTGGGCGCACGATTGGCGACCGGCTTGTCTTGGAAGGGACCGCATGAGGATCCACAAGGGCCACGCCACTCTTTCGCCCACCGACCTCGCCAACTTCCTCGCGTGTCGGCACACGACGACGCTGGAACTGGAAGCCGCGCAGGGCCTGCGCGTCAGGCCCACCTACAGCGATCCGTTGGCGGACCAGTTGCGGAAGCGCGGGCAAGAGCACGAAGCCCGCTATGTGGACAGCCTGCGCGCAAAGGGGCTGGGCATCGAGGTCCTGACGTTCCCCGACGTCCCCAAGGGGGAACCGCGCGTGCCACACGTCGACCGCGTGGCAAAGACCATGGATGCCATGCGTCGCGGCGTTGACGTCATCGTCCAGGCCCCGCTCGGGAACGACACGTGGACTGGGTATGCCGACGTCCTCGTCAAGGTGCCGGTCAAGAGTGACCTTGGCGACTGGTCGTACGAGGCGCACGACACCAAACTCGCGCGCGACACTCGCGCCGGCGCCATCCTCCAGCTCTGCGTCTACTCCGAACTCCTCGGCGAGATGCAGGGCCGCACCCCCGAACATTTCTCAGTCGTGACCCCCGCCGCCACGCGCGAGTACCGGTTCGACGAAGTGGCCGCGTACTACCGCCTGGTGAAGACAAATTTGCACCAGGCGACCGCCGCAGCCTTGGCGAAGGCGGTCTCTCAGGCCATGCCGACCTACCCCGACCCGGTGGACCACTGCAGCGTCTGCCGCTGGTGGCAAGCCTGTAGCGACCGGCGGCGCGAGGACGACCACATCCAGTTTGTCGCGAACCTCGGTCGTGGCCACAAGCGCGAGCTCGAGACGCACGGCGTGACGA
>JABMNV010000102.1 GCA_013203475.1 Acidobacteriota bacterium
CAGGGCGTCGATCAGGTGGTCCCCGTTGACGTGTTTGTTCCCGGATGCCCCCCGCGACCCGAGGCCTTGATCTACGGCATCGTGCAACTGCAACGCAAAATCGACCAGACGCGGATGAGCGCCTGATGGAGACGCCGATGCCCGTCGAAATGGACGCCCAGGTGCTCGAGGTGCTTGGGCAGTCGGTGCCAGACGGAGCCGTCGAACCGGTCGCCGCCATCGATATGCCGACCGCCTACGTGGACCGAGCGCACCTGGTCGCGGTCTGTCAGACCCTGCGGGATCATCCGAGTTTGCAGTTCTCGTTCTTGGTCGAAATCACCGCTGCCGATTACCACCCGGCAGAGCCGCGGTACGAAGTGGTGTATCACCTGGCGTGTCTGGGTGAGGCCATGGGAGACAGCGGCGGCGACGCGCCGCCGCAGCGACGACTGCGCCTGAAGGTACGTGTGCCGTCGGAGGAGTCGCCGTGGGTGCCCAGCCTCACCCCGTTGTGGCTGGCGTCCAATTGGCTCGAACGTGAGGTCTTTGACCTCTTTGGCATCGCCTTTTCGGGGCATCCCGATTTGCGTCGGATTCTGACGCCCGACGACTGGGTGGGACACCCGTTGCGCAAGGACTACCCGGCTCAGGTGCGTAAGGACGCGGCGGCGTGGTCGCCGATGCAGCTGACGGCAGAGGAGTTTGCTGCCAACGTGCGCGCGTCGCAGGTGACCTCGGCGCACGCGGCTCGGCCCCGGGTTGAGGGCAGAGACGAGAGTCCTGCCGGGCGAAGCGAGGACTGAGTGGCCGGTGCCTTTGGGCCCAGGTTGGCGCGCGCCGTTGAGGCGACGATCGCGGCACACCAGGCCTTTGTTGCTGCCCAGGTCGGACCAGCCGGTGAGTCTGGCGCTCGACTGATTCGCGATGCTGTTCTGGGTGGGCACCTCGTGTTGGCATTTGGTAACGGGGGCAGCGCGACCGACGCGCAGCACTTGACCGCTGAACTGGTCGTGCGGTTTGCGCGCACCCGACGGGCGGTGGCCGCCATCGCGCTGACGGCCGACAGCGCCGTGCTGACGGCCGCGGCCAATGATTTCGGCGTGGCGGCCATGTTCGCGCGCCAGGTGGAAGCGCTCGGACGACCTGGCGATGTGGCGGTGGCGATGACGACCAGCGGACAGTCCGCCAACGTGATCGAAGCGCTGAAGGTGGCTCGAGCGAAAGGCATGTCCACGATCGCGCTCACGGGGCGCGATGGGGGAGAAGCGGGAACACTGGCCGACGTGCATGTGAATGTGCCAAGCGAGGTGACCGCCAGAATTCAAGAAGTGCACCGCACGTGGATTCACGCGGTGTGTGAGTGGGTGGAAGAGGATCTCTAAGACCATGTCCGAGATGCGCACCGAAACGATGACGGTCAATATGGGACCCCAGCACCCCAGCACACACGGCGTGCTGCGGTTGGTCCTCGAACTTGACGGAGAAACCGTCGTCAACGCCGAACCCACGGTTGGTTATCTGCACACGGGCATCGAAAAGACGATCGAGCAGAAGAAGTGGCAGCAGGCCATTCCACTCGTCGAGCGGATGGATTACCTCGGCGCCCAGTCCAATAGTCTGTCGTTCTGCCTGTCGGTGGAGAAGTTGCTCGGCGTTGAGATGCCCGACCGGGTGACCTACATCCGCGTGCTGATCGCCGAGTTGCAGCGACTGAACAGTCACTTGGTGTGGCTGGCCACTCACGCGATGGAAATCGGTGCCGTGTCGGTCATGATGTACGCCTTCCGCGAGCGCGAGCAGTTGCTCAATCTCAACGAAATGATCGCTGGCTTCCGCCTGTTCCCCAGCTACATTCGGGTGGGCGGCCTCCGCGAGGATTTGCCGCGCGGGTACTCCAAGGCGGTCAAGGCCTTCCTCGACAAGATGCCGGCGGCGTTGGACAACTACGAACTGATGCTCACCAAGAACCAGGTGTGGCTCAAACGCACCAAGGGCGTGGGCCGGTTGTCGAAGGCCGATACCCTGGCACTGGGTCTGGTGGGACCGATGGGACGCGCGGTCGGGATCAACTACGACGTGCGCAAGGCGTGGCCGTACCTGAAGTACGAGACGTTCGACTTCACCGTGCCCACCCGCACGGCCGGCGATGTGTTCGCGCGGTATGAGGTCAAGCTCTTGGAGATGCGACAGAGCGTCAATATCTGTCAGCAGGCCTTAACGCGGATTTCGCCGACCGGCGCGTACGATTGCGGCGACTATCGCGTCGTGCCGCCACCCAAGGATCGGGTCTATACCGAGATGGAGGCGCTGATTCAGCACTTCCTGATTTATTCCGAGGGTTTCACCGTGCCCAAGGGCGAGGCCTACGTGCCGGTCGAAGGGCCGCGCGGCGAGCACGGGTTCTATGTGGTGTCGGACGGCGGCAACCGTCCCGTGCGAGTCAAGCCGCGCGCACCGTCGTTCCTGGCATGCCAGGCGCTGCCGCACATGATTCGAGGCGGACTGATCGCCGACGTGATCGCCGTGATCGGCTCCACGGACGTGGTGATGGGGGACGTAGATCGATGAGTTTTCATCCTCTGATGGATTACGGGCGCGCCCACCATAAGTCGTCGCGTACGCAGGCCGACGAAGGGCCCCCGTTCACGTTTACCGCAGAACACCTCGCCACACTCGAGGACATTTGTTCGCGGTATCCGGCCCAACAGCGCAAGTCGGCGGTGCTGGCCGCGCTCTATCTGGCCCAGCGGCAGCAGGGCTACGTCTCTCGCAACGCCATCAAGGCTGTGGCCGCCGCAATTCGGTGCACGACGGCCGAGGTCGAAGAGGTCGTGTCGTTCTACACGATGTTTTACCAGCGCCCTGTGGGCCGCCATGTCCTGCAGGTTTGTCGGACGCTGTCCTGCGCGCTCAACGGTGCCGAGCGCGTCACTGAGGAACTGCAGAAGGTGCTTGGTATCACGCCTGGGAACACGACCGAGGACGGGGAGTTTTCGCTGTTCGAAGTGGAGTGCCTCGGCGCGTGTGACCGCGCGCCCGTCGTGGGCGTCAACGATCACTGGCACGAGTGCCACAAGCCCGAGGATGCCAAAGCCTTGGTCGATGGCCTCAAGGCCACGGGCGTCTCAACACTGACCGGATGCCATTTGCACAAGGAGCGCGCACAGTGACTCTGCATGGCTTCGAGCACCAAGCACCGAGAATCCCATGGATCTAATTCTGACTCCACACGTGAATACGCCGAACGGTTTCACGCTGGATTTCTATGCCAAGCAGGGCGGCTACGAGGCGCTGCGCAAGGCCCTGACGATGACGCCAGACGCCGTCGTGGACGTGGTCAAGGCGTCGGGCTTGCGGGGCCGAGGGGGGGCCGGGTTTCCGACCGGCATGAAGTGGCAGTTCGTCGATAAGAAGTCTCCGAAAGAGAAGTACATCTGCTGCAACGCTGACGAGAGCGAGCCGGGCACGTTCAAGGACCACGTGCTAATGGAGCGCAATCCGCACCTGATGTTCGAAGGCTGCCTGATTGCGTGCCATGCCATCGGGGCCAAGGTGGCCTACATCTACATTCGCGGTGAGTTCTACCACGTGCAGGAAGTGCTCGAAGCGGAACTGGCGAAGGCTCGCGCGGCCGGATTTATCGGCAAGAACATCTTCGGCACCGGCTTCGACTGCGAGATCTACGTGCATCGCGGCGCCGGCGCCTATGAAGCGGGTGAAGAGACGGCCCTGATCGAGTCGTTGGAGGGCAAGCGCGCGCAGCCACGGATCAAACCACCGTTTCCCGCCGTGGCCGGCCTCTACGGATGCCCCACGGCCGTCAATAACGTTGAGACACTGTGCAACGTGCCGCCGATTATCACCAACGGTCCAGAGTGGTTCGCGTCGTTGGGGCCCGAAAAGAACGGTGGGCCGAAGCTCTATTGCCTGAGTGGTCACGTCAAGAAGCCTGGCGTCTATGAGGCGCCCATGAACGTCACCATGCGGGACCTGATTTACGATCCCAAGTATGGCGGCGGCATTCGCGGTGGGCACAAGCTCAAGGCCGTCATTCCAGGCGGCTCATCGGTGCCCATTCTGCTGCCAGACCAGCTGGATATTCCCGCCAGCTTTGATGGCGTTGCAGCGGCCGGTTCCATGCTCGGCTCGGCAGGCATCATCGTGATGGATGAGACGACGTGCATGGTGTGGGCGGCCGAAAACCTGCTGTATTTCTACAAGCACGAGTCGTGCGGAAAATGTACCCCGTGTCGCGAAGGCGGCGACTGGCTGCACAAGCTGCTCGGCCGCATCGAACGCGGCGAAGGGCAGATGAAAGACATTGATCTGCTGCTGTCGGTAGCCAACAACATCATGGGTAAGACGTTGTGCGCCTTTGGCGATGCGGCTGCCACACCGGTACTGACCACGGTCAAACTGTTCCGCGAAGAATACGAGGCGCACGTCCGTGAGGGACGGTGCACACTGCCGGCTGACTGGCGCGCCGCCTCACGTGCCGTGGCGGCGCACTAGGTGGAGATGAAAGGCCCCGCTGACCATGATTGACCCGCAACTCATCGCCCACTTCGTCGTCATCGGCTTCACGTTTTTCATGCTGTTGAATTCGGCGGCGGTCCTCGTGCTCATGGAGCGCAAGGTGGCCGCGTTTGCTCAGCAGCGGCTCGGCCCATACCGCGTCGGTCCGTGGGGCACCATGCAGCCGCTGGCCGACATCATCAAGCTGATGATGAAGGAAGAACTGCGGCCACGCTCGGCTGACACGTTCCTGTTCTATCTGGCGCCCGTGCTCTGCGCGACCGCGGCGTTTGCGGCATTTTCCGTCGTGCCATTTGGCGCCGACACGACGTTCTTTGGTTTGCTGGACGCGCCCGTCAAGCTGATGGCTGCCGACGTCAACGTGGGGCTGCTGGTCATTTTCGCCATTACGTCGATGGGCGTCTACGGCATCGTCCTCGCGGGCTGGGCGTCCAATAGCAAATACTCGCTGCTGGGGGGCCTGCGTTCGGCGGCGCAGATGATCAGCTACGAGTTGTCGTATGGCCTGTCTCTGGCGGCCGTCATCATGCTCGCCGGTTCGCTGTCCTTGCGCGAGGTCGTGGACGGGCAGGCGGGGTATTGGTTCGGCGTCATTCCGCGGTGGTATGTGTTTCTGCAGCCCGTCGGTTTCCTTATTTTCATGACCGCAGGAGTCGCGGAAACCAACCGCGCACCGTTTGACTTCCCGGAAGCCGAGCAGGAATTGGTGGCGGGGTATCACACTGAATATAGTTCGATGACCTTTGCCCTGTTCTTCATGGCGGAGTACATCAACATGGTGACCGTGTCGGCGGTGGCTGTGAACCTGTTCCTGGGCGGCTGGCACGGTCCGTTCTTGCCAGAGTGGTTGGGGTGGATCTGGTTTCTCGTCAAAGTGTTCGTGCTCCTGTTCTTCTATATTTGGATGCGCTGGACGTTGCCGCGCTACCGCTATGACCACCTGATGGAATTCGGGTGGAAATGGTTGCTGCCGGCCGCCACGTTGAATTTGCTGATCACGGCCGGCGTCGTGATTGGGATGGGGTGGTAACCGGAATGGAAGCCCTGTTTTTCTGGTTGTTCGCGGGGGTGGCCGTTGGGGCCTCGGTGTTGGTCGTCGGCCAGCGAAATCCGATGTACAGCGTGCTGCTGCTGATCGTGTCGTTTGCCGCCCTGACTGGCCTGTACGTGCTGCTCAACGCCCCGTTTATCGCCGTCGTCCAGATCATCATCTATGCCGGCGCCATCATGGTGCTGTTTCTGTTCGTCGTGATGTTGTTGAACGTGTCGAAGGAAGATGCGACCGCGGATGGTCAACGTCCGCTCAGGATTGGACCGGGGCCGCGCCGGTTTGGTGCCGTGCTTGCCGTCGTGCTGGCGGTTGAACTCATCTGGGCCCTGAGACAAATCGCGAGCGCCCCGTTTGTCTCGCCGGGCGGCGAGGGCGTACAAACTTCCGTGAAGGCCATTGGACTCGTACTGTTTCGTGACTACGCGTTCGCGTTTGAAGCGACCTCGGTCCTGATTCTTGTGGCCATGGTGGGCGCGGTCATCCTCGCGCGCAAAGATCCCCACGCAAAGGACCAGTAACTGTGTTGCCTGAACCCACCCTGAACACGTATCTCGCCTTGTCGGCCGTGCTGTTTTCGATTGGCACCGCCGGTGTGTTCCTCCGCCGCAACCTCATCACGATTTTGCTGTCGGTGGAGGTCATGCTCAACGCGGTCAATCTGACGTTTGTCGCCGTCGACCGGTTTCTCGGGACCGTGGATGGCCAGATTATCGCGTTTTTTGTGATGACCGTGGCTGCGGCCGAGGCTGCCGTGGGGTTGGCCATTATCATTGCGCTCTTTAGGCATCGGGAGTCGCTCTCTCCGGATGCCTTTACATCCCTGAAGTGGTGATGCCCGTGTTGCTCCTGATTCCGCTCCTGCCGTTTCTCGGCTTCGTGGTCAACGCGACCATCGGCCGTCGCTGGTCAAAAACACTGACGGGCGGGGTGGCGACAGCTGCGATGGCGGGCGCGTTCGGCGTATCCGTCGTTCAGGTCTGGGCGATGCTCAGTCTTGAGCCGGTCGGGGGCGTGCGCGCGATCGAGCAGGTCGTGTTTACCTGGCTCTCGAGTGGCCCTCTGCAGATTCCGTTTGCCCTGCGACTGGACCCGCTGGCTGCGTTGATGATTCTTGTCGTGACCGGGATTGGCACGCTGATTCACCTGTATTCCACGGCCTACATGGACGGAGAGACGAACCCGGAGTTCGCGCGATACTTCTCGTACCTCAACCTGTTTGCGTCGTTCATGTTGATTCTGGTTCTTGGAGCGAGCTTCCCGGTGATGTTCATCGGGTGGGAGGGCGTCGGTCTGTGCTCTTACTTGCTGATCGGGTTCTACTTCACGAAACCGTCGGCGGCTGACGCGGGGAAGAAAGCGTTCGTCGTGAACCGCATCGGTGACTTCGGGTTCATTCTCGGCATGCTGATTCTGTTCACGGCGTTCGGCACGCTGGACTTTCAGAATCTGGCGACGCAGGTCTCCCTCATGGGGGCCGAGCCGGCGACGATGGCCGGTGCGGGCATCTTGACGGCGGCCACGCTCTTGCTGTTTGTCGGAGCCACGGGCAAGTCGGCACAGATTCCTCTCTTCGTGTGGCTGCCCGACGCGATGGAAGGCCCCACGCCGGTGTCGGCACTCATCCACGCCGCCACCATGGTGACCGCAGGCGTGTACATGATCGGGCGCAACGCCGTGCTCTTCAGCCACGCACCTTTCACCCTTGAAGTGGTGGCGGTCGTGGGGGTGTTGACGGCGCTGATGGCTGGCACCATCGGGTTGGTGCAGAACGACATCAAGCGCGTGCTGGCGTACTCCACCGTCTCTCAGTTGGGCTACATGTTCCTGGCGATGGGCGTGGGCGCGTTTGCCGGCGGTGTCTTCCATCTCTACACACACGCGTTCTTCAAGGCATTGCTCTTCCTCGGATCTGGCGCCGTGATTCACGCCCTGCATGGCCAGCAGGACATGCGGTACATGGGCGGCCTCAAAAGCAAGTTGCCGATCACGTTCTGGACCTTTCTGATTGGCACCATCGCGATCACGGGGATTCCGCCGCTCGCCGGTTTCTTCTCCAAGGATGAGATCCTCTGGAAGACCTTCTCATCCGGGCATCCGGTGCTGTGGGGGCTCGCGGTCTTCGCGGCGTTCCTGACCGCGACGTACATGTTCCGTCTGCTCTACATGACGTTCTACGGCACCTCACGTGCCAGCGAAGCACCGAGCACCGAGCACCCGGCACAGAGCACCCAGCACCCAGCACAGAGCACCGAGCACGTGCACGATGCCCCCCCCGCCATGGCCATTGCCCTGGTGGTCCTGGCGATCGGCTCAGTGTTGGCTGGATTGTTTGGCGTTCCGCACGCGCTGGGTGGAGGCAATCGAATTGAGGCTTTTCTCGAACCCAGCTTTCATGCGGTGACGCTGGTGGCCGAGACCCCGGCCTTGGACGTTTCGCTGGCAACCGAAGTCGGAGAGGCCGCGCCGGGGGCTCAAACCGAGCACGACGCCGGTGAGGCGGAACACGGTGACACGAGCACCGAGCTGCTGCTGATGTTGGGGTCCGTGCTGGTCGCCGTAGTGGGCATCTGGGTGGCGACGATCTTCTTCCTCAGGGCGCCAGAACGGGCCGAGGCGATGGCCGTGCAGTTCAGCGGCGTCCATCGCTGGCTCCTCAACAAGTACTACGTGGACGAGTTCTACAACGCCGTGATCGTCCAGCCTATCAAGGGGATGTCGACCTCGTTCCTGTGGCGCACAGTCGATGCCGGCATCATCGATGGTTCAGTCAATGGCGTGGGACTGCTGGTGCGGGGATGGAGCGCCGTGCTCCGCCGCGTGCAGACCGGGTCGGTCCGTGCATACGCGATGTCGATCTTTCTGGGGGTCGTGACGATCCTGGGGTATTACCTGTGGCGTTAACTCTTCTTGTCCTGCTGCCGGTCGTCGGCGGCCTGCTGGTGTTGTTGCTGGGCCGCGACCGCGACAGGCTGGTTCGGCAGGTGGCGCTGGGCATCTCGCTGATCACGTTTGTGGCGAGCCTGTTTGTGTGGTTCGGCTTCGACGCCGCGCAGGCGGATTTTCAGTTCGTCGAGCGCTATACCTGGCTGCCCGACTTCGGGATCTCGTATCACGTGGGGCTCGATGGGATCACGTTGTGGCTTGTCGTGCTCACCACGTTCCTGACGCCGATCGCCCTGCTGTGTTCCTGGGAATCGGTTGACCAGCGCGTGCGTGAGTTCTCGTTCTTCATGTTGCTGCTCGAAGGCGCCATGATCGGCGTCTTCATCTCGCTCGACCTGTTCCTCTTCTATCTGTTCTGGGACGCGATGCTGATTCCGATGTACTTCCTCATCGGTATCTGGGGCTACGAACAGCGTATCTACGCCACGGTCAAGTTCATGCTCTACACCATGGCGGGTTCGGTGCTCATGCTGCTCGCCATCATCTGGATCGCGTATTACCACCAGACGGTCACGGGCGTGATCAGCTTCGACCTGCTGGACCTCTACGCGCTCCAGATTCCGGCGAGCCTGCAGACGTGGCTGTTCCTGGCGTTCACGTTGGCCTTCGCCATCAAGGTGCCGTTGTTCCCGTTCCACACCTGGCTGCCCGACGCGCACGTGCAGGCACCGACGGCGGGCTCGGTGATTCTGGCCGGCGTCATGCTCAAGATGGGCACCTACGGCCTCCTGCGGTTTTCCTTTCCCCTTTTTCCTGAGGCCGCCATGCAGTTCGCACCGT
The DNA here is from genome assembly GCA_013203475.1 of Acidobacteriota bacterium. Lineage (GTDB taxonomy): Bacteria > Acidobacteriota > Vicinamibacteria > Vicinamibacterales > SCN-69-37 > SYFT01. Next base: position 9,293 of record JABMNV010000102.1, read on the forward strand.
ATCTGGCGGTGCTGGCCGTCATCGGCATCGTGTACGGCGCGCTGGTCGCGATGGTGCAACCAGACATGAAGAAGCTGGTCGCGTATTCGTCGGTCAGTCACCTCGGATTTGTGGTCCTGGGTATCTGTGCAATGAACGTCATCGGTGTGCAGGGCGCGGTCTTCCAGATGCTGGCGCACGGCGTTTCCACCGGCGGACTCTTCCTCATCGTCGGCATGCTGTCCGAGCGACGACATACCAAGCTCATTGCAGAATATGGTGGCCTCAAGGCCGTCATGCCGAAGTTGGTTGGCATGTTCCTGCTCATCACGCTGGCGTCGATCGCGTTGCCTGGGATGAACGGATTTGTGGGCGAGTTCTTTATCTTTGTTGGGTCGTTTGCCGAGTATCCTGGATTGACCGCCGTGGCCGTGTCGGGCGTGATCTTGTCGGCGGTCTACATGCTGTGGATGTTCCAGCGCGTGAACTACGGTCCGCTGACCAATCCGAAGAACAAGGGGTTGCGTGACCTCAGCCCGCGCGAGTGGGTGGTGATTGCGCCGATCGTGGCGATGTGTATCGGCATGGGCGTTGCGCCGAGAATCTTCCTCACGCCGATGGAACCGGCCGTCCGCCAGCTCGTGGAACACGTCCGCGGCGTGACGCCGGTCAATGCAGCCGCCGTGCCCGCCGAGGACCTCGAGACTGCCGGACCTCTGGACGTCGTCCAAGGGAGTGCGCGATGAACTGGAACGACTTCAGTGCCGTCGTTCCCGTCCTGATGGTGACGCTTGCTGCGTGCACGACCATGATCGCCGAGGCGTTCCGCAAACAGCGTGACGTGGCGGCCGGACGATGGTTTGGCGTCTACGGCATCATCGGCCTGGTCGGGGCCATCGCCGCGTCGCTGAGTCAGTGGAACCAGAGCCTTGTAGGCTTTGGCGTGATCAGCGTCGACAACTTCAGCGTGTTCTTCAACATCACGCTCTGCGCCATCGGCATTCTCACCATCATTCTGTCTGTGGGCAACGCTGACCGCGATCATCTGCCGCTGGGCGAGTACTACACGCTGATGTTGTTCTCGATTGTCGGCATGATGCTCATGGCGTCAACCACAGACCTGCTGATCATCTTCATTGCGCTCGAAATCATGTCGCTTGGTGTCTATGTGATGACGGCGCTCAAGCGGTCGAGCGCTGAAGGGGCAGAAGGGGCGTTCAAGTATTTCGTGCTGGGCGCGTTCTCAAGCGCCTTCTTCCTGTATGGCATCGCGCTGGCCTACGCGGTGACCGGCACGACACGACTTGACGAAATCGGGTTGCGTGTGGCGTCGTCGGCGCTCGACCCAGGGATCTTGACGATTCTGGCCATGGTGCTGCTGTTGGTGGGCTTCGCGTTCAAGGTGGGCGCGGTGCCATTCCACATGTGGACGCCCGACGCCTATCAGGGCGCCCCGACGTTGGTCACAGGCTTCATGTCGACGGGCGTCAAGGTGGCGGCGATGGCGGCGTTCCTGCGCGTGTTCCTGTCGACATTTGAACCACTCCGTGTGGACTGGTTGCCCATCATCACCGTGATGGCCGCACTTACGATGATTCTGGGCACCGTTGTCGGAGTGGCGCAGACCAACGTCAAGCGCATGCTCGCCTATTCGAGCATTGCCCACGCGGGGTATTTGCTGATCGGTCTGGCGGCGGGCGGGGCCGCTGGCAAGGCGGCGATCTTGTTCTATCTCGTGGCGTACAGCGTGACCAATCTGGGCGCCTTCGGCGTCATCGCGGCGTTATCCACGCCAGATCGTCAGCATGACAACATTGGCGACTTCGCCGGGATGTGGAAGGAACGACCTGGACTGTCGGCCCTGCTGACGATGTTCCTGCTGTCGCTCGGAGGTTTTCCGCTGACCGTTGGCTTCATCGGCAAATGGTTCATCTTCAGCGCTGCGATGCAGGAGGGGATGTATTCCCTTGCGATCCTCGGCGTGCTCACCAGTGTCGTCTCGGTCTTCTTCTACCTGCGAATCGTCGTCATGATGTATATGTCTGACGAGACGGCGCCTGAACAGCGGCCGGCCGTGTCACCCCTGACCGTCACCGGTCTGCTCATCGCCCTGGTCGGCGTCATCTATCTGGGCATCTTACCTGGCGGGCTCCTGTCGATCGCCGCCGACTCGGTCGCGTCAATTTTTTAGGTCCGAAGGGGCGGGAGTCGGAGACTTCTGCACACTGGGGCTCACAGGGGCTGCGCCGCAGATCCGGTGGAGACGATGCGACAGGATCGCGTCTTGATGACGATCCACACTGGCTGGCCCTCCACCAGGCTCAGTGATTCGCACGCGTCCGGTGTCACGTGCACTTCAAACGGCGCTCCGGCCTGAACCATGAGAATCATGGTCGCGCCTTCCCGCTGGATGGAGGTGAGGGTGCCCTTGAGTACGTTCCGCGCGCTCAGCCCCCGGGGAGCTTCAATGGCCAGCAGGATGTCGCCGGCACGGATGGCAATCCGCACGGCGGCGCCCTCGGTGGTCCGCGCGAGCGGCACTTCGAGCTCTGCGTCGCTGTCGGCGAGACGACAGTGCATCGTTCCGCCGCTGGACCGGACCGTCATGACCGTGGCATCGAAGAAATTCTCAAAGCCGGCCAGTTGCGCGAGCGGTTCGTGGGCCGGCATCTCCAGCACCTCCTGAGGTGTGCCCTCCGCCAGAATCCTTCCGCCCTTGAGCGCGATGACGTGTTCGCCAAGCGCGAACACTTCGCGATGCGAGTGGGTGATATAGAGAATCGGGAGGCCGCGCGCGGCGTTCCACGCTCGCAGATCCTCGATGATGCGTGACTTGGTCACGTGGTCAAGGGCGGACAACGGCTCGTCGAGCAAGAGCAGGCGCGGGTTGGTCACCAGCGATCGCGCGAGGGCCACGCGCTGGCGCTCACCGCCAGAAATCTCGCCGGGCTTGCGCGCAAGGAGGTGCGCGATTTTGAAGGACGCGGCAATCTCGCGCGTCCGCTCGCGCCGCACGCTCATGTGGAAGTGCGCCAGGCCGTAGTGCAGGTTGTGTTCTACGGTCATGTGCGGGAACAGCGCCAGATGCTGGAACACGTAGCCCAGGCCCCGCTCGCGGGCCGCGACATCAATGCCGGCTGTCCGATCGAGCACCACGCGGTCACCAATGGTGACCCTGCCCGCATCAGGCCGATGCAGCCCGGCCAGGCATCGGAGCAGCGTCGTCTTGCCGGAACCCGACGCGCCGAAGAGCATCGTGATTCCGGGCGGCGCCGTGAAACGCACGTCGAGCGTGAAGTCTGGCGAGAGCCGCGTGCGAATCTCGGCAGTGAGTATCATGCGTTCGGGACCACCGCCCAGGGCTTCCGGGTCAGCGAGTAGACGAGGGCGAGAATGACGAAGGAGAACAGCAGGAGAAACAGCGCTGTCGCTTTCGCCTCGTCGTATTGGAACGCCTGCACATGATCGTAGATGGCGATCGAGACGGTACGCGTGGTGCCGGGCAGGTTGCCCCCGACCATGAGCACGACGCCGAACTCGCCGAGCGTGTGCGCGAAGCTCAGGACGATGCCGGTGATGATCCCCTCGACAGAAAGCGGGACGGTGACGCGGAAGAACGTACGGACGCGCGACGCGCCCAGTGTCGCTGAGGCTTCGATCAGGCTGCGGTCCACGCGCGCGAAGGCGGCCCCGATCGGCTGGACCATGAACGGCAGACTGTAGAGCAGGGACGCCAGCACCAGGCCTTCGAACGTGAAGGCCAGTCCGTGACCCGTCCAGCCCTCCCAGGCGCGACCCACCGGACTGCGAGAGCCGATCGCCAGCAAGACGTAGAATCCCAGAACGGTGGGTGGGAGCACGAGCGGGAGCGCCACGACCGACTCGACGAGGAACTTCCAGCGCCACTTGGAAAACGTCAGCCAGTAGGCGATCGGCGTACCGATCACAAGCAGTACTGTGCAGACAATGGCGGCCAGTCGAAGGCTCAGCCCGATGGCCGACCAATCCAGGGAGGCCACGCTACCTGCCGCGCTCAGCCGGCAGCGCGAATCCTGCCGACTCCATCAAGCGCATGATCTCCGGTCGACGAATGAATACGAGGAACTTGCGTCCCACGTCCTGATGTTGCGAAGACTTCACAATCACCGCCGCTTGTTCGAGTGGCGGATAGGAGTCGAGCGGGATCAGAAAGTATGTCCCGTGGTTCTTGAGCGTCGGTGACAGCGCCAGCGACAGCGCGATGATTCCGACGTCCGCATTGCCTGAATCGGCAAACATCGCGGCCTGCGACACGTTCTCACCCAGGACAAGCTTGGACTTCAGCCGGTCGTAGAGGCGCTCGTGTTGAAGCGCCGAGACGGCGGCCCGTCCGTACGGCGCGTGGCTCGGGTTGGCGATCGCGATATGTCGCACGGTGGGGCTATCGAGCCCCTGGAGCCCGCGACTGACGTCGACACGGCCGTCGTGGCGGGCCCACAGCACGATGCGGCCGACACCATAGACCACAATCGTTCCCGGCACCGTAAGGCCTGACGTCTCAAGCTGGCGCGGATAGCTGGCGTCAGCCGACATGAAGACGTCGAAGGGCGCGCCATTCTGAATCTGGGAGAAGAAATTCCCTGACGAACCATAAGTCACGCGGATCGTCTGGCCGGTGGCCTTCTGGAATTCCTCCGCCAGCACCGGCATCACGGTCTGAAGATCGGAGGCGGCGGCGACCGTCAGGTTCTGGGCCCGAAGAGTCGAGGCCGTGGCCAACATGCCCAGCAGCAACGCGACGACGCGCCAGCGCCGGGAGTGCGTCCGAGCGTATGCAAAGGCACGAGCGCCACTCAGATCCATCGGGCACGTCAGTTTACCCGATCTCTCAGTAGGACTCGACTTCAAGGCCGGGCACGCGGCGGAAGTGCTCGACGTTCCTGGTGACGACGGGCATCCGATAGGCCAGTGCCGTCGCCGCAATCCACAGGTCGTTGCTGCCGATCAGGTTTGCGTTGCTTTGGAGGTGCCGATAAGCGTTGCCGTACTGCCAACTGACGTCCGCCGTTGAAGGCAAGACGTAGAACGGCGCGATGAATGCCTCCCATTTGGCGCGATCGCGCATCGACGTCCCCGCCGCCAGCTCACCGGCAACAGTGAACGGCAGATAGAGCCGTGCGTGCTCATTCGCTTCCAGGAATTCCACCGCCGGGCCCGGCATGCCTCGGTGATGTTCGCGCTCCAGGTCGATGAGAAATGTGGTTTCGAGAATCAGCGACCGACCCACTTGTCCTCCGGCGGCTGACCCTGCTGCTTGAGTTCCTCGATTCGATCCAGTGTCTCGGGTCGAAGGTGGGGCCGACGCGAACCCAGCAGCGCAAGAAATGCCTTGGCGGTGATGGTGTCTTCCGGCCAGGTCGCACGGAGCACGACCTCGCTGAACGACTCATCGGAATAGCGGCGGGCGGCCTTGAGTCGGTTGTACGCCTCGTCCTTCAGGGAAATAGTCTTCGTGCCCATCCATGCAATATGCACATCGCATAGGTGCCCTGTCAACCCATGGGCCATGCTGGGCCGAGGGCGTTCAGCACCGACGCTTGCAGAGCGCTGTCCTCATCGGGATGCACCGTCCGGAGGTCCAGCAACACGGTGTCCTGCTGGATGCGGGCGATGACCGGCGGGCTACCCGCTCGGAGTGCGGCCTCGATCTGCGCGGCCGTTTTAGACGTCGAGCGAATCGAGACCAGCCTCGTGGGAATGGCGGATTGCGGCGCGCTGCCGCCGCCGATGGTCGAGAGTCCTTCCTTCACCGTGCCGCCCAGGCTCGAGGCCAACGCCTGCGCCCGTCGCTCCAGGGCCTCCACAGGCTCCAGGAGCATCCGTACCACCGGAATCTCGGTCCGTGCCGGTTCGCGCTGCCAAAGGCCCAAGGTGGCCTCCAAGGCGGCGTACGTCTGCTTGTCAGCGCGCACCGCCCGCATCAGAGGGTGCCGCCGCACCTGGTCCACCAGCGCCCGTTGGCCGACGATCAGGCCCGCCTGGGGCCCCCCGAGCAGCTTGTCTCCGCTAAAGGCGACCAGCGAGACGCCCGCACCGACGCTGTCTCCGACAGACGGCTCATCTCGCAGGGCCTCGGGCCATCCGCCCGGCTGGGGGAGGCCGAGCCATCCGCTGCCTTGATCCTCAAAGACCGGCAGGTGGAACCGCCGCGCCAACGCCGAAAGGTCTTTCAGGGCCGGGCGTTCGGTGAAGCCTTCAATGCGGAAGTTCGAGGGGTGGACGCGAAGGATGAGTGCGGTGCGATCAGAGATGGCGGCCGCGTAGTCGCTGAGGCGTGTGCGGTTCGTGGTGCCAACCTCGCGGAGCCTCGCCCCCGACTGCGCCATGATTTCGGGCACCCGGAAGCCCCCGCCGATTTCGACCAATTCACCGCGCGAGACGATGACCTCGCGTCCAGAGGCGAGGGCGGCCAGGACCAGCCACGTGCCCGCCGCATTATTGTTGGCCACGATCGCAGCTTCGGCGCCGGTCAGCGCACAGAGAAGACGCTCGGCGTGGACGTGGCGATGCCCACGCGCTCCTGCCTCCAGGTCGTACTCCAGGTTGGCATAACCGCGGGCGACCTCCATCGCCCGGGCGACGGCCGCGTTGGCAAGCGGGGCGCGCCCGAGATTGGTGTGAATAATGACGCCCGTGGCATTGATGACCGGTCGAAGCGACGCGGCCAGAGACGTCTCAAGGGCCTCCATCGCCCGTTCGGCAATCCACACGGCCGGGTCTCCCGGAGGGGCAGCGTCAGCCTTGGCCAGCGTGCGCCAGGCGTCTGCCGCCGCCCGCAGTGATTCCACGACAGGGGCGTGGCCTTGCCGGGCAGCGCGAGCGGCGATCGCCGGCTGTTGGAGCAGGACATCAATGGAAGGGATGTGTCGGAACGCGGCCATGTGAGAAACGTGATGTTGCGACGGTCGGAGGGGACAGGATAGCATCAGCTTCCGCCGTGTCGAAGCCTTCTGAACGCGTCTTGCCCGAACACCCCACCCACCAGCCGCTGGAGCGGTTCTGGCCGTACGCCGAACTCTCTGAGTCGCCTTCAGACGAGGAACTGGCCGAGTTGCAGCCGGAGTTGCGCCGGGCATTGTTCGGTTCTGAGGCGCTGCCGTTTTCGATCACGCTGATCTTCTGCGCCTTTGAGGGCGATGGATTTGTGCGGGCCCTGGAGTTGGCACGAGCCTCAGATGAATTTCAGGAGACTCGAGTTGAAGGGCAGATGCGGTATCGCGCGCGGTTTTTTCCTGCTGAGGCAGCGGTGAAGTTGCGCGACCTTTACGAGGTGATAGATGGGGTGCCCGGCACCGAAGTGTTGATTGATGATCGTCCGCTGCCGTACGCCCGGGAACTATGGCTACCGTTGGTCTGGTGTCTGATCAAATAGTGCCGGGTGCTCGGTGCTGGGGGCTGGGTGCTCCCGCCCTGAGCGAGCCCGTCGGGCGAGCCGAAGGGCCAGTCAAAGAAGATGAGGGCCGGAACACTGTGCTCCGGCCCCCGGTGTTAGCCTTCGCTTGGTTTGGTAACGTTCCCCGCCTGGGGCCCCTTCGGACCGTCGACGATCTCGAATTCGACCTCCTGGCCTTCTTCGAGAGTCCGGAAGCCCGCGCCCTGAATCGCGGAAAAGTGCACGAAGACGTCGTTTCCCCCTTCGCGTTCGACGAAACCGTAACCTTTAGCGTTGTTGAACCACTTGACCTTGCCCGTAATACGCATCGTACTTGCCTGCCTTGCGAGAACTGCAGCGGTGAATCCGCCACACTTACAAAAAAAAGACCGCACACGCGGTCTCAACGTCGACGATGATCCCGCCCATTGTCGATCAGCGATGCTAGTAGGAGTAGTTGGGCCTGTCAAGGCTAAAAAGGATCTGTTGTGACAAAGCGTGCATTACTGAGTGTTTCTGATAAAACTGGCCTGATTCCACTGGCACAGGTTCTCACGTCGCTCGGGTGGGAACTCGTGTCCACCGGTGGCACCGCCGGAGCCCTGACCGAGGCCGGGCTGCCCGTCACTGGCATTTCCGACGTGACCGGGTTTCCAGAGATGATGGACGGCCGGGTCAAAACTCTCCACCCGAACGTCCATGGCGGCATTCTGGCGCGCCGGCATGTGCCTGCCGACTTGACCTCTCTAGCCGAACACGGAATCGGCCTGATCGATTTGGTGGTCGTCAATCTGTACCCGTTTGCCCAGGCCGCGGCCAACCGCGACCTGCCGTTTGACGAGCTTGTCGAGCAGGTCGACATTGGGGGACCCAGTCTGGTTCGCGCGGCAGCGAAGAATTTCCGTGACGTGTTGATTGTGGTGGACCCAGCCGACTATGGCCGCGTGATGGAAGCGGTGCGCTCGGCAGACGGTGCGCCGCTGTCCCTGCGGTTTGACCTGGCTCGCAAGGCCATGGGGCATACGGCCGACTATGACCGAACCATCGCGAACACACTCGGGGAAATCAAGGTGGATGCGGCCGGTTCGTTCATTCGGGGGACCAGCAGCAGCCGGTGGACGCCCGTCCTGAACAAGGTGGGCGATCTGCGCTATGGAGAGAACCCGCACCAGGCCGCCGCGTGGTACACGACTGGCCCGCACGGATTCGGGGGCGCGGTCGTGCATCAGGGCAAGGAACTCTCATTTACCAACTTGCTCGATTTGGACGCCGCCGCCCGCATCATGATGGAGTTCTCCGAACCGGCCGCCGTCGTCGTCAAACATACCAATCCGTGTGGCGTGGCCACCGGTCAGTCCGCGGCCGACGCCTGCATCCGCGCGCGCGAAGGCGACCCGCTCTCTGCTTTTGGCGGGATCGTTGGCCTCAATCGTCCGATCGATCTCGAAGTGGCGCAGGCGCTGACCTCGACGTTCATCGAGGCCGTGATCGCGCCGGGACTCTCGGCTGACGAGGAGACCCGCGCCGTGCTGGCCTCCAAGCCGAATCTTCGGGTGGTGACGGCGTCGTTTGATGGACTTGACCACGACCGCGATGTGCGTTCGATTCTGGGAGCCTGGCTCGTGCAGGATCACGACCGCGTGATCGAAGGTGCCCTGCCGTGGCCCACCGCCGATGGGCCACGCGTGGTCACCAGACGCGCGCCCACGCCAGAGGAGTGGGCCGCACTCAGGTTCGCCTGGCGGGTGTGTGGGCACGTGAAGTCGAATACGGTGATTTTCACCTCTGCCGACGCGACCCTGGCTATTGGCGCGGGACAGATGAGTCGTGTCGATGCCGTGCGGACGGCCGTGTTGAAAGCTGGAGACACTCTGCGCGGTTCGGTGGCCGCGTCTGATGCGTTCTTCCCGTTCCGGGATGGCCTGGACGTGGTGGCGGCCGCGGGCGCAACCGCCGTGATTCAGCCCGGCGGTTCCGTACGCGATGAAGAAGTCATCGCGGCAGCCGACGAGCACGGCCTCGCCATGGTCTTCACCGGACGTCGGCATTTTCGGCACTAATTAATGAGGCAATTTGGCAATGAGGCAATGAGGCAATGAAGGAGCTGCGCCTTCTCCTGGTCCCATCCATCCTTCTGCTGTTTCTTGGACTCGGCGCCAACACGATCTGGGACGCGAACGAAGCGTTCTACGTCGACACGCCTCGGCAGATGGTGGAGTCGGGTAACTACATCAATCCTGTCTTCAATGGCGAAGCCCGCATGAACAAGCCGGTGCTCAGCTATTGGGTGGTCGCCGGTCTCTATCAAGTCTTCGGAGAGTCAGTTGCGGTGGAACGCTTCGGCATCGCGCTGGGGGCGCTCGGTATTTTGCTGGCCGCCTGGTTGTTTGGCCGAGCCCTTCGTTCTCCACTGACCGGTTGGCTTGCCGTCCTCATTCTCGCCACCGCTCCCCGATTCGTGATGTTCTCCCGACGCATCTTCATCGACATCTGGGTGACGATGTTCATGACGTTGACGATGGGGTGTTTCCTGCTCGCCGAGCGATATCCGTCCCGGCGACGGCTGTGGCTTGGACTGATGTATGCCGCCATTGGTCTCGGTGTGCTGACGAAGGGGCCTGTGGCGCTCGTCTTTCCAGCGGCGGCAATTGGGCTGTGGCTGGTGGTCGAGAGGCGGGTCGCGGACCTTGGTCGATTGTGGGTGGTCCCCGGTGCGCTGATCGTGGTCGCGATCAACTTGCCGTGGTGGTGGGCAGTCTACGCGCAGCAGGGGTGGGACCCCGTCCAGGCGTTCTGGCTCGGCGAAAATTTCGGGCGCTATACGGAATCGATGCAACCCGGTGAGCGCAACATGTTCTTCTACGTGCCGGTGGTGATCGGCGACCTGTTCCCGTGGTCGGCTTTCGTGGTCGCCGGCCTGGCAAGCGGTGTCGCAGCGTTCTGGGCGCGGACTGATGACGCTTCCGCAATGCGCCGGTTGCTCCTGATCTGGGTCGCGCTGCTGGTCGGCGTGTTTTCGTTCTCGCAAACCAAACAGGACCTGTACGTGTTTCCGATCATGCCGGCCCTGGCTGCCCTGGCCGCCGACGTGTTGGTCAGAGGAGTCGAGACGGGCGGCGCTCGTCTGAGGGTCTGGCTCGTGGGCACCGCTGTCCTGCTCGCGGTGGCAGGCGCGGGTATTGCCGTGTTGTTTGGCGCGCTGGCGCGAGTCCACCACATCGCCGGCGCCGATATATTGGCCGTCACGTTGGTCCTGGGCGCGCTCGTGGTCGTCGCCCTGGCCTGGCAACAACGCACCTACGCGGCCGTGCTGTCGGTCGCCACGACGATGGTGATCGCCAATTATGTCTTCGTGCTCGTGTCACTCCCCGCAGTGGAAGCCTTCAAGCCGGTCGTCCCGATGGTGCAGACGATCAGGGCTCGCACTCGTCCCGATGCACCGCCACCGGTGGTGGCGCACTACATCACGTCATTGCCGAGCCTGACGTACTACCTGCATCGTCCGGTTGAGGGCTACTTCGATCTCCCGTCTTTGCTGAAGCGCACCCAGACCGCAGAGGAAATGTACGTGCTCATGCGCCCGCACGAGTACGTCGACTTCGAACGTGTGGCGCGGGATGAGAATCTCGCGGTCTGCGTGGTGCAACGTCAGACACTCTTTGAGGCCAAGCTGCGCTTGGTGCTCGACGGTACGCCGTGGCCCGAGGTGTATCTCGTGGGGACCGGGCGGGCGTGCTAGCTCAGGGCCTTGGCTAGCTCCTCTTTCGAGGCCGTCGCGGGGCCGAAGCGAGCGACGACGATGCCGGCGGCGTGATTGGCGAGACGGGCGGCGTCACTCAGTGACGCCCCGCACGCCAGTGCCAGGGCCAATGTGGCCACCACGGTGTCGCCGGCGCCTGTGACATCCGCGACTTCACGCGCAGTTGCCGGGATCGCCACCTCGATCGTCGACGCGCCGGAGGCGTCCAGGAGCCACATGCCGTGTTCCCCCCAGGTGATGAGGATACTGGCCTGCGTGGCTGTGTGCAGCGCCCGCGCGGCCTGACGCGCGTCGTCAGACGTGACGATGCGAGTGCCAGTCATCAGTTCTGCCTCGTGGTGGTTCGGCGTCAGTAACGTCACGCCGACGTATCTGGTGGCGTCCGGCACCTTGGGATCGACGACGACCGGTGCGCCGGCGGCCGCGTTGATGGCCGCGGCAATGACACCGGCCGTGACGACACCTTTGCGGTAGTCAGAGAGCACAATCGCCTTGGCTGAGGCGGCAGCCTGGCCGGCGCCGGCGCGCAGAGCCAGTTCTGTCGCGCTGACCATGGCGGCCTCGTCCTCATAGTCGACGCGCGCCACCTGCTGATTGCGAGAGGTCACGATACGCACTTTGCGTGTGGTCGGACGCGTCTCGTCCACCACCAACGCCGTGTCCGCGATGTCTCGCGCATGAAGTGCATGGCGAAGCTGGCGCGACGCCTCGTCAGCACCCACGCACCCGATCAACAGGGGCACACCTGCGAGCGCGCGGACGTTGGCGGCCACGTTGGCGGCGCCGCCGAGCCTGAATTCATCCCGTTCAAACCGGACGACGGGTACCGGTGCTTCGGGCGAGATGCGATCGACGCGGCCGATCAGAAAGTGATCGAGCATGACGTCGCCGATCACGGCGACCTGGGTGCCGGCTAGACGATCAAGGATCGACCCGAGCATCGTCATGGCGTTGCCACCGACTCGGACCGTCCCAGGCCGGGCGCCGGGTTGGTCGGCGTGGTGCACGCCGCAGCATAGGGGAGGGTGATCAGTCCCAGGAATAACATCAGAAACTCGGAGTCGCCGAAGTTGTATTCGAACAGGCCGGCCACCAGCATTGCGACAAGCGCGGCCAAGCCGGCGCCGGCGACGGCCTTTGCGGGGCCATGGCGCAGCTGGTTCCACAAGCCGCGGAAGGCGACCACCACGAACCAGAGCCACACGGCCAGGGCCGGGAGGCCTCGTTCCGCGGCGATTTGTACCGGCACGTTATGGAGATGAGGATTGGTTGGATTGACCCCCAGTGGGTCACGGTACTGGGCGTAGACACGTTGCACCATTTCCGGACCCACGCCGACCAGCGGATGGTCTTTCACCATGTGGACGCCCATACGAAGCATCGCGACGCGGTCGCGGGTGGCAGGATCGTTCATGTCGCCAATTGACTCAATGCGGCTGAGCACGGCACCCGGCGCGACCAGTGCCAGGACGAGGGCGGCGACCGGGAGGATGAGCAGTAACTTCCAATTACGAATGGCCAGCAGAACCACAAGCGCGGCGATGGAGCCCAGCCAGGCGTTTCGGGTTAGTGACAAGACCAGCGCGGCGATCAGGGCCGGGACGGCGATCGCTGGCCAAATCCATTCCTTCTTGAAGTACAGCAGCCGGGCCAGCGCGGCTCCGGTCACCAACATGAGCACACCCGAGAATGTCATCCAATGACTCAGTGGGCCCACAGGTCTCGCGTCGAGGTTGTCGTAGCCGAGCACAAAATATTGGAGGATGCCGACAAGCGCGCCGGCTGATCCGAGCGCAATGATGACGTCCAGCACCTGGGTCGCGCGTTCGCCGCGCGCAAAGTGAGCCACGACCGGCACCATGAGGAAGAGCAGCAGCTGCTTCGAGTCCGTCAGGCTTGCCCATGGGTTATCGCTAAAGGCGGCACTGACCAGAGTGAGGGCCCCGTACGCGAGCAATGGGACAAAAAACGGTGGCGTCGACACGCGATGTCCCCGGCGTAGCACGTCGAACAGCCACAGCAGTGCCGCCAGCTCGAGCGCCGTCTGCGCCCCGAAAATTGACCACTGCGTCATCCCGAGCGAGATGGCCACCAGCACGAAGCCCACTGTTGAAAGTGTCATGACGCCTCTCCGAGAATCCTTTCCGCCGCGCGAAGCACCGTGCCGGCCTCAATCGAGGTCAGGCATCGGAAGTCGCCCGGCGCACACACACGCTGATCACACGGGCGACACGGGAGATCCCCCGCGTCCACCGATTCTGTGGTCAGACTCGCCGGCCGCCAGGGCGCCGAGCGTGCCGCCAGCGTCGGTCCATACAATCCCACGATTGGCACATCAGATGTGGCGGCAATGTGCATCGGACCACTATCGCCCCCGATGTACAGCGCGCTCCGATCCAACATGGCTCGCAAATCCGCGAGCGAAAACTCTTCCGCGTTGATGATGGCCGCCGCGGCGTCTCCAGCGCGCGTGCGAGCGTCCGACAGAATACGCTGCACCGCGTCGCGATCGGACGGACCGGCGGTCACCAGCACACGGCGGTCGGGAGATTGTCGCACTAGTCCGGCGGCCACGTCTGCAAATGCCGAGGCCGGCCAGCGGCGGAAGGGGTTCCCGGCGCTCACGTGCATCACAATGAGCCGGGGAGATGGACCCGTGGCCGCGATACCGTGCAAGGCCAGCCACGCGGTCACTCGGGCTGCCGCGTCAGGCGTCACGGGCATTTCGACACGAAAAGTCGTCGGGTTCGCCATGCCGGCCAGGTCGGGATCGACGGCCGCGAGCAGATCCCACTGGTTCTCGACGGAATGGCGTGGATGAAGCCCACGGGGCCGATGGACGACGGTGGTGTACATCCATGTGCGTCCCCGAATGTCGTAGCCGATGCGCCGCTGAGCCCCGCTCGCCAGGGTCAGCCAGGCGCTGCGCGGGCCGCCGTGGAAGTCCACGACCAGGTCACACCTTTCCGCGCGCAGTCGACGGGCCAACCGCACGTCGTCACGCACACGCGCCCATCCGTGGGTGTGTGGGACGACAATCACCTCTGACAGGTGCGGATTGGCGGCCACGACCGGAGCGGCCGCCGATTCCACCAAGTACAGGAGACGCGCCTCCGGGTAGCGAGCACGGAGGGCGCGAATCGCCGGTGTCGTGAAGACCACGTCACCGATGAGTCGCAGTCTAATCAGGAGGATGGTCAACGGCTGGTGGCAGGGACCTCAGCCTCGTCGACCAGCATCACGGGAATGTCATCTTTGACCGGGTAGATTCGGTGACAGGTGCCGCACTGCAGGCCTGCACCGTCGTTGACGACGCTGACAGCAGTCTTGCACTCGGGGCAGACGAGAATTTCGAGGAGAGCTGGATCAAGAGCCATGTCCGCGAATATAAGCCATTCCCGGGCCGACTGTGAAACAATCAGCGTCTTCCACCTACGTTGCATCAGTTGCCAAAGACGGCCTTCCGAGTAGCCAATGATTGGGTTTGCGCTTCCGCCACCATCGCCAGTTTCGACCCCCACGCCAACGGTCCAGGCTTCGGTCGTCCAGGTGCCGGTGACGGCCGCCGCAACCGGCGAGGCGTATTTTCTTTTTATTCAGGGGCGGAGGCTCGAGAGTCAGGGCGACATGGCTGGTGCCATCGCCGTCTATCAAAAAGCCATCGCGCTTGTGCCCCAGGCGGCTGACGTCCGTGCGGAATTGGCCGGGCTGTACGCTCGCGAAGGACGTGCGGTCGAATCAATCGCCGAGGCCGAAGCGGCCCTCGCGGCCGAGCCAGACAATCGGGAGGCGCATCGCATTCTTGGCTTCGTCCGATCTGCCCTGGCTGACAATGCCGGGGCGCTGGCTGAGCAGGTCTCGCTGGCGAGGCAAGCGATTACGCACTTCGAAAAGGCGCTGGCCGGGGGCAGGCGTGACCCCGGGGTGGAGTTGTCGCTCGGTCGGCTGTATGTCCGCGCGGCGCAACATGACAAGGCCGTTGTGACCCTTCAGGCGTTTTTGAACGATCAGCCCGGGTATCCCGAAGGCGTGTTGTTACTGGTGGAGTCGTTGGACGCGATGCGGGAATACGGGCAGGCGATCGCCGTGCTCGAACCGGTCCTGCGCGATGAGCCGGATCTGGCGCGTGCCCGCATGTGGCTCGCAGACCTCTACGGGCAGATCGGGCGAGACGACGATGCCATCATCCAGTGGGCTGAGTTGGCCAGAACCAATCCCAGCAACGCGGCCGTGCGTAATCGTTATGCCACGGTGCTGGTCAATGCGGGACGTCTCGATGAGGGGCGGCAGGTGTTGCTGGCTCTCACGGCTGATGAGCCGCGCGACATCAGCGCCTTGTACCTGCTGTCGCAAGTGGAGAATCGGGCTGGAAACGCGGACGCGGCCGACGCCGCCGCCCGCAGGATTTCTACTCTTGATGCGACCGATCCCCGGGGCCCACTGGCCCTGGCCGAGGCGCGGTCGGCGCGCGGTGACTTTCGCGGAGCGATCGCCACACTCGAGCCTCTACTGGCGGCCGCCCGCGAACAACCGGCCAACGGCGTCTACGCACGCGTGGCGCTTGAGCTGTCTGAAGCGCTGGAGAAGACTGGCGACTTTGGGCGCTCCGTGCGCGTGTTGGAGGATGCGCGTAGTCGGAACGACCGGAACGTGGACGTCCTGCACGCGCTCGCCCTGGCCTATGTGCGTGACGACAAGGCCGACGCCGCCGAGCGCGTCTATCGAGCGTTGTTGGTCCTGCGCCCGACCGACGATGTGGCCCTGAACGGATTGGGCTACCTGCTGGTCGAGCACGGCGGCAATGTGATTGAGGCCATCGAACTGGTGACGCGGGCCCTGGCGATTGAGCCAGACAATCCGAGCTATCTCGACAGCCTGGGATGGGCGTACGTGCGACAGGGTAAACCCGAAGAAGGACGCCCTCTGCTGGCGCGAGCCTCCGTCGCGCGGCCCGCCGACTCGCTGGTGTGGCATCACCTGGCCGAGTCTCTGTTCCAGCTCAAGCAATATCGCGAAGCGATGCAGGCGTGGGACCGTGCCCTGGCAGGTGACCTCGCGGGCATTGATGTGGCTGACGTCACACGTAAACGTGACAAGGCCCGGGAGTTGGCAGGCGGACGACCGTGAGGCGGCTGCGCGTCTGGGTCCTCAGCGCGTTGTTGATGGGGGGCGTGGTCGCGGCCGCGTCGGCGTGTGCGGTCAAGTCGTACGCGACTCCCGCGGGACCGGGCGTCCCGTTTGCCGAGGCCCATCTCCTCTGGAACGACGTGACCGAGCGGTGCCGGGCGACCCGCGTGTTCGTGGCCGAAATCCGCGTCACTGGCTGGGTCGGCAGTCCAAGCCAGCGCATTGCGCCCACGCTGCACGGCGCGCTGACCCGGACAGACGATATTTATCTCGAAATTCCTGCGCCCGGCGGCCCGGTCGTGCAGATGGCCGGTGAGCGCGGCCGGTCCACGTTCGTGTTGCCGAGAGACAGGCGTGCCCTGGAGGCGAGCACCGTCGACATCGTCGACGCCCTGATCGGGCTGCGATGGAGCGCCGTCGATCTGCTCAACGTGTTGACCGGGTGCGTTGATGATGCGCCAGCCGAGGTGACGGGGGTGCGCTATGGCAACGGGGCCGCGAACGACCAGGTGGCGATCGACGTGCGGGGCGGTGCGCGTGCCTACCTGGGTCGTGTGCACGGGGCCTGGCAGGTTAAGGCGGCGTCTCGCGATGGCATGCTGGTGGAATACCTGGCGCGGGACGGTGCGTACCCTTCAGAGGTGCGTGTGTCAGTCGCCGCCGGCCAGCCCGAGGACATCACTCGGCTCTCCTTACTCTTTCGTCTGGGTCAGGTGCAGGCCAACATCGACAAGCCACCATTCACCCTGGTCGTGCCGGCGTCGTATGTGCCCATGACGATTGCCGATCTTCGGGCGCTCAGACCACTTGATGAAGGGAAGTCCGCTCAGGACTAGCGTGCCTAACCTCCCCACATCCCGCACCGTCATCGTCCGCCCTTCCGCCAAGATCAACCTCACTTTGCATGTGGGGCCCAAGCGCGACGATGGGTACCACGACCTGCGAACGCTCCTGCAGTCGATCACGTTGCACGATACCTTGACGATTTCGGCGCGTCGCGGACCGTTTGGGTTGGCGTGTCACATGCCTGGGGTGCCGTCGGATCGATCGAATCTCGTCTGGCGCGCCGCCGACGTCCTGTGGGAGGCCATGGGCCAGACCGGAGCGCCTCGCGACGCCCACATCAAGCTCGAAAAGGTCATTCCCTCCCAAGCGGGTCTGGGTGGCGGAAGTGCCGACGCGGCGGCCGCGCTGGTGGGGCTGAACACCGTCTGGGGCGCGCGTCGGTCCCGACGGGACTTGATGCGTCTGGGAGCCCTGATTGGTTCCGACGTGCCGTTCTGCCTGCAAGGGGGGACGGCACTTGGGGCCGCCCGTGGCGAAGAACTGTATCCGGTTGACGACACCCATCGGATGGGCGTGGTGGTCATCAAGCCCTCATTCGGCGTCTCGACGGCCGAGGCCTATGGGTGGCTCGACGAGGACCGGAAGGCGAGTGTGACGGCAGACGCGGCTGCGGCCCGCCCGGACGCGTCGCATCCGCGCGATGTCGAAATTGGGTGGCCCAGTGGGGCACTGGCCTTGTCCAATGACTTGATGGCCCCGGTCAGCCGACGGCATCCTGAGATAGGCGAGATGGTGGCCGCGTGCCTGGCGCAGGGCGCCGTGGCGGCTCAGATGAGCGGGAGCGGATCGGCCGTTTTCGCCCTATTTGCCGAAACGGGCGCCGCGCGGGCGGCCCGGCAGCTCAAACGACCCGATTGGCTGGTGCTCGTCTCGCGCACGCAGACCAGGCGTGAGGCGGCCAGAAGCATGGGCTTATGATAGACTCCCTCTCTTGCGGCGGTCTTTTGACGGCTCACAGGGGGGCGTCAGTAGCGACGGAATGGGGCGTGGCCAAGCGGTAAGGCGCGGGTCTTTGGAACCCGTATTCGAAGGTTCGAATCCTTCCGCCCCAACCAACTTGCGTGC
>JABMNV010000103.1 GCA_013203475.1 Acidobacteriota bacterium
CCAGGCGTCGGCGTCGGCGTCGGCGTCGGTGTCGGTGTCACCGCCGCAGTGATGTTGAAGTCCTGGTCGCTGACATCGAAGAAGACGTTGCCCACCGCCATCACCATGATGCGGGCCGTGGTGGTCGTGATGTTCGGAAGCGTGACGGCCTGAGTCCCGTCATTAGGTGTGGAGGCCAGCAGTTCGGTGAACGTCGCAAAGCTGTCTGTGGACACCCGGATGGTCACGTTGGCGGCGCTGATGGGCGCGGCCGTCGTGCCCGCGACATCCCACGTGACCGTCAACTGACTGCCCCCGGTGTAACCAAGCTTGGCGGCCTTCTTGTCGAGCGTGACTTGGAACGGCCCCGTGCCAGCGACCGTGGTGACGATCACTTCGTCAGTGACAATCGCGCCACCGCTGGCCTTGTTGTCACGCGCCACCACCTGGAAGTGCATCGCGCGCGCCGTGGTTGGCATGGTCTCACCCGTGAGGCATGTGCCCAGCGGTGCGCAGGCATACGTCAAGGGCGGGTTGTTCGCGTTGTTGAGGATATAGGTCAGACTCGGAAAATACCGACTCGGACTGGCCGGCTGCGAGTAGGAACGGAACAGGGCCCGGTTGCCGGCGTCGGTGGTCGCCGTTGCCACGTCGGAAGACAAGGTGCCCAGGTCGAACTGGTCCCACGCGTAGGTCAACGAGTCGCCGACGTCCCCGTCCGCGCCGACCGCCGTCAACTGGAAAGACGTTCCCAGGGGAATCGAGACATCCGCGCCCGCGCTCACCGTTGGAATGGCGTTGGTAATGGCCGTCACCGTGCCACAGTTTGGCGTCGCACCGCCATTGGCGTCTGTGAGGAACGCCGTCATCTCATCGAGGCTCTCCATGTGAAAACGGTCGATGCTGTTCGGCTGCAGGTTCTCGACGCCGCAGATGCCCGCGTACGCCTGGATCGTGACGCCGCTGCCGACTTCGTAGGCGTGCTGCGCGGACCGCGTGCCACAGTTACCAGCGTTGCCGTTGAACGTGTGGTTGCCGCCGAACTGATGGCCCATCTCGTGGGAAACATAATCGACGTCGAACGCATCGCCGGTCGGGTTCGCCGAGCCGGTCAGGCCCTTGGCCTTGAACGCGCTACAGGGCGACTGGAGTGCTGCGACGCCCCCCCCCGCCCGTTCCGACCAAGTGACCGATGTCATAGTTCGCAGCGCCTACGACGTTGTCGATGGTCGTCTGGTTCGCATCCAGATCGTTCGCGGTATTGGCGTAAGGATCGGTGCCGGCGTCGGTGTAGATCAGAGCCGTCGGATCTAAGGCAGTGCCGGTGGCCAGCGTCATGTGCACGGACAAGTCGCGCGCGTAGATGCCGTTGACGCCATTCATGGTGGTGACCATCCGCGCGAGCGCGGCCTTGGTGCCGCCAGCCGCTACGGTGTACTCGCCGGTTGCCGCCATCGCCAACCGATACGTGTGCAACTGCGTGCCCTGCGAGAACGGGAAGGTATTCTCTGCCCGATGCAGTGCCTCGTTGTGCTCGCCTTCCAAGAGGCAAATCCACGCCTCGCCAGGCTTGCGGTAATCCGCTTTGTTGTACGCGACATACGTGTCCACGTTGCCGGCTTCGTACGGATCGATGTAGGCCGTGCCCGTCTCACCAGAAAGCAGAATCGAGTGGAACCCAGCCGACGTCCAGCCGAAACGCGCCGTCGCCGTCGGATCATCAAGGCCCTGCGCGCTATAGGTCTGTATTTCGGGGAACGCAGCGGCCAGTTCCGGAGCCGGCATCGGCGAATTCTTCACCATGAACCGGCTAAAGGTGCCATCGGGCATCGGTAACGTCATGACCACACCGGTCGCATCCGGGTCGGTATCGAGACCCGCGACAGCCATCCGGGCATCAAACTGGGTCTTGCTGAACTGCACAATCGCGTACTGACCAACAATGTTTCAACGCTCAGAAATGCAGCTGTTGCCTCACCAAACTCACGGAACCAGGTCTGGACGAATCGCCTGTTCGGCTGGCGGGACGCCAGGAGCGAACGGCGCCCGACCCTCACGTTCGCTATCTCCTGGCGGGTGCCAGTCGCCATTGACGCACGTCCAAGCCGGACCTGGCTGGACCGTCGTGCAACTGCTCGGCGAAGGAGTCGGTGTCGGAGTCGGCGTCGGCGTCGGCGGGGGCGTGACGCCAGGCGGCAGCCAGTCGCCGTTTGAGCACGTCCAACCCGCTCCAGGCTGCACGGTCGGGCAACTACTCGGCGAGGGAGTCGGCGTCGGTGTCGGCGTCGGTCCGGCACCAGGCGGCAGCCAGGCGCCGTTGAAACACGTCCAGCC
>JABMNV010000104.1 GCA_013203475.1 Acidobacteriota bacterium
CGTCGATCGTCAGTGTGCCCGTGGTGCGTTCGTGTACCCATCGTGAGATGGCATACCCGTGCAGGGGCCCCTCCGTGAGCGCCCGGAGAATCAGCACGTCGAGTGTGCCCTGCAGAATGTTGTTGCTCTCAAGCGTCATTGCCTCACCTTACCATGTAAGGGGAAGGACGCCATTCCGTCGAAGAAAGTTCCGTGTCAGCGCATGTCAGCGCCGCGTGAGCGTCATATCAGCGATAGTTGAGCGCGAGTTCCCGTTCAATATTACGAATGCGGTCGGTCGGCCTGGAGTGGCTGCCCAGGAAGAAATTCACCAGCGGATTCTGCTCGCCGTACTTGTCGCGAAACCGCGCCCACAGGTGTGGCCCCTGACCCACATCGAACCCTGCCTCCGACACATACCGAAGGCCAACCCGGTCGGCCTGATCTTCATGATTGCGACTGTAGTTGCTCAGCGTCGCGGTCATCGAGAGGAGCGCCGCGACCTGCGCCGAGGTCCTCAACACGTCGTTGTCAATGGCCTCGGCGGCGACAAGGGCGCCCAATCCCAGCAGCTGTGTCAGCAGGCCAGATCGTGCGCCTCGTCTGGAATGTTCGTGGGTGAAGTGGGCCAGCTCGTGCCCGATCACGATCGCCAGCTCATCATCAGACAGTTCGTCAATCAGCCCTGTGTACACCCACACGGCGCCGTTGCCCATCGCGGCCGCGTTCCATTCGTCCGTTTCCACGACGTGAACGCGCACGGCCTCAGCCGGGAGGTACGGGGGCAACATTCGTCGCGTGATGCGCTCCACGCGGGCCAGCTTCGGGCCCGACGTCACCATCGTGCCGATGACCTCGCGGCCTCCGTCCTCTTTGGGCTCGAACATCATTCCTTCTTTGAGCCACAGCGCTTCGATCTCGTCCGTGGCGGCGCGCACGTCGCCCTCGAACAGGGCCGAGCCGTTGACTTTCGCCTCGAGCTCGGTCGCAAGCACTGAGCCATCGCCCAGACGAACGCCGGTGAGCCTGACCTCGTCTCCGAGCTGAATCTCACTGAACTGACGGGCGCGCTCGCCCTCGAACGTCGTCGCGGCGCCGGTTCGCACCCGTTGGCCATCCACGATGATGGTGTCGTCGCGGCGCCACTCCGCGTAGGCGTCGAGCGAGACTCGTTCGCTGCCGTCCTGGGCCGGAGCCGAGGCACAGGCCTCGACGGTCAGCGCCGTCAGGCTCGTCAGCACCACGATGACCAGCCAAGCCACCGGACGTTTTGTCGATGAGTTCATTCATCGATCTTAGCAGTCCGCCCCGGGATGTGTGGGGTTACCTGCCCGAGGGGAACGTCGGGGCGCGGCGCGCCTGCGTGGCCTGCTCGAACGTGTAGGCGAAGCTGATTAAGTCAGCTTCACTAAACGCGCGTCCCATCCACGTAATCCCCACAGGCAGGCCGGCGACATGCCCCATCGGCACGGTCACGCTGGGTGTACCGGCGACGGCGGCCACACCATACCCGGCGCCAACAAAGTGATCACCCAACACCGGGTCCGTTCGCCACGCCGGCGACATGCTCGGAGCGACCACGGCGTCCAGTTGCAGCGCGTCCATCGCCGCCAGCAACCCCTCAGGGCCCGCCAGTCGCCTGGCATCGTCGCGCGCCTTGAGATAGGCGGCATCCGTCACAGGCCCTTTGGCTTGGGCCATCGTCAATATTTCCTGGCCAAAGAAGGGCATCGCGGTGTCGGCATGCGCCGTGTTCCAGGCGATCAGCGCTTCGAGCGAAGCGACCGGAGCCCCCGCCCGAGCCAGGTACGAGTTCAGACCATCCTTGAACTCGTACAACAGCACGTCGAACTCAGGGTCGTTCCACTGGTTGTAGGTGGGCATGGTGACATCCACGACCTCAGCGCCCCCGCCCCTGACCACGTCGATCGCGTGAGTCATCAGGGCATCCAGGTCAGGGTGATACCCCATCGCCTGCCGGAGCACACCCACGCGCTTTCCTTTCAGCGCATCGACCATCAACGACGTCTCGTAGTCCGCTGGCCGCTGTCCCGAAGACGCCGGTCCCGCGGGGTCCGCAGCGTCCACGGCCGCCATCGCATTGAGCAACATCGCGACGTCGGCCACCGTTCGTCCCATCGGCCCCGCCGTGTCCTGCGAGATGGAAATCGGAATAATGCCGCCTCGGCTCACCAGGCCCACGGTCGGCTTGAGTCCCACCAGCCCGTTGACGGCCGACGGACAGATGATGCTGCCATCAGTTTCCGTCCCCACGCCAATTGCAGCAAGGCTGGCGGCAATGGCCGCTCCCGTGCCGGCACTGGACCCACACGGGTTGCGATCAAGCGCGTAGGGGTTCTTGGTCTGGCCGCCGCGAGAACTCCAGCCCGAGGTGGACCGCGTGGACCGAAAATTCGCCCACTCACTCAAATTGGCCTTGCCGAGGATGACGACGCCGGCCTCACGGAGTTGGGTGACGAAAAACGCATCGGCGGCAGGTCGATGCTCGGCCAAGGCCAATGAGCCAGCCGAGTTCACCAGGCCGGCCACATCGATGTTGTCTTTGAGCAGCACGGGAATGCCATGCAACGAACTGCGCACATGTCCAGCCGCGCGCTCGGCATCGAGCGCCGCCGCGTCGGTGAGGGCATTCGGATTGAGCTCGATGACGGCGTTAAGGAACGGCCCGGCGTCATCCACGCGCGCGATCCGCTCCAGGTACGACTGCGTCAGCGCATGCGAGGTCAGCGTGCCAGTGGTCATCGCGACCTGCGCGTCCTGCGCACTCAGTTCCACAACGTCAATGGGCGATGACGACGTGCAGGCCGACGATCCCCCGACCAGACCAACGACCAGCCCAGCGACCAGCCTGACGAAGAGCGCGCGGGGCCGCGCGCGGATCATGGTCGTCCACCCTTCTTGACCACCGCGAAATAGGCCGCGCGCAGCGCCTCAATCAGCCGGGCATCGACCAGGCCTGGCGGGTTGCCCGAGTAGACCAACTCATTGGCAGCGCGGAACTTGTCCACGGCCGCGATCGCTTCCTCGTCGAACAGGCCGTACTCGCGAGCCTGTGCGGGCTCCGGGAACGTGGCAAGCTCGGGGCGCCAGTACCCTGTTTTATGGAGCATGCGCTTCAACTCGATCACGTCCGCTCCTTCCACGCGCGAGAACTCCCGGTAGCCCAGGCGTTGCGCGGTCGTGAGATAGATCCGCTTCATCTCGGCGACCGGAGTCGGGTGTTCTCCCACTTCAATCGCCAGCGCGATGTGATCGCCACCGCGACCAGAAACATTGGGATCGGCAATCTTGATGGCAGCTGACTGGAGTCGGCCCCAGCGCTTGTCGCCCCCCGTCGCGTATCCGGCTTCCAACGCCAGAATCATCCGTTCCGCCAGTGGCATGCCCGTGCCATCGGTCGACTCAAAACTGGTCGCCACCGCTTCGATCACTTCCGGTCCCACCATGATGTTGGCCTGCACGGTGTAGTTGAGGCCTTGCTTGCTGCCGGCCCACGCGCTGTTCTGGGCTCCCGTGTGCGCCGAGCTTCGGCCCTGCATGTCAATTACGCCCACTTGCCTAGATTCACGGCGCGGATCGTCAGCCAGCAACTGCGCAATGATGTCTGTGGGCTCCACACCCTGTTCAATCAGGTCGAGACCGCGCGCACCGAACTCCACCGCGGTGGAGGCCTGTGTGCAGACCGCACCGACCCCGGCCCGCACATGCGGCACCGCTCGTCCGACGAACGGCACACGTGTCGTCACGGCCGCTCCCGACTGACCGGTGGCCGGATCGATGGCACACAAGGAGAACGTTGAGTACTGCGGTTCGCCTGCCGCATTGACGATCACACCGTCTACGGCCCGTGTCTGCCCGGAAGCGGGCCCTGCGCCCACGCCCACCAGCAGTCCAGCCACCACCACTACCTGTCGCAGCGTCATACACCCTCCCAGACTCCGAGGAGTCTATCCCGGCGCCTGCAGCGATACAATGCGCCTCATGCTGCCACTGATGCCTGCTCCACGTCTTGTCGCGTTCACCCTCATCGGTACCTTGAGCGCGGTGATGCTGTCGTCTGCCTCTTTGTCTACGCAGGAAGCCAGGCGCCGCTGGGAGATGCAGCGACAGATTCGACTCGACAAGTTCGAGCAGGTGCTGCCGGTCGCCATGCGCGAGACCGACATCGATATGTGGATCGTGGCGGTCAAGGAAAACCACACTGACCCACTGTGGGACGATCTTGGCCGGGGGTACATCTCCGGAGTTGGCTACTACGTGTTCACCGATCGAGGCACGCCTCGGATCGAACGCGCCGCCCTGGGCCCCTCTGGCTACATGGTGGAGCAGTCGGGCGCCTACGACTTCTTCGGCCCGTCGTCGATGCTGCGAGAGTTCGTCAGCGCGCGGGCCCCAACGCGTATTGGCGTGAACATGTCCGACGACATCGGCGCGGCTGACGGGTTGTCGCACGCCCAATTCGGCCAGTTGCAGGCAGCACTCGGAGAGCCCTACGCCTCTCGACTGGTCAGCGCCGAACAACTCGTCAGCACGTTCCGTTCGATGCGTGTCGCCGCGGAAATTGTCGCCTTTGGCGAAGCGGCTGGTCTGGCGACCCAGTTGGCGGAACGGGCCCTGTCCAACGAAGTCATCACGCCCGGCAAGACCACACTTGAGGAGACGGCATGGTGGCTGCAAGACCAGTTGCTGGCCCGCGGTCTCGGGTCGTCGTTCGACATGCCATCGGTCTATGTCACCGGCCCGGACGGCATCGTCGCCACGTCTAGCGCACGGCTGGTTCAGCCCGGCGACGTCATCATGATCGACTGGGGCGTACAACTGATGAACTTCGCTACCGACGTCAAGCGTGTGGCCTACGTACTCAAGCCCGGCGAGGCTCAGCCGCCAGCCAGTATTCAATCAGCGTTCGACAAAGCCATTGCGGTCCGCGACATCCTCAAGCCCGCCGTCCAGGCAGGGCGGACAGCCACCGAGACGATGGCGGCGATGGATACGGCATTGGCCGAGGCTGGATACGGGGTGATCGAATTTAATCGTCCCAATGCCGACGACAAGACTGACGTGGTCTATGGGTTCCACCCGGTCGGCAACACGGGCCATGGCAGTGGCCCGTCAATGACCACGTGGCAACCGCTGCAGCAGACGTTCACACTGCGTCTGCAACACATGTTGTCGTTCGAGTTTTTCGCCTACTCGCCCATTGAGGAATGGGGCGGCCGCAAGCTCAGGGTGCCGATTGAAGACAACGCCATCCTCATGGAACACGGCATCCAGTTTCTGCACCCGGCGAACTACCGTCTGCTCGTCATCAAGTAGAGCGCTGCGTCAGCGCCCAGCCGCCTTTCGGCCGATATCAATCGTCTGGAAGCCCGCGTCGCCCCAGCCCATGACGAACACACTGAAGCCCTGCTTCATGCGCATCTCAATGTCTGAGGCGTTGGAGGGATACCCGCACGGCACGTTGAATTCCTTGCACGCGGCCAGGACCTGCTGAATGGCGGCCTCCCACGCGACTGGATCGGCCACTCGACTTCCGTCGGCCGCCTGGGTTGAGAATACGCCCCGGAGCGTCCCGGCGCCGGGCCAGAGGACGCCAATGCCCTTGACGGCGGCGATCTCACGGACGCGGGCCAGCCCCTCCTTGCTCTCGACAATCGTCCAGTTGACGAGTTCTCCATCCGGATTGAGGGGCCACAGATCCGCCTTCCGCGTGTACTCGGCCTCGCTCATGCCCCACACCTTGGGCGCCATGCCGACAGCGTCCGGGCGTGTGCCGCCGTTCGAAACGAAGCGCATGGCGTCGAGCCCACGCTGTACCTCGGCCGCGCTCTCGACTCCCACGAACATCAACGTATTCACACCGGTGTTCAGCTGGGCACCAAGATCGGCGGTCGTCCTGGCCACATCCTCGGTAATCCGAGGCGACTTGACGACCAACGCGCGGGACAGGTGCACAAAGGGCGTTCGGGTCACCAATGGCGTCTCGCCCAGCGCGCTCACAAAATCAGTCCACGGTCCGAGGCCCCGCTCCACGCCACCTTCCATTCCCCCTGAGAAGATGAAGTCGCTCGACCCGTAAGCCATCGTCTCTTTGGCCAGCTCGGCCGGTGTCTTCTGCGGAGGGGCCGGCGTCGCCGCCGCCGCGCCAGCGCGCCCACGTCCGCGCGCGGCTCCGCGGTTCGCCGGCGCGTACAGGCCGAACACGGCCTGCTTCGCCGACAGCAGTTCGACCATCGGATTGTGTCGACTCCGGGACGTTTGTGCGGACAACCCGCCAGCAACGGTTAAGACAGACAGACAAGCAACCAACAGCCGTGCGCGCATACATCCTCCGGGATCAATAACGAGATCGTGTGAACGGGTGGGGCGGATTGTAGCAGCCCTGGGGGGGCCGGGGGTCCTGGGGGCTAGCGCAAGATGGCGTAGGCGGGGAGGCCGACGGCTTCCAAGCGCTGCATAAGTGCTTTGGTCGACGGCTCGTCGGGGTCTTCCGCGTGCACCTTGATTTTCACGTAGCCATCGAGCGCGGCCACCACAGCCGGGTCCTTCAGCGTCGTGCGATCCATGGTTAGACAGTTCTTGCACCATGTGGCCCACAGATCGAGCAGAACGGGCTTGCCGTCGCGCCGAGCCTCTGCCAGTCCGACTGTCAGTGACGAATGCCATCCGCTGGCCAGCATTTCGTCCACACTCGACGACACCTCTGTAGCGTCCACCCAGCGGTTCTCGAACAACGTGTAAGCGAGATAGCCGTAGTAGACCGCGGTGGCCAGAATCAGC